>DAIEIW010000093.1:0-60181 GCA_027351205.1 Acidithiobacillus sp.
CCGCAGAAATATAGCCGAGCTTTTCCATACGCTTGAGCACATAACTGCGGCGCCTCCTGGCGAGATCGGGATTCACTACGGGGTTTAAGACCGAAGGTGCCGGCGGTAGGCCGGCAATGGTTGCCATCTCCCCCAGGGTCAGTTCACTGACGCCTTTTCCGAAATAGGTCCGGGCCGCTGCCTGCACGCCGTAGGCCCCTTGCCCGAGATAAATCTTGTTCAGATAAAGCTCGAGAATCTGCTTATGGGTAAAATGAGCGGCGAGTTTGTATGCCAGGAGAATTTCCGCGATCTTCCGGGAAATGGTTTTTTGCGGAGTCAGGTAAAAGTTCCGGGCCACCTGCTCCGGGATGGTGCTGGCACCCTGCATCGGTGCCATATGAATGACGTCCACCACCGCGGCACGCAGAATCCCCGGATAACTGACCGGATAATACAGCGGGTTGTTACTGTAGAAGCGGGCGTTTTCGGCGGATATGAAGGCTTCCTGCAACCGGGCCGGAATCTGGCCGAGGGGCAGCGCATAGCGCATCTGAGGGCCGACCTCCTGCAGCAGCGCACCGTTCGCCGCATATATCCGCAAGGGTTCATCCGGACGCCATTCCTTGAGTTCGTGGACAGGAGGAAGAGTCTGCCAGATGCGGTAGACATAAATGCCGACACCGATCCCGATATTGATCAGAATCAGCAGGATGATCAGTAAAATCCAGCGTCCATAATGGTGGCGCTTCGGTTGCCTGGAGCGCGCGCGCGGGGTATTAGCTTGAGCCATTCCGTTTCTTTCCGTGTGTATGAGTACTTCGCAAAGTGCATTCTGGCCTGCATTTTGCGAAGTATCCTATCCCGGCTTTTGCATTGCGATGCGGCCGATGGCGCAATACTATACCACCATGAATCTGAAGAGTCGCTTTGCACCCAGCCCCACCGGTTACCTGCACCTAGGCAATGCCCGCACGGCCCTTTTCGCCTGGCTGGCGGCGCGTGGCGCGGGTGGAACGTTCATTTTGCGTCTGGAAGATACAGATCAGCAGCGCTCCCCCGAGATCTATGAGAGGGCCCTGCTGGAAGATCTGCGGTGGTTCGGCATCGACTGGGACGAAGGTCCGGATCGGGGTGGCGATCACGGCCCCTACCGGCAGATGGAGCGTCTGGCCGTCTATGACCAGTACTATGCCCGTTTGCAGGCCAGCGGACAGGCCTATGCCTGCTATTGCAGCGCCGACGAACTGGCCGCGGAGCGCGCCGTGCAGCGCTCCGCCGGAAAGGCGCCGCGCTATGGAGGGCGCTGCCGGCACCTCGGCGCCGCCGAGCGGGCCGAGCGCGAGGCTGCCGGGTTATTGCCTACCCTGCGGTTCCGGGTGCCGGATCAGGGCACCCTCACGGTGCCGGATCTGGTCTGGGGCGAGCGACGTTATGCGGTGGGCGATCTGGGGGATTTTGTCATCCGTCGCAGCGACGGCAGCCCGGCGTTTTTTTTCGCCAATGCGGTCGACGATGCGCTGATGGAGGTGAATCTGGTTTTGCGCGGCGAAGACCATCTGACCAATACGCCCCGGCAAATTCTGATATTGCAGGCGCTGGGGTTATCGGTTCCCGCTTATGGGCACCTGCCTTTGTTGCTTGGGGCCGATGGTCAGCCCCTGTCTAAACGATACGGGGCTGCCAGCCTGCGTGATTTGCGCAAGGACGGTTATCTGGCCGCGGCGCTGCGCAACTACCTCGCCCGTCTGGGTCATCATTACGGCGCGACGGGCTTTCTGGATAGCAGGGCGTTGGCGCAGGGCTTTGCGCTGAACCAGATCAGCCGGGCGCCAGGCCATTTTGATATGGTGCAGTTGCAGCACTGGCAGCACGAAGCGGTGCAGTCGCTGGACGAGGCTGCCGTCTGGAACTGGCTGGCGCCACTGCTGCGGGGTAGGGTGCCGATAGGGCTGGAAATGCCTTTCGTGGCGGCGGTGCGTGCCAATATCCTGCTGCCCGACGATGCCCTGGATTGGGCCGAGCGCTGTTTTGGCGCTCCTGCGTTGGCTGCCGACGCGGTCGAGGCTATCATCGGAGTCAGTCCTGAGTTCTGGTCCGTCGCTCAGGCGACGCTGCAGGCGTCAGAGGGAGACTACCGGCGCTGGACAAAAGCCTTGCAGCAGGCTAGCGGGCATCGCGGCAAGGCGTTGTTCATGCCCCTGCGCGCCGCACTCACCGGGCTCACCCACGGCCCGGAACTGGCGGCGCTCCTTCCCCTCATCGGCGAAGAGCGCGCTCTGGCGCGTCTCCATGCCGCTGCCCAACGCCCCTCAACGCCTGTCGAGATCGCTCTATGATCAATTTGCCCGTAGTGACCCTCTTTGACACCCTGTGCCGCAGTAAAACGCCGCTAGAGGTGCTGCGCCCCAATCACGTGGGACTCTATGTCTGCGGGATGACCGTATACGACTTCTGTCATCTCGGCCATGCCCGGGTCATGGTCACCTTTGATACGGTGGTGCGCTATCTGCGTGAGCGCGGCTACGAGGTGACCTACGTTCGCAATATCACTGATATCGACGACAAGATCATTCGTCGGGCGTTGGAGTGTGGCGAGTCGATTCAGTCCCTCACGGCACGTTTCATCGACGCCATGCACGAAGATGAGGCGGCATTGCTCTGCCGGAGACCTGATCTGGAACCGCGGGCGACGGAGCATGTGGGCGCCATGCAGACCCTGATCGGCGAACTCATCCACAGAGGGCATGCCTATGTGGCGGCCAATGGCGATGTGTACTACGCGGTGCGCAGCTTTCCGGAGTATGGCCGCCTGTCCGGCAAGTCCATTGACGAGTTGACGTCGGGTGCGAGGGTCGAAGTCGGCGAAGACAAACGCGATCCTCTGGATTTTGCCCTGTGGAAAGCGGCCAAGCCCGGCGAGCCGTCCTGGCCTTCAGCGTGGGGAGAGGGGCGACCGGGGTGGCATATCGAGTGCTCCGCCATGTCCGCCGATGCCCTGGGCTGTGCCTTTGATATACATGGTGGCGGTGCCGATCTGCAGTTCCCGCATCATGAGAATGAAATCGCCCAGTCCCAGGGCGCGGGCTGTGCTTTTGCCCATTACTGGATGCACAACGGCTTTGTCCGCATCAACGACGAGAAAATGTCAAAATCCCTGAATAATTTCTTCACGGTGCGGGAGCTTCTGCCTCGCTATTCCGGCGAAGTGCTGCGTTTTTTCATTCTCTCCAGCCATTACCGTAGCCCATTGAATTATGTGGAAGACGCGCTGGAGCAGGCGAGGGCGGGTCTCACCCGGCTCTATACTGCCCTGCGCGGGATGCCCAGGCCTAAAATTGTGGCGGAGTTGGGTGGCGAGTGGCGGGAGCGTTTCCATGCCGCCATGAGTGATGATTTTCATACGCCGGCAGCCCTTGCCGTGCTTTTTGATCTGGCTCGCGAACTGAACCGCCTGCGGGACGAAGGCAGTGAGGTGGCAGCGCCGCTCGCCACCCTGTTACGGGAACTGGCGGGTGTGTTGGGCTTGCTGCAACGGGATGCCGAGGATTTTCTTCGCGGCGACGACGCGGACGCGCCCTGGATCGATGCGCGTATTGCCGCGCGCGCCGCGGCGCGGCAGGCCCGTGATTTTGCCGGAGCCGACGCCATTCGGCAGGAATTGACCGCCGCCGGAGTCATCCTCGAAGACGGTCCCGGCGGCACCACATGGCGGCGGAAATGAGGCACTGCTACGCCCCGGTTTGTAGCGCGCGCAGTCGTTGCTCAGCCGTCGCCCAGCGGAAAAGACTGTTGCTCGGCTTCACTAGGGACGGCAACAGACACTGCGCCCGCATGTTCTGCAGCCTCCACGGCCAGTAAGTCACCCTGCACGGGTTCCGGGCGGGGCTCCTGTCGCATCGCCACCGGCATGGATTCCCGAGTGGCGTCTTTGACCGGTTCTTGAACGGTCAAAGACGCGGGCCCCTCTGCGGGCAGGCTTTCTGCCTCCCGTGCCGGATCACTTTCAACGGTCAGATCGGCAACCGGAGTCCGCGTTGTGGCGGGGACCAGCATCTGGTGCCAGTCGGCGGCGGCGGGTACCGAGCCGGGATAGACGAGCTCCTCCAGGACATGGCTGTCATCCTCTGGGCCCGCCAGCAGATCGTTATCCTGAAATCCCTCTGTCGTATAGCCGTCCTCAGGGGCTTTCTCATCTGCCGAAGAGGATTCTGCACCATTCTCTCCACCCTGGGTGGAACGCCTGGCGCGCGCCCGACGTCCACCGCGGCGGCGGCGCCGGCCACTGCGCCCTTCGCCACCGTTTTCCTGCTCATCGCTGCTAGTCTCGCTGGCCTGCTCCGTGCTTGCCGACATCTCGGCACCACTGGTTTCCGCCAGGAAAGTCGCGGCGTCAACAGGCACGTAACGGGATACCAGCGCCCGCACCAGCCGGGCCAGAATGCCTTCTTCCGGCGGAACGACCTTGGCGGGTGCTTTCGCTTTCGGGCTGCTGGGTGCCGGTGACGTGCGCAGTGGTGGCAAAACCTCGGGCGGTGGCGGTGCGGTCAATGGACTCAGCGCCGCGGATTCGTTCGTCGGGCGGCTGGGGCGTGCGGGCAGCGTGCCGCCTTCACCACCAGACGCCGGAGCCGTCCGGCTGCTGCCGCCCTCCACGCGCGTCCGCTGAATCTGATAATGGGGCGTAACCATCTCTGGCGTGGGAATGATCAGAATACGGGTGTCGGTTTTGGCCTCGAGTTCCAGAATCTGGCGGCGTTTTTCGTTGAGCAGATAGACGGCCACATCCACCGGCACCTGACACTCCACCTCGGCGGCACCGGTTTTCATGCACTCCTCATACAGCAGGCGCAGGACGTGCATGCTGGTGGCTTCGCAGCCCCGTATCTGACCGGTACCGTTGCAGCGCGGGCAAGGCTCGGAAGAGGCTTCCTCCAGACTGGCTCCCAGACGTTGCCGGGACATTTCCATGAGGCCAAAGCGGGAGATGCGCCCCAACTGTACCCGGGCCCGATCCAGCTTGAGTGCCTCCTTGAGTTTGTTCTCCACTTCGCGCTGGTGTTTGGGGGATTCCATATCGATGAAATCGACCACGATGAGCCCGCCCAGATCACGCAGGCGAATCTGCCGGGAGATCTCCTCAGCGGCTTCCAGGTTGGTCTGAAATGCGGTCTCCGCGATGTCCTGCCCCTTGGTGGCGCGCCCCGAATTCACGTCGACGGCCACCAGTGCTTCGGTGTGGTCGATGACGATGGCTCCCCCCGACTCCAGGCGCACTTCGCGGCTGAATGCGGACTCGATCTGTTGCTCGATCTGATAGCGGGAGAAAAGAGGTACGTCGTTATCGTAGTATTTCAGGCGATGCACCATTTTCGGCATCATGGAGCCCATGAACTGCACCGCAGCATTGTAGGCCCCTTCCTCGTCGATCAGCACCTCGCCGATATCCTCGGAAAAATGATCGCGCAAGGCGCGGACCACGACGTTGCCCTCCTGATAAATCAGGAAAGGCGCGGCACGCGGCGCCGCGGTATCGACGATGGCCTGCCAGATCTGTTTGAGATATTCCAGGTCGCGCTGCAGGGCCTCCAGCTCCTGACCGATCCCCGCGGTACGGGCGATGACGCCCATGTTTTCAGGAATGTCCAGGAGTTGCAGGTGCTGGCGAATCTGGGTGCGGTCCTCGCCTTCGATGCGCCGGGAGACGCCACCGGCACGCGGATTGTTCGGCATCAGCACCAGATAGCGTCCGGCCAGACTGACGAAGGTGGTGAGTGCCGCGCCTTTGCTGGAGCGTTCTTCCTTGTCTACCTGAACGATGATTTCCTGACCTTCCCGCACCAGATCCTGAATGCGCTTGCGGCCCTGCTCCTGCTGCTGGAAGTATTCCCGGGCGATCTCCTTGAGGGGCAGAAAACCGTGCCGTTCGGCACCGTAATCGACGAAGGCGGCTTCGAGGCTGGGCTCCACACGGGTGATGCGGCCCTTGTATATATTGCTTTTTTTCTGTTCTCGGTACGCGCGTTCAATATCCAGATCGAGGAGTTTTTGACCATCTACCAAAGCCACCCGCAATTCCTCCGCGTGGGTAGCGTTAATCAACATCCGTTTCATAAGTTCTTCTTTCTCCGGCGCTCAACCCACAAGCCCAAGGGACCCACCAGGGAGCGCAGCGTTTGTAATTGGGACCGACGGGGTTACCCGTCGATGCTGAAATTGGGGCCGCGCTCCGAGAAGCGCAGCGTCCCAGGTCGAAATATATGCCATAAAAGAATAGAATCGCAAATGAAAAAAGCACAGAGGCAGGAAAAATGGCGGAAAACGGGGCGCGGCAATGGCAGGTAACCGACGCGGAAGCCGGGCAGAGGTTGGATAACTTCCTCTTGCGGGTGATGAAAGGTGTGCCGCGCTCCCATATCTACAAAATCTTGCGCAGTGGCGAAGTTCGGGTGAACAAAGGGCGGGCGCGGCCGCACTACCATCTGGCAGAGGGCGACGTGCTGCGCCTGCCGCCGGTGCGGGTGGCGGCGCCCAGCGATCCCGCAGTGCTGCCCGCCTACCTGCAGAGCCAGTTGGAAGCCGCTGTCCTTTACGAAGACACTCATCTGCTGGTGCTGGACAAGCCCAGCGGGCTGGCCGTGCACGGGGGATCGGGCCTGAGCTGGGGCGTCATCGAGGCATTGCGACAGTTGCGGCCCGATGCCCGTGAACTGGAACTGGTACATCGCCTGGACCGCGACACCTCCGGCTGTCTGATATTCAGCAAGAAACGCTCGGCGCTGCGTGCGCTCCATGAGGCCCTGCGGGAAGGCCTCATGGAGAAACGTTATCTGGCGCTGGCGACCGGTGACTGGCAGGGCAAGGCGCGCTCCGTACGTCTGGCCCTGCGCAAGAACACCCTGCAGTCCGGCGAGCGCATGGTGCGGGTGGACCCGGTGGAGGGTAAGGCCGCACATACGCGTTTTCTGCCACTGGAATATTTCCGCGGCGCGGTGCTGTTGCAGGCCGACCTCGATACCGGGCGTACGCACCAGATTCGGGTTCACCTGCAAGCGATAGGGCATTCGGTGGCGGGTGATGAGAAATATGGCGATGCGATCTTTAACCAGCGCCTGCGCGCCCTGGGCCTGCGGCGACTTTTTTTGCATGCGGCCCTGGTGGCCTTCCGCCACCCGCACGACGGCCGACCCATGCGCATCGAGGCCCCGCTACCGGCTGATCTGCAGGCCGTCCTGACCCAACTGCGTAAGGAATCCGCCGGATGATTCCGCCCCCCAGCGATTGCCGACTGATCATTTTCGATTGGGACGGTACCCTCATGGATAGCATCTCCACCATCTGCGGCTGTCTGTCCCATGCTTTTGCCTATGCAGGGCTGGCGGATCGCGGTGCACAGCAGTACCGGGAAATTATCGGATTGGGACTGGAAGACGCCCTGGCGGCCCTCGCCCCCGATGCGGATAAGCCTACCCGGGAACGGATTCTGGAGGGTTACCGGGAGTGCTTTTTCGGCACCCCGGTTCGCGAAATGCCCCTCTTTCCCGGGGTGGAAGACGCGCTGGTGCAACTCGCTGGCGCCGGTTATGAGATTGCCGTGGCTACCGGAAAAACCCGTCGCGGTCTGGATCGGGTGCTGGGCGAGCATCCCCTTCTCGCCGCCTGCATCAGCGCCAGCCGCTGTGCCGATGAAAGCCGATCCAAACCCGATCCCCTGATGCTCTGCGAACTGCTACGGCACTATGGCCTGCCCCCCGCGGCGACCATCATGGTGGGCGATACCGTGCACGACATGGAAATGGCCGTGGCCGCAGGGGTCTTGCCGGTGGGGGTGCTCTGCGGCGTACACGACGCGGAACGCCTGGACGCCAGCGGTGCCGCGACGTGTTTTGCCGACCCCACCGCCTTGCCTGGGTGGCTCATTCGCAAACGCACCGGGGTTGAATAGCCGTCGCAACATTCGGGATAATCTCAGGCATTCAGGATGCGGAGATATGATGGTACACTGTTCCATCGCTGGTGATCGGCGCAGGCGGCTCAAGGGCGGTGAGGAATGATGGTATCTGCTATTCTGCTGTTGGCGCTGTTATCGGCATGGATATTGCTGGAGTTGTATCTGGAATACTTTTTCCGTTCCCCCATGAATGCGAACAGGCAGGATGGCGGGTCTTCAAAAATATTCAACGTCGTGATCTTGTCCAGCGTCGGAAGCTGGGCTTGCGTGTTGGCGCTGGAAGTCCGCCAGGAGCCACATATCGCGCTCTATCTGCCGCGGGTGGGGGTTTCGTTACTGATGGCGGGGCTAATGTTGCGAACCTACGCGATCATGACGTTGAGGAGATATTTCACCGTGGATCTGGCCATTCAGCCCGGCCACCGGCTGATCCGGCATGGACCCTATCGCATGGTGCGCCATCCGTCCTATACAGGAGCGCTGCTCTGTTTTTTGGGGTTGGCGCTGTCGTTTGGCTACTGGGCCACCGCCACCCTGATCGTCGTTCCTGTCATTTTGGCCTACCTCTGGAGAATCGCCAAAGAAGAACGCATACTCGCGGATGCCTTCGGGATCGCTTATCAGGAATACCGCAACTGCACGTACTGCCTTGTTCCCGGTATCATTTAGCGGGTTCCTGCGAAGCGGTCAGGGCCGCATCCTGGTCCAACGCCGCACGGATCTCCGCGGCATGGGTCAGCAACAGCATATGCGAGCCTGACTCCAGGAGATGGAGCTGCGCCGTGGGCAAATGTGCAGCTATCGCCAGACCGACCCGCAGATTGTTCACATGATCCTGTGCGCCCTGCCAGACATGCACCGGTACCCGGATATCCTCCAGGCGGAAGGGCCAGGGGCGGTTGAGCACCGCGAAATCGTCAGCCATCCCCGCAGTCCCTTGCCGCAAAGCTTCCCGCAAGTCGTCGCAAAGCTTCGCCAGAACGTCGGGCGCCGCCAGCAGGGCATGGTCCTGGGTAGCTATCTTTGCCGCGAACTGCGCCACGAAGCGCTCCGGCCTCCGCTGCACGCCCGCCATTCTGAGGCGCAACGACGCCCTGAAGAGCCACGGTGCATGGCGCACCAGGATAAAGATGACGTGGTCCTGAAGACCGAACGCGGATCGTACCCCGGGAAGCTCCGCTGGTCCCGGGCTGCTCGCCAGATGCACGGTGCGCACCCGCCCCGGCATGGCGCGGGCGCAGGCCAGCGCGTAGGGACCACCGCCGGAGAAACCCAGCACGTGAAAGGCGTCCAGCCCCAGATGGTTTGCCAAGACTTCGCCCGTCGCTGCCACTTCGGTCATGGTCAGTCCCGGCTGTCGGTCCGATGCTCCGTAACCCGCCCGGTCGAAGGCGATCCAGCGCAGACCGTTACGCAGGGCCGCAGGCAGCAATTCCAGTTGCAGGCGGGAGCCGGGCGTAGCGTGCAGGAACAATACCGGCAACCTCCCGTTCGAGTCACCGATGTCTTCATAGGATACGACCCGGCCGCAATCCGAGGTGAATGACTGTTTCATCTTTCAGGCATTGTGTTGGGTCGCAGGCGATCTGCCATGGCAATCCACTTCGTGCCGTCGGCAAGGATGCTCTGCGTGGCCGCTGCACACGGTTGTACTCCACTCCATGGCGTGAATCTACACCGTGGTATTTATCATGGAGATCACCGGATCTGATTCGTGTACGGCGATTATATTGATCCCAAATTGGAATGTTTTATAGCCTAGCCCGGTAACGAATCCGATCAGTTCGTTTTCCTCTGATTTTATTTTTTCAATGAGCATGCCTGGCTTATTGCGTATTATCGTTTCCCTTGCGCCATGGAGCACATCGATTTCCATCCCCTCGACGTCTATTTTGATAAAATCAACCCGTCCGCTTATCGCCTGATCAATGGCAACCATCCGCGTCCGGATGGTTTTTCCCTCTGAATAGTCTATTTCCTGGCCGATGAACTCGTTGCTTGCCGATTTTTTCAATTCCAGGCTGCCGTAGCTCGACGGCAGGTTGTAGTCCGGTGACGGAACCCCGATGAACCCGTTGCCGGCGCCGACGGCGGCCCATTCGGCTCTGGCGTTGAAGCAGTTGTTGATGGCGATGTTTCCGGCCAGCGCATAAAAAATTCTTTCCTGCGCTTCAAAGGCGACCACCGATCCCCAACCATACATGAGCTTTGCCCACTCTATGGTGTGGACGCCTATATTGGCGCCGCAATCGATGGCAAAGACGCCGTCGCCATGGTGGGTTCTTCTGGCGGATAACAGCTGCAGGACGAGATCCACTTCGGGTTGGTCGAAAGACGACGACGTGAGTATTTGATGGCCAACGCCAAATGCCCCGCCGGGAACGATTCTGTAGTCATTTCTGTTGACTATCATGGTTCCATGATTGGTTGAGGCCACGACAAATGCAATTGGTCTGAAGGTGGTCAATGTTAAATCCTCATGAATTACAGGTGCCTCGATCAGTATCTGTCGTGCTGAGCCCCCGAAACAGGCGTGGCGTGGGAGTCCAGAGGGTTTGGGCCATAACGGTTCTCTCCTGGACTTCCCGGCAGGATGGTGAAGGTGAGGATCGTAAGGCCCAGCGCGATGCCGATCAAGCCCAATATGCCCAAGACTATTGCCATACCGCCACTGGGCAGACCAGCCTGCAGATTTTGGGTATTGTGCATGATGGTGGCCCTGAAGATCGCATATCCCAACGCTCCGTCGAGCAGGAGCCCGTTGATAAAGGAGACGCCCACCCACCAACCCGTCCGCCCAATATCGTGAACACGACGGACCGTGACCATCAGCATTGGTACGACAGTGATCAGGGCTGCCAGCCAGAACCCCATCGCGATAATCGAAAGGAGAATGGAAGGAATGCCGGAGTGATCGTGGGTCCGGACATGGATACCCAGTAGTTGTACGGCAATATTCAACAATAGATAGAATAAAAAGAAATACCAGTATTCCGAGCGCGGTGCCCGGCCGCTTCTGGTAAAAAACTTTCGATACCCTGACATAATGGATTGTTGCATATTCATTTATGTCCCCTTTTGTATCGAACTTGCAGCACGCGATAACCTTACGGCACAACGGCTTTTATGAGAGGTTGGTGCGAAAGGCGAGACTCGAACTCGCACGGCCGTAACCGCTGGAACCTAAATCCAGTGCGTCTACCAATTCCGCCACTCTCGCATTCGCGCTATCTTATGCGGAATGTCGTTTGTAGACAATGATCGGGGTGCGGAAATGGCCAAGTCACAGCAACAATCCCGTTTGCGGCGCTTGCTGGTGGTGGAATCGGCGCGGATCATGGCCGATGAGGGGGTGGTGGACTTCCGGGTGGCCAAGGAAAAGGCGGCGCGCCGCCTAGGCGCCGGCGGCGACGCTCAGCAGGACTGGCCAAGTAATGCGGAGATCGAGGAAGAGCTTCAGTCCCGTCTGCAGCTTTTCCATGGTCAGGTTCATGAGGCGGAGTTGCGCCAGCTCCGCGAGCAGGCTGCGCAGGCCATGCGGTGGCTGGCAGAGTTTCAGCCGCGTCTGACCGGGCCGGTTCTGACCGGGACGGCGACGCGCCACGTGCCCGTCACCCTCCATCTTTTTGTGGACGCGCCGGAGAGCGTGATTTTTTTTCTGATGGATCAGAAGGTAGCTTATGAGGAGGCCTGGCAGCGGCTTCATTACGGGGATGCCCCGGCCCGGGATTATCCTTGCCTGAAGCTGAATTTTGCCGGGGCGGATCTGCGTCTGGTCCTCTTTGATCTGGACGAGGACCGGCGCAGTCCCGCATCCCCCGTGGATGGCCGACCCCTACGCAGGGCGACGCTCGCGCAGCTGCAGAAACTGCTGGCGGGATCCGTCCCGAACCCCGTCTGACACCCCTCATTACCACCCCGATGGCAGCCCCGAATGGCAGGGGGAATTATGGGCGTGCTTTGGCGCGATCGTACTGTGCGGGCCAGGCGATATCGACGCCGAGTTCCCGGGCCGCGTGCATGGGCCAGTAGGGATTGCGCAGCAGTTCCCGGGCCAGGGCCACGGCGTCGGCCTGTTCGGTGACGAGGATGTGTTCTGCCTGTATCGCCTCGGTGATGAGGCCGACAGCGACGGTGGGTATGCCGACCTCCTGGCGGAGTGCGCTGGCGAAAGGCGTCTGGAAGCCGGGGCCGGCGGGGATGACGGCATCCGGCGTCATGCCACCGCTGCTGCAATCGATGACGTCCACGCCACGGTCCTTCAGCGCCTTGGAGAAGACGACGGACTGCTCCAGGTCCCATCCGCCGCGCACCCAGTCCGTGGCGGAAATCCTCACCCAGAGGGGCAGATCTTCGGGCCAGACTGCGCGCACGGCAGCGGTGATTTCCAGTGGCAGGCGCATGCGGTTTTCCAGGCTGCCGCCGTAGTCGTCGGTCCGCTGGTTGCTGATGGGGGACAGAAAGCTGTGCAGCAGATAGCCGTGGGCCATGTGCAGTTCCAGGACCTCGAATCCCGCGGCCAGTGCGCGCCGGGCCGCGGCCACAAAGTCCCTGCGCACTTTCTCCAGGTTCTGGGCGTCCATTGCGTAGGGCACCGTATGGCTGTAGTGGAAGGGCAGGGCACTGGGTCCCAGGGGCTTCCAGCCGCCCTCCGCATCGGCCGCAATGGGGTCGCCACCGAGAAAGGGCGGCCGGGTGGACGCCTTTCGTCCCGCATGGGCGATCTGAATGGCGGTGACCGTCCCCTGCGCCTTCATGAACGCCACGATGGGAGCCAGTGCCTGCGCCTGCGCATCCGTCCAGATACCGAGGTCGCGGGGGGAGATGCGGCCTTCCGGGCTGATGGCAGCCGCTTCAACCATGACCAACCCGGCGCCACCTACGGCACGGCTGCCGAGATGCACCATATGCCAGTCCCCAGCGACGCCATCGGGTGTGGAATACTGGCACATGGGCGCCACGCAGATGCGATTGCGCAGGGTGATGCTGCGTAACGTCCAGGAGGAAAACAGCTTATGCGTCATGCGGATGCTCCGAGATAACGGGTGAAGTGGTCAATGGTCAGGCGCCAGCCTTCCTGCGCGGCCTCGGGACGGAAGCTGTCCCGAGGATCTGCAAAGAAGCCGTGTGGCGCACCCGAAAACACGGCCAGGGTATAGCGTTTGCCGGCGGTGCTGAGCGCTGTGGCGATGCGACCATGTTCTCCGGGGGTGATGGATTGGTCCTCCGCGCCGTAGAGCAGCAGCAGCGGCGCCCGCATCTGATCCACTAGATGCAGCACCGGCTTACGTCCGACGGAATCCCGATCGGGAGCAATACCGCCGCCGTAGAAGGCGACCGAGGCGCGGAGGTGATCTGCTTGGATGGCATTGGCCATGAAGGCGTAGCGTCCGCCCATACAGAATCCCAGCGCGCCGATGGCATCCTTCCAAACCTCGGTGCGTTGCTGCAGTGCCTGGATGGCCATGTGCGCCTCTTGCATGACGACTGCGTCGTTCAGGGTTTTGAGGTGGCCGATGGCACTGTCGAAGTCGGAATATTCATAGGTCTTGCCGTGATACAGGTCGGGCACCATGGCGCAATAACCCGCCCGGGCAAGACGTTGGGCCACGTCCTGAAAGTGTGCGTTGACTCCGAAGGCCTCGATGAAGACCAGCACGGCCGGGTGTGGACCCACGCCGACGGGGCGGGCGTACCAGGCGCGTGGGCCGTTTTCCAGTTGAATCCATTCAGATGTGATCTGCGACATGATACCTCCTTGCTGCGGTCAGGAAGCAGAAAAAGCGGCACGCCGGAAATTGCGAAGCGGATGTTCACGGCACGACACGGGATACCCTTCAGGCGGCCAGTGACTGGACGTAGAGTTGCAATTGTCGCAAACAACGCCGATAGGCCTCGACAGACTGCGCGTTTTTGCCCAGGCCAACGCAGCCTTCGATGGCGGCAACGATGAAAAGTGCTACCTCTTTCGCCTCGACGTCGGTGCGCACCTTGCCGGCGGTCTGCCCCCCGGCCAGGGCGTCGGCCATGACCGCGACCCAGCGATCGAGAATCTGCTGCAATCCGCAGCGGAACGCCTCATCGAGGGGGCTCATTTCCTGGATGAGATTATTGAGGGGGCAGCCGTAGCGGATGACGGATTCGTCGGCGGTATTGATCTTTTCTTCGAGAATACGCTGGAGGCTGACCAAAGGGTCATCGTGCTCGGCAAAAGGGGCAAACCACCGCACCGCAAGCTGCGGCGCAATCACTTCTTCGACTACGGCCAGCCCCAGTTCGCGCTTGGTGCCGAAGTGGTGGTAAAGCGCGCCTTTGCTTACCGAGGTATTGGCAAGAATGCGTTCCAGGCTGGCTGCCTGAAAGCCGGATTCCAAAATCTCGATATAGGCGGCGTCCAGTAGATCGCTGCGGGTCTGCTCCGGGTTACGGGTTTTTCGTAGAGGCTGTATCGTCATGGAATTAAGGATACCGACCAATCGGTATCTTGTCAAGAAGTGCATGCGCTTTTCCGGCAAGAGGTGGTCGATGAAGCAAGGGCAGTGCGAGGGGTGGTACGTTGGCCGCCTGAATCAGGAGGGTTACACTGATCGACAGGATATGAATGGAGGGATGGATATGCAGGCATCGACAGATTTTCAGCGGCAGGGCGACAAGCCGAATTCCGCTTTTTTTGAGGAGTGGCTGGGACGGTTGCTGGAAGACCGTGACCGCCAGGGCCTGAGCGAAAATATCGGCCGTATCGACAGTCTGATGATCACGGTGGAGCCTGGGCATTCCGCGGCCTATGTCGGCGAACTCTGCCTGATGACGCCTTATGACTACCTGGTTACCCTGGAAACAGAGCAGCACTCGACGCACATCCTGCGGATCGACATGAGTGCCCCCGATGTGCTGGTGCGGGAGGTGAAAGATCCCAACCTGCACGGTATCTTTCGCAGTCTCAATGAGGTCTACCCCATCGGGGCGCAGCGGCCGAACTCCCGGTATATGGGGGAGATCTTTCAGGTTAAAAACCTGCATGAGGTAGTGGAGGCGCAGAAGGGCCGGGAAATCCGTTTTTTCAATCAGGAGCAGGTTCGCCACCTGGAGTTGCCGGGGAATATGGCCATCGTCAAACCGTCTCCCTATACCCACAATATCGTCGGCTACTGGGAGCGCCCGGACGACCACATCCGAGTCTATTCCCTGGGGCTATCCTCCATCCGGGAGGATATGCAGGCCGCGTTTGAACGGGCCAAGGAATTGCGTGAGAGACTCGGTCTGGACAAGCTCCTTCTACCCATCGACCACCTGGCGACGAGGGTATACAGTCAGAACCGGGAGGCGGCCATTCTCGAATATCTGACCCTCTCCAGTTATTACTATTGGGGTTCCTACGATATTCCCGATCAGAACTCCTCCACGAATGTGACCAAGAGCATGCATTTTGCCAGTGAACTGCATAGCCCGGCCAAGGTTTTTACCGCCGCCAACCACCCGTATTTCTGCAATCATCTGATCGGCAGACCGTCCCCTACCGAGGCCTTCGTGCGCAACTTCGGGCCGCGTTTGCATCATCTGGCGGTGGCGGTGCAGGATGGACACACCGGAGGTCAGGCCAATATCGACCATGTGGTGAACGTCCTGCAGAATTGCGGGCAGAAATTTCTGCTGGAGGTCATTGGTTCGGAGCGGGAAGGGCTGAAGCAGATTTTCTCCAGCGCTTCGGAGCATTCCTCATTGATTGTGGAGTATGTGCAGCGCTTCGGAGGTTTTCAGGGCTTCTTCACCAAGGATAATGTCGCCGACCTGACGGCGGCGGCAGGCGCGGATGAGACCCTGCGCAGTCTGGATGCGGCGGCGCGCGCCTCCTAAGCGGAGGAACGCTCAGAGATAGCGCAGCGACAGATCCAGGCTGCGCAGATGGCGGGTGAGGCTGCCCACGGAAATGAAATCCACGCCGGTAGCCGCTGCTTCAGTGATATTGTGCAGGCCCATATTCCCCGATGCCTCTAGGGGCATACGCCCTGCGACCCGCTGTACGGCATGGCGCAAATCCTCCACGGTAAAATTGTCGAGAAGGATCATGTCGGCACCCGCGCTCAGCGCTTCTTCCAACTGGCTCAGATTTTCCACTTCAATTTCGATGCGGGTGAGTGCCGGAGCCAGTTGTCGGGCCGCCCGCAGTGCCGCCGCGATGCCGCCGCAGGCAGCGATGTGATTTTCCTTGATGAGAATGCCATCGTATAGGCCCAGTCGGTGGTTGTGTCCGCCACCGATGCGCACCGCATATTTTTGCGCCTGACGCAGGCCGGGGATGGTTTTACGGGTGTCCAGCAGGTGGGTTTTATGGCCGCGCAGCATGTCGACAAAAGCGCTGACCTGGGTGGCGGTACCGGAGAGGGTCTGCAGGAAATTCAGTGCGGTGCGCTCGCCGCTGAGCAGGGCCCTGGCAGGACCGGCAATACTGCAGATTTCCTGATCGGGTAGCATCCACGCGCCTTCGGCCAATTGCCAGTGGATCTGAAGGGCGGGGGATAGCGCGGCGAAAGTGGCATCCGCATAGGGACGTCCGCAAAGGATGCCCGCTTCCCGACTGATGATGCGCGCGCGTAACCCCTGATCTGCCGGAATGAGTGCTGCGGTCAGGTCACCGCTGCCGATATCTTCGGCGAGGGCCTCTTGTACCGTGTGTAATACGTCAGCGGGGATCATGCGGGTACGTCTCCTTTTTTGCGGCTTACCTGGAACAGCCAGAGCAAACCTATGCTTGCGGCTATCAGCGATGCGAGCAGGATACCGAGTTTGGCTTCTTCTTGCAGACGCGGATCGCCAAAGGCCAGTTGGCTGATAAATAAAGACATGGTAAAACCGATGCCGCCGAGCCAGGCAGCGCCCAGCAGGTGCCGCCATCGTACCCCGGCAGGCAGCCGCGCGATGTTGAGGCGCACGGCCAGCCAACTGCTGAGGCTGATGCCCAGGAATTTGCCCAATACCAATCCCAGGCAAGTGCCGATGGTAACGCTACTGAACAGCATGTTCACGGAGATGTGCGCAAAATTGACGCCGGCGTTGGCGAGCGCAAAAATCGGAAGGACCGCAAAAGTCACCCAGGGCTGAATGGCGTGCTCCAGACGTTGTTGGGGAGCCAGCGCGGCGATACTGATATTGCGGATGTCCTGAATGATCCCGGCAAGTTGTCCGTTGACCAGAGGATCCAGACGTTTGCTGTGGATTATGGTATCGCGCAGGTGTTGTCCGTGAGCACTGAGGTTGTCCGCCAGTTCGTCCGGCAGTATGCGGCTCCGCGCCGGGATGGTAAAAGCCAGAAGAATTCCGGCCACCGTGGCATGGATTCCGGAGAGTATCACGAAATACCAGAAGGGTAGCCCGACCAGCAGATAGGGCAAGGTATGACGAACGCCGCTCCGGTTGAACAAAAGCAAAGCCAGCAGCAAGAGCACGGCGATCATCAGCGCTTTGATATGGAGCGCCGGTGTGTAAAAAATCGCGATGACCAGCACTGCGCCCAGATCATCGGCGATGGCCAGGGCGGTCAGAAAAATGATCAGATTACGGGGAATGCGCCAGGCGAGCAGGACGAGAATCCCGATGGCGAAGGCAATATCCGTCGCCATCGGAATTCCCCAACCGTCTGCCGCCGGGCCGGTCTGGTTAAACTGGTGATAAATCAGTGCCGGGGCCAGCATGCCGCCAAGCGCGGCGATAACCGGCAAGGCGGCATCCCGCAGCGAGGAGAGTTCTCCGACCAGAAATTCCCGCTTGAGTTCCAGGCCGACCACAAAAAAGAACACCGCCATCAGCCCGTCGTTAATCCAGTGATGCAGGCTCTGATCGAATATCCAGTTACCCCAGTGCAGGCCGAGATGCTGCTCCCAGAACGCGTGATAGGCCGTGTGCCAGGTTGAGTTGCTGAGAACCAGGGTGAGGATGGTGGCCGCGATGAGAACGATGCCACCCGCCGTTGCCCGCTGCAGAAACTGTTCGAAAGGCGAGAGCATTCTCCCGAACAGGGGCTCCAAGGGATAGATCCGGCGTTTAGCCATCCTGGAGTCTCCGGTTTCCGGGGGGGTGATCACAACAAGGCTAACCGCCGTGCCTGCTCCCCCAGTTGCAGCAGTGCGGCATCCAACTCCCGCAGGCGTTCCTCCTCCTTGGCGACCACCTCTGCGGGCGCCCGGCTGCGAAAGCTTTCCTGACCGAGTTTGGCGACGGTTTTGGCGCGATCCTGTTCCAGTCGCTGCTGTTCCTTGGCGAGGCGGGCCTGTTCGGCAGCCACGTTGATTACCCCCGCGAGAGGGACGAGGACGCGCAGATCGCCGACCAGTTGCAAGGCGGCGGGTGGCGCTTCCTCATCGGCGCCCAGCCATTCCAGACTGGCGAGGCGGCTGAGGGCGAAGAGCCAGGACTGATAGCGTTCCACCCTTTCCCGGTCATGGGTATCGCCGGCCTGCAGGAGTAGGGGCAGAGGCTTCCCCGGTGAGATATCCATCTCGCCGCGTACCGAGCGGATGGCGCGGATGACGGCAATCAGCCATTCCGTATCGGCATCGGCATCGGCGTCCACACGGGCGAGATCGGCCACCGGGTAGGGGGCGAGGGCGATACTGTCACCGCTTTCGCCGATCATCGGCGCGACCCGCTGCCAGAGTTCCTCGGTGAGGAATGGCATCACCGGGTGCATCAGACGCAGGCCGGCCTCCAGCACCCGCAGCAGGGTATTGCGGGTGCCGCACTGCTGCGCCGGGGTAAACGGGCTGCCCTCGCGCAGCACCGGTTTGCTCAGTTCGATATACCAGTCGCAGTAGTCATTCCAGAAAAACTGGTAGAGCGCATGGGCGGCGTCGGCAAAGCGATACTGGTCGATGGCGCTGTTGACGGCCGCCTCGCAGTGTTGCAGGCGACCGATGATCCAGCGTTCCGGCGGCAGCAGTTCCCGTACGCCTTCCAGATCGGCCGGATTTTGTGTCTGCATCAGGGCAAAACGCGAGGCATTCCAAAGCTTGTTGCAGAAATTGCGATTCCCCTCCACCCGTTTGAGATCAAACTTGATGTCCCGGCCCTGGGTGGCCAGCGCCGCGAAGGTGAAGCGCAGGGCGTCGGTGCCGAAGGCGGGAATGCCATCGGCAAACTCCTTACGGGTGGCCTTTTCGATTCTGGCCGCCATCTGCGGCTGCATGAGGCCGCGGGTGCGCTTGGCGACGAGGTCTTCCAGGCTGATGCCGTCGATGAGGTCGATGGGGTCGAGGACATTGCCCTTGGACTTGCTCATCTTCTGGCCCTCGGCATCGCGCACCAGACCGTGGACATGGACTTCACGAAATGGCACGTCGTCCATGAAGCGCAGGCCCATCATGATCATCCGCGCCACCCAGAAGAAAATGATGTCGAAGCCGGTGACCAGTACGCTGGTGGGGTAAAATTGGGCGAGATCCGGCGTTTTTTCCGGCCATCCCAGGGTGGTGAAGGGCCATAGCGCTGAACTGAACCAGGTATCGAGCACATCCGGGTCGCGTTCCAGGGCCACTGGCATGCCGTAGTGGCGCGCGGCTTCCGACTGCGCTTCTTCTTCACGACGGGCGACAAAGATTTTGCCGTCGGGACCGTACCAAGCGGGAATCTGGTGCCCCCACCAGAGCTGGCGGGAGATGCACCAGTCCTCGATGCGCTGCATCCAGTCGAAGTAGGTTTTGCTCCAGTTTTCGGGCACGAAGCGGATGCGGCCCTCCTCCACCGCGCGGATGGCGGGTTCGGCCAGGGGGGCGACCCGCACATACCATTGATCGGTCAGGTAGGGCTCGATGACGGCCTGGGAGCGGTCGCCACGGGGCACCATGAGTTGGTGTTCGTCGGTGCGTTCCAGCAGGTTTTCCGCCGCCAGCAAGGCGAGAATCTGCTTGCGGGCGGCATAACGGTCCAGTCCGCGCAGTGTCTCGGGAATCTCCCCGGCGACGACGTCGTTGCCGAAGACCTCGATACTGTCCCGGATACGGGCATCAGGGGTAAAGACGTTGAGCAGGGCTAGGCTGTGCCGTTGCCCCACCTGATAGTCGTTGAAATCGTGGGCCGGGGTGATTTTGACGCAGCCGGAGCCGAATTCCGGATCGACATAATCGTCCGCGATGATGGGAATCTCACGGTTCATGACCGGCAGGCGCAGGGTCTTGCCGACGAGGGCGGCGTAGCGCGGATCGTCGGGGTGAACCGCCACCGCCACGTCGCCCAGCAGGGTTTCCGGACGGGTGGTGGCGACCACGAGGGCGCCGGTGCCATCGCTGAGGGGATAACGGATGTGCCAGAGCGAGCCTTGCTCCGCTTCGCTGATGACCTCCAGATCGGAAACGGCGGTACGCAGGACCGGGTCCCAGTTGACCAGCCGTTTGCCTCGGTAGATCAGCCCTTCGTCATGGAGGCGGACGAAGACTTCGGTGACCGCATGGGAGAGCCCGCTGTCCAGCGTAAAACGCTCGCGTGACCAGTCACAGGATGCTCCCAGCCGTCGCATCTGCCGGGTGATATGGCCACCGGATTCCTGACGCCACTGCCAGACCCGTTCCAGAAAGGCACCGCGGCCCATCTGGTGGCGATCGCCACCTTCCTGTACCAGTTGCCGTTCCACCAGCATCTGGGTGGCGATACCGGCATGGTCGGTACCCGGCTGCCAGAGGGTGCGCTCGCCGCGCATCCGGTGGACGCGGGTGAGGATATCCATGAGGGTATCCTGAAAGGCGTGGCCCATATGCAGGGTGCCGGTGACATTGGGTGGCGGAAGCATGATGCAATAGGGGGTGCCACTGCCTTTCGGCTGGAACAGGCCGTGAACTTCCCAGCGTGCGTAGCATTGGGTTTCGATTTCGGCGGGGGCGAAGGGGCGATCCAGAGTGTCAGTCATAGTAGGGTATCTTACTCAATTTCGGAGGCGTTGATCTGGTCCAGGCCTTCGTGCAGGACGCGCTGCAGTATTTCCGGAAGCGATTTGCGAATATCTTCGGCCAGGCTTTCACGCAACTGGATGCCCTCCAGCGCAAGAGTACGCATGATCGTCAGGCTGATCCGCTCCTTCCAGACGGTTTGCAGATGCTGCGTCACTTGCTCTTCGATCTCGTTGATGATTCGCCGTTCGATCTCCCGGAAAAGCAACTCTTCGAAGTCTTTGAGAAAATCGAGGTTCATGGAAGGCATCGCGGCGGTTGACCCGACAGTTTCCGGGGCATCGGTTGTCGTGGTCTTCAGCAGGGTTTCCGGGGAAGCCGCGTCATCCTGCCAGTGTGGGGCTGCCTGTGCATATTCTCCAGAAGCCGCTGCTGCGCTGCTGCGCGCCGCCGCGGCCTCCTCCCAACGCATGGAAAAGGCGGCGGGATTGTCGGGCGTCGCCACCGGCCCGGAACCGTGCGGAGGGAGTTGGTCCGGCGCCGCCTCTGCCGCCGGACGGTTTATGGCTTCCGGCGCTTCGTCGTCCGCATGCCGCCAAAGCTGGGGCGGCAGCCCCGGACGTACAAGGTTGGTGAGCAACAGCGGGGCGTCGTCATCGACGTCCATCTGCTCTTCAAGGACGGGTTCCTTACGTGTGGTCATGCTTGCCATGGGCGTGTCTCCGGTCAGGCTTCCAGGGGATGCACCTGCATGGTGAATCCCGCGTTCTTTAATTGTCTGTATCGTTCTCTGGCGAAGCCGCGTAGTTGCTCTGCGACCGGAATGAAGTCGACGAGCCGCTCGCAGGGAGGGAGGGGCGCTGGCAATTCGACCAGCCCGCAGAGCACCAGCGCCTTGCCCTGCAAGGGCCATGCACCGTTCTCGTGGATGCGTACCGGTTCTCCTGCACCCCGGACATGGGGCACGAAAGCTCCCGCCTGGAAGGTCCAGAGCAGGTCATCCAGGGCCTGTCCGGTCTCCGTATCCGGACACAGGATATCTGCTTCTCCCATGACCTGCCACACCTTGGCAATCACCCGGCACATGCCGCGCCGCTGTTCGTGAGCGGTAAGCAGCGTCGGCGGCAGGGTATAAAACGAGGCGACAGGCAAGCGGCGGTCCTCTCAGGCCACCTGCCGGGCCCGCCGCAGCAGATACTCCACCAGCAACGGTACCGGGCGGCCCGTCGCACCTTTGTGTTCGCCGCTCTTCCACGCCACCCCTGCAATGTCGAGATGCGCCCAGCGATAGTTTTCGGTGAAGCGCGCGAGAAAACAGGCGGCGGTGATGGTCCCCGCCGGTCGGCCACCGACGTTGGAAATATCCGCAACCGGGCTCTTCAACTGCTCCTGATATTCCTCGAAGAGGGGTAACTCCCAAACCCGGTCCATACTTTCCCTGCCCGCAGCGATGAGATCATGGACGAGCCCTTCATTATTGCCCATCACCGCCGCCGTCTGGTGCCCCAGGGCGATGATGCAGGCGCCGGTAAGGGTGGCCATGTCGATCACCACGTCGGGTTCGAAACGCTCCACATAGGTCAGCGTATCTGCAAGGATCAGCCGTCCCTCGGCATCGGTATTTACGACCTCCACGCTCAGGCCGTTCATGCTCTTGTGGACGTCGCCGGGTTTGGTGGCCTGCCCGTCGGGCAGGTTTTCCGAAGCGGGTACCACGGTAACGATGTTCAGCGGAAGTTGGAGTTCTGCCGCTGCCTGAATCGCTGCCAGGGCCGATGCCCCGCCGCACATGTCATACTTCATCTCATCCATCTTGTCCGCGGGTTTTAGAGAGATGCCGCCCGCATCAAAGGTGATACCCTTGCCGACCAGGACGATAGGTGCCTGATCTTCGGCACCGCCCCGGTATTCGAGAATGATCAGACGGGGCGGTTGCCGGGATCCGTGGGCCACGCCGAGGAGTAGGCGCATACCCAGGGCCTCCATCGCGTCCGGACCGAGGATAGTGCTTTTGATGCTCAGCCGCCCGGCCATGGCCTCCGCCTGTTCAGCGAGCCATGTGGGGGTGCAGATATTTCCGGGTTCGTTGGCCATATCCCGGGTCCATGCGACGGCGCGGGCCGTTGCATGGGCTTCTGCTACGGCACCCTGAAGCTCCGCGAGCGCTGCGGTATCGTTTTCGGAAATAGATAGTTGCAGTTCGGATATGGGTCGTTGTGGGGCATCCGCAGGTTTCTTGTGCCGATCGAAGTGATACTCCGCGTCCGCCACGGCCTGGACCAGTATTTTGGCGCAAGCCGGCGCGGAACGACGTATCACCGGCGTGTCCAGCAAGTGCAGACTGGCGCGCGCGACCCGGGCACCCTGCAAAGCGCGGGCCGCCGCGAGCGCGGCTTTGCGGAACTGACTGTCCTTGACCTTGCCATGGCTGCCGAGGCCCAGAATCAGTACCCGCGCCGCAGCTATGCCGGGTACCTGATAGAGCAACTGCGTGTCGCCACAGTCGCCGGTAAAATCTCCGGTGTCGAGGAGGGTCCGGAGCGCGCCGCCGCTGGCCAGATCCACCAGCGTCGCGGCAGGGCTCAATATGCCGCCTTCATAGACTCCGACGATCACACAGTCGCTGTTGTCGGTAGTCGGGTTCTGGCACTGTACGGCTATCTCCACGGCGGTTCTCCTGATAATCTTGTGGGTGAGGAATTCGAGATGATGTCAAAGACAGAAAATAAGCCCCAGAGGCACAGGGAATCAAGTCTTGCGTATAATCCCCAGGGGTTATCCGCTTGACCCGCATTCGTATGCAGGTCGTGCGCAATCTCACGATCTCCTTTCTGCTGACCAGCTTGGTGGTGCTCGCCATTCTGGCCATCGGTCAGTTGACCCAATTGCTGAGGCAGGTCGCCTCCGGGCAGTTGCCATTGTCGATCATTCTGCGATTGCTGGGATTGGCGCTGCCGACGCTGCTGGTCATGGTATTGCCCTTGGCCTTTTTTTTCGCGGTCTATCTGGTGTTCAGCAACCTCTATCGTTCCAACGAGATGGTGGCCATCCGTAGTACCGGCACCGGTCTGTCGGGACTTCTGCCGCCCGTCGCGGTGGTTGCAGCGGGCGTCTTTTGCCTGGAACTGATTTTATCCCTTTCCTGGGCGCCCGGTGCGCAGCGCGAGTTGCAGTCCGAATCGGTACGCCTCGCCAATGCTGCGGCAGAGGCCATGCTGCAGCCCGGTAGTTTCACGAATTTACCTGGTGGCAGGGTTATTTACGTGGGGCAAGCCGTCGGTAAAAACAGTCACCGCTTCCAGGAGATATTTTTGTCCGTTGCCCAGGGCGGGCAACTGGATATGGCGACAGCGGCTTACGGCGAGGTCAAGCCCGCTCAGGATGGTGCACTGACCCTGGTGCTGGTGGATGGCCAACGTTACCTGGGGCAGCCGGGAAAAGACGGGTTCAAAGTCCTTTCCTTCGCACGCTATCGGGTATTGCTGGACAACCAGGACACCGGTGGCGTCGAGCCTGGCGGCATCAACTGGAGCAGCGCGTCTTTGCCCCAGCTTGTACGGCAGTTGCACGGCACCGGGATGCGCTTTGCCGTCACCGAGCTGGAGTGGCGCCTGCTCTGGCCGCTGGTGTTGCCATTGTTGGCTTTGCTGGCCATCCCCCTGGCCTACAGTGAGCCCCGCGGTGGCGGACGGGCCGCGGGCATGCTGGTGGGCATACTGTTTCTGCTGGCCGTCAATAATATCGTCGTTTACGTCAAAGAGCATATGATGAATGGCGGCATGCCAGTTTTCCCCGGACTATTGTGGGTGCTCTTGCTGATTCTGGCGGTAGCTGCCTATGCCTTTTTCCGGCGCAGCCGCGATCTGCCCATGTTACCCGCCTGGTCGGGGCGGTCTGCGTCATGAAACGCGCCGACCGTTTGCTGTTTCGCGGCATGCTGCTGTATAGCAGCCTTGTGCTGGCCATGCTGCTGACGCTGGTCTATATCGCCCAACTCATCGCCAAATCCTCCGGGCCCGGGCACGGCGTCTGGTCTATGACCCGTCTGCTGTCCTATGCCGCTTTGCAGTTGCCTGACGTGGCGTACGATGTGATCCCGCTGGCGTTACTGCTTGGTGCCCTGGTCTGGATGAGTATCCTGAGCGGACATTCCGAGGTGATTGCTCTGCGCATGTCGGGGTGGTCGGTCTGGCGCCTGGAGCAGCCGTTGTTGCTGGTCGGACTGTTGGGTGCCGGCCTGATGTTTGCGCTGGGAGAATGGGTCATACCGGTGACGGCGCCGGCCGCCGAGGCGATGTGGGCCAATACCGGTGAGCCGGGAGCGGGTTTCCACAATATGGGGCTGCGGGGATTATGGCTGCGCTATGGAACACAGATAATCCAGGTGGGCACAGTGGGCGATGGCGGGAAGATTCTGCAGAACCTGCACATCGCCGACGTGCGCCAGGGTATGGTGGGCATCAATGCCATCACGACGGCCGCTGAAGCCGTATTCAAAGGGGGGCACTGGTATCTCCACGATGTCCGGCTGTTTAGGATCACGCCCGACCAGATACAGATGACGGCCGTTACGGAGACGCCTTGGCCGGTAGCCCTGCACCCGGCCACCCTGAGCAGTTTTGCACATCCGACACGCACCATGACCCTGCTCACACTGTGGGAAAGTTACCAGGCGTTGCAGAGCGGGGCGTTGAACATGAACCGCTTTGCCCTCGCGTTCTGGCGTCGGGTGAGTTATCCGTGGGTGGGTCTGGTGATGATTTTGCTGGCAGTACCGTTTGTGACGCGCAATCCGCGGGGTGGGGGTCTGGCGGCGCGGGTCATGGCGGGGCTGGTGCTGGGACTGGGATTTCATTTCCTCACGGAGATGTCGGGATATATCAGTGTCTCCGGCGGAATACCGCCCCTAGCCGCCACGCTCCTGCCCATTGCGCTCTTTGCGGCCGTTGCCGGGGTATTGCATCGTTTTAGCTGAGCGCAGCGTCACGCTGGCGAATCAGTTCCTGGTCAAACGCGTTGTCGAGTTCCTGGGAAAGTTTGAGAACCTTGCGGAATACGGCGGGATCCGTGTCATCGGCCTGGCTGCGCAGGCGCAGGTGGGCAAGTCCGTCAAAGCTGTGCGCGCGATCCACGGGGTCATCGACGCTTTTGCACTGGTTGCCCTGATAGAGGGCGGTCAGCACCTCCGTGGTCAGCGCGTCGTCAAGCCCGCCCTGCTGCGCGGCACGCAGCGCCGCATCCGGCCCCATATCCGGCAGGAAGGGGTATCCCAAATGCCGGTCGAGGAATTCTATGAGTTGTTGATAGGTCATGCTGGACTCCGGGATGAGAGAGATCGGCTCACGCCGTCAAATGAAAAATGATATGGTAAATCGGAGAAGATGGTCACGCCATCGGCTTGGTTCGCTCTTACACCCTGCACCGGTTTATCCGGCACGCTGCAGGATATACTGCCACTGGCTGCTGGTAATAGGCAAGATCGACAGGCGATTCCCCTTGCGAATCAGCGGGCTGTCAGAAAACTCCGGGACGGTGCGAAGAATGTCCAGCGCGATGCCGTGGGCAAAGGTTCGGCGATAGGCCACTTCCACCAGATCCCAGCGCGGCCGGTCGGGATGGGAGGCCGGGTCGTAATATTTGCTCTGCGGGTCAAACTGGGTAGGGTCCGGATAAGCGGCACAGACGACTTCGGCAGTGCCGACAATACCCGGGACCGGTACACGTGAATGGTAAATGAAGACTTCGTCGCCGGTCTGCATGCAACGCAGGAAATTTCGGGCCTGATAATTGCGGATGCCGTCCCAGGGTTCCTGCCCGCGTCGCTGCAAGTCCTGCAGGGAAAAGGCATCGGGCTCGGTCTTCATCAGCCAGTAGGCCATGTGCTCAACCTAGTGATACGGGGTGGCCGAGATGCAGGCTCAGCAGGCGGCCGACGGCCTGTTTCAGGGATTCCCCCGTCCGGCTATCCTGCCACGCGTCGCCCTGCCGCGAAAAACGTGCCGGACCATCGCTGCACGCCAGCCAAATCTGTTGCACCGCCTCCTGACGGTTGATGATGATCTGAATGTCGTCGGGCAGGAGCAGGGTGAGCACGCTGTCCACGAGGTCACACTCCACTTCCGGAGCAGCGACCTCTATTCGGTTCTGCAGGTCATCGAGGGTGCTTTCGACGGTGACGGCGAAGCTCTGCGGGTTCATGGGTCTATCCTGAGTCATGTCCTCATGATGCAGCCTGCTGCGGCGCAGGGCAAGCCGTCATCTCCGCGTCGTATCTGCGCAAGGATCTCAGGAAGGCAGATCGCGATGCAGTATCTTCAGAAAAGATGTGCCGTAAGCCGCCAGTTTGCGCTCGCCGATGCCGGGGAGCGCAGCCAGTGCTTCCAGGTCACGCGGGCGTCGCTGGAGCATTTCCATGAGGGTGGCGTCGTGAAAAATGACATAGGGCGGCACGCCCTGGGCCTGCGCCAGTTCACGGCGGTGCTGGCGCAGGGCTTCCCAGAGTGCGGTGTCGCGGGGTGCAATCTCCGGGCGTTGTTCGCGTTGCCTGGGGACCGGGCTTTCATGCTGGCGCAGGGTCAGCTTTTCTTCGCTGCGCAGGAGCGGGCGACTGGACGGGCTGAGGCGCATGCCGCCGTGGCCGTCATGATCCACTTCCACGAGTCCGCGCAGCAAGAGGTGGCGAAACAGGGCGCGCCACGCGTTAGCAGACAGTTCTTTGCCAATACCGTACACGCTGAGCCGGTCATGGCCCCGTTGCTGAATGCGTGGATCTTCCCGAGCCAGCAGCACGTCTACCAGATACTGCACCCCAAAGCGCTGACCGGTGCGATGGATGGCAGACAGGGCTTTCTGTGCGGCCACCGTGGCATCCCAGGTGGCCGGCGGCTGCAGGCAATTGTCGCAATTGCCGCAGGGGGAGGAGAGGCTTTCGCCAAAGTAGCCGAGCAGGGTCTGACGGCGACATTCCGTGGTTTCGCAAAGCGCGAGCATGGCATCCAGCTTGTGTCCTTCCATCTGTTTGCGCGGCAGGTCGGCTTCGGATTGCTGGATCATCTGCCGTAACTGCACGACATCCTGAAGACCGTAATGCATCCAGGCTTCTGCAGGCAGACCGTCGCGCCCGGCGCGTCCGGTTTCCTGATAGTAGGCCTCGATGCTCTTGGGCAGATTCAGGTGCGCTACAAAGCGGACATTAGGTTTGTCGATGCCCATACCGAAGGCTATGGTGGCGACAATGATCACACCCTCATCCTGCTGAAATCGTTGCTGGTTACGACGCCGCTCATCGATACCCAAACCGGCATGATAGGGCAGAGCATCCAGCCCTTCGCCCTGCAGCCACTCGGCAACTTCCTCCACGCGCTTGCGGGACAGGCAGTATACGATGCCGGCATCTCCGGCGTGGCGGTCGCGGATGAATCGCAGCAAGGCGTTGCGCGCACCCTGACTACCGCTGTTGATATGGTAACGGATGTTGGGTCGGTCAAAGGAGCGGATAAAGGCGGCTGCTTCTTGTAGCGCCAACCGTTCGGTGATTTCCGCGCGGGTTTTTGAGTCGGCGGTGGCAGTGAGGTCGATGCGCGGCACCTGAGGGAAGCGCTCATGCAACACTCGTAATTGCAGGTATTCCGGGCGGAAGTCGTGACCCCACTGCGACACGCAATGGGCTTCGTCAATAGCGAAGAGGTTGACCGTGGCCCTTTGCAGCAGGTTGAGGGTGCGTTCCTGCAGCAAGCGTTCTGGAGCGATGTAGAGCAGATCAAGGCTGCCCTGTAGCAACGCCTCCTCGGTAGCGCGTGTTTCTGCGGGGCTGGCACTGGAGTTCAGGGCAGCGGCAGCGACACCCGCCTGACGCAGGGCGTTGACCTGATCTTCCATGAGTGCGATCAGTGGCGAAATGACTACGCCCGTCCCCGCCATGGCGATGGCGGGAATCTGATAGCACAGGGATTTTCCGCCCCCCGTAGGCATGAGTACCAGCGCATCTCGGGCCGCCATGAGGGTCTGGATTACCTCCTCCTGTGGCACCCGGAAGGCGTCATAACCGAAGGTGTGGCGGAGGATTTCCACTGGCTGCTGGGTAGGGAGGATCGGCATGGTGCCTCAGGTTAACCGCAAAACGGGATGGACCAAAAATCTGGTGGTCAGCCCTTTACCCGCTGTCCGGTCGTGCAAATATGGGGCATGGGGTTTGGTAAATAAGGGGTTCGTCCAGATCGATCCGTGCCGCTGTCAGTTGGCGACCCCAGACACAACCGCTGTCCAGCGCCAGCAAACGTGGTTGCACCAGCAGACCCTGGGTGGCCCAGTGGCCGCAGATGATGGACTCAGACGTCTGTTTTTCAAAAAAACGCTCGTGCCAAGGTGCAAATTCGCGGGCGGTGTCTTTGGGCGCAGTGCTGGACCAGTTGAAAACACCCTTGGCAGTCACGTAGCGGGCGCGGGTGAATACGGCGACCCGGAAGCGTTGTGCCTCTTCCTCGTTGCGACAATCCTCCCAGCGGTTGGGCGCCGGGGCCTCCCAGAGAGATTTCATGAAACGCCGCCAGTGACGATCGCGCAGTGCATCCTCGACAGCGTCAGCATGCCCTCGCGCGCTGGCCATATCCCAGTCGGGATGGATAGCCGCGTGGACCATGCTCCAGCCGAGTTGCGGATCGCTATGCAGTAACGAACGGGTGCGCAGCCACTCCATCCAGTCGTCTGTGTGAGGATCGGCCAGCAGGGGGCCGAGGGTGTCGTTCTTTTTTGCCGCAGTGATGCCCGCCCAGCGGGCGAGGGCGTATAAATCGTGGTTGCCGAGGACGATCTGCACCCGGTCGTGCCAGGCGTAAAGCCGGTTGATGACAGCGTGGCTGTCCGGTCCCCGGTTGACGAGATCGCCAGCCAGCCAGAGCCGGTCTGTCTGCGGTGTGAAGGCTACCTGTTCCAGCAGAGCAGCAAAGGGGGCATAGCAACCCTGCAGGTCGCCCATAGCGTACGTGGTAGTCATAAATCAGAGCGCGATAACCTGATCAGAAAGCTTCATCTGGCGAACCAAAGTTTTCATGCTCGCTACTTTGACGCCGGGAATCAAGGTCAGGCTTCCGACTGCATGCAGCCAGTCGAGACCAATTACATAAATTTCGGCGCCCAGTTCCTGAATCTCCGCGATGAGATCGTGGTGAACCTTTTGCCGATCTCCCGGATTTTCCAGATGTAGCGCCAGAGATGCCGCTTCTTCGGAAAGAAACAGGCTGACCAGGATGCCATCGGCGAGGGCGGCCGCGGCCATGCGCAGACCCTGGAGAATGGGATTGCCGCTGGCGTCCGGATGAGATTTGATGAGAATGGTCCAGTGCATGGTCGGTTCGCTCAATATTTTAATTTTCCGTTCAGAATGCTGCGCGTTCTCGCGCCGCTTTGCATGTATCCCTACTATGTAAGCATAGCATAAAAACGCAAGGTGGGGCTTTTGTATGGAAGATTTCTCCGTGCCCTTGACCCGCTCCGGGGGCGTCGATATAAGATGATCACGGAAGTATCTGACAAACAATAACGGACCACCTGAATATGCCGGATCTGCCGATGTGGATGCCTTATCGTGTCGTGCTGCCTGCGAGTATCCCGGATGGCGGGCAAAGGGCGCATGGCGTATCAGGAAGGTTCATTTGAGCCATGGGGCGGCTGTAGGGATTGGCGCAGGACGCCAGCCGTCGGCGCGCTGGATAGCGACGGCGACGGCTGCCATCGTTCTGACGTTTCTGCTGGCGCCTTTTGCGGCGCTGGTTTTCGCCACGGACTGGCACGATTTTCATTTTGCGCCCGGCGACCTCGTCGCCATCCGGGTTTCCCTGTTTTACAGTGCCCTGGCTCTGGTGCTGGTGGTGCTGGCAGGAACACCGCTCGCATGGTGGTTGGCGCATTATCATTACCGCGGCAAGTGGCTGGTGGATGCGCTGCTGCTGTTGCCGCTGCTGACCCCACCCCTGGCCATGGGCATTTTGCTGAGTTCCTTTTACGGGCCTTACTCACCAGTGGGCGGCCTGCTCAGTCAGGCGGGGCTCTACCTGACCAATACCGCCCCGGCGTTTGTGCTGGCGCAGGTCTACGGGGCCATGCCCTATTATGTGCTCGCCGCCCGTGCTGCTTTTGAGGGGGTTCCGGAAGAACTGGAGCAGATCAGTCGCACCCTGGGCCGCAACCGCTGGCAGACCTTCTGGCGGGTGACGCTGCCGCTGGCGCGTCTGGGACTGACGGCCGGGGTGGCTCTGGCCTGGGTGCGTGCCATGGGCGAGTTCGGCATCGTGCTTATCGTGGCGTATTTCCCGCAGGGCATTCCAGTCAAACTTTGGGTCAATCTGGAGGATATGGGGCTGAGTACGGTTTACCCTCTGCTCTGGGTATTCTTTTTGGTCGCTGTGCCTTTACCTTTGTGGCTGGGGTTGCGCTCGCGCCGACAGGGAATGTTCTGATGATGCCGCGCTAAAGCCCATTGAAATTCGTTATCAGCTGGAAAAGCCGGTCACCCTGGATATCCAGATGCAGGTGCGGGATTTCACCGTCCTGCTCGGTCTATCCGGAGAGGGCAAGACGATGCTGCTCAAGGCCATCGCCGGTTTGATTCCGGCGCGCGGGCATCCTTTCGGTGGCCTTGCTGCCGAGCGGCGCCCCATTGGCTATTTGCCCCAGGGTTATGCGCTTTTCCCGCATCTGCGGGCCTGGGAAAACGTCGCCTTTCCGCTGCCAAGGGGTGCAGGCCGCCGCGCGCAGGCCATGGATTTGCTTGCGCGCGTGGGGCTTGCCGACCTGGCGGAGCGTTATCCTGCGGCCCTCTCCGGCGGGCAACGTCAGCGGGTAGCGCTCGCCCGCGCTCTGGCTCGGCGTCCGGAGCTGCTGCTGCTGGACGAGCCTACCTCGGCGCTGGACATAGCCACCCGCGACGAGATTCTGGACGAACTCATCCGTGAGGTCCACGACTTTGGAGTGCCGGTGCTGGTGGTGAGCCACGATCCGCACCTGGCGATGCTCGCAGATCACATGGCGGTATTGCTGGATGGGCATATTGTGCAGGAAGGCCCTCCCCGTGCGGTGTTTGCCCGACCCGCCACTATGGGAGCGGCGCGTTTGCTGGGGTTTCGTAATTTCCTGGTGGGGCGCATTGAGGAGACAGCGGAAGCCGGAATGGTGGTGGCAGGATCTGGCTGGCGTCTGCGAACCGGTTTTCAGTACGGCATGCATCCGGGTATGCCGGTGACGGTGGCCATTCGTTCCGAGGATATTGTGCCGGGCGACGTTTTGGGCGTCCCAGCGCCGAATGCCCTGAAATTGAAGGTCGTGAGCCTCCGGGAGGAGGGTGTTGCCTTGCGCGTCAGAATGGAAGGGGCTTGTTCTTTGGATATGCTGTTGCCACGCCTACAGTGCGAAGGCAGGTCTCTGGCGCCAGGCGCCGCGCTTTGGGTGCAAGTGGCACCAGAGCATGTACATGTGATGACTGAAGTACAGTAGGCCATGCGCCCCATTTTCGTAGTGCCGGGTGGTTTTTTTGCAATCCATTCATATTGACAGGGTTGGGCGTTGGCGCCAGAATACGCGACTTAATTTCCCGCAGACGCGGGATGGTAGATATGGAGAGTAAAAGTTGGCCAATACAGCTCAGGCGCGCAAGCGCGTATTACAAAATGAAAAGCGGCGCCTGCATAATGCCAGCCTGCGCTCGCGCTTGCGCACCTATGTGAAGGGTGTGCTGAAGGCCGTACATGTCGGGGATCAAGAGCAGGCACGCAGCGCATTGCGCGCCGCGGAGTCGGTCATCGACAAGACGGTTGGCAAGGGTGTGGCGCATCGCAACATGGCGGCCCGTACCAAGAGCCGGCTCTCGGCTCGTGTCAAGGCGATGGGTAACGCCGCCCAGTAAAGAGGACGTATTTCTGCAGTCCGTGTGGACTGCGGCGTAGAAGAGGCGATCCGGTGGTGTGGATCGCCTCTTTGCTTTTATGCGCGGCGAACCCGCTGGTCAGGTTTTGCCGAGCATCTCCCGCAGACGGGCGAAAGCGGCGGTGGGGTCCATTTCTTCTTCTGGGTTCTGGTCGCCCTGCCAGTCCAGATGTTCTTTGGGGATTTCCTGGAGGAAGCGGGAGGGTTCTGGATGGACATCCTGGCCGTAGCGGCGGCGTTTACGGCAAAGGCTCAGGGTTAGGCGGAAGCGGGCGCGAGTCATGCCCACGTAAAAGAGGCGGCGTTCTTCCTGAATCTGCTCCGGGGTTTCGCTGTTGCGGTGGGGCAGCAGTTCCTCCTCCGCGCCGACCAGAAACACCTGCGGGAACTCCAGGCCCTTGGCCGCGTGCAGGGTGGACAGGCGCAGCACATCGCGATCGTCATCCTCCTCACGCTCCAGCACATTGAAGAGCATCAGGCGGTTGAGGATCTCCGCAAGGGTTTGCGGGCCTTCATCCTGTTCCTGCAGGCGCTGCATCCAGTTCAAAAGCTCCTGAATATTCTCCCAGCGGCGCGCGGTATCTTTTTCATCTCCCTCATTCTGCAGATATTGCAGGTAGCCGATTTCTTCCGGCAAACTCTGTAGGGCGGGAATGAGTTCGGTCTTGCCGATTTCGTCCGTTTTGAGATTCACCCAGTCGGCAAAGCCGTGGAGGGCGATGCGCGCCTTGTCGGGAACGTCCAGCGCATCGTCCCAAAGTGCGGCGAAGAGCGAGAGATTACGCTCCTTGGCGAAGGCACCCAGGCGTTCCAGGGTGCTGCTGCCGATGCCCCGGCGTGGCGTGTTGACCGCCCGCAGGAAGGCGGGATCATCGTCGGGATTGACCAATAGCCGCAGATAGGACAGAAAATCCTTGATTTCACTACGTTCAAAGAAAGAGAGCCCGCCGGATATCTGGTATGGAATTCGGGCGTTGCGCAGGGCCGTTTCAAAGGGGCGGGCCTGATGGTTGCTGCGGTACAGTATGGCGTAATCGCGGTATTCACCCTGCCGCTGAAAGCGGTCGCGGAGAATGGCATTGACCACTTGCTCCGCCTCGTCAGCCTCGTTGGCGCAGCGCAGGGCGCGGATGCTGTGGCCATCGCCCAGGGTGCTCCACAGGCGTTTTTCAAAGAAGTGGGGATTTTGCGCGATGACCGTATTGGCGGCCTGGAGAATGCGGCCGGTGGAACGATAGTTCTGCTCCAGTTTGACCACCTTGAGGTTGGGGAAATCTTGCGCCAGCCGATCCAGGTTGCCGGCAGCCGCACCCCGCCAGGAGTAGATGCTCTGGTCGTCGTCGCCCACTGCGGTCAGGTTGTGGCGGGTGCCCAGCAGGCTTTTTATCAGCCGGTACTGTGCGCCGTTGCTGTCCTGATATTCATCCACCAGCAGGTAGCGGATACGGTCCTGCCAGGCGTAACGGGCCTCCGCATCGTCCTGTAGCAGACGGGTGGGCAAGAGGATGAGGTCATCCAGATCCACGGCGTTGCAGGCGCTGAGGGAACGCTGATAGGTCGTATAGATATGGGCAGCCTCCTGGCCAAGACGATCGTCGGCACGCGCCTCCTCGGGAAAGACCCCGTCATTCTTGAAGCGGGAGATGCGGGACTGGATGGCTTCGGCGAGATCGCTGGGGCCATTGGCCTCGCGGAGCAGATTGCGCACCATCCCCAGGCTGTCGCCGGGGTCAATGACGCTGAAGTTGCCGCGATAACCCAGGCGCTCGATGTCTTTACGCAGGATCTGCAGGCCCAGATGATGAAAGGTGGAGACCATCAAACCGCGGCTGTTATGCCCCTGCAAGGCCTCCCCGACGCGGCTCTTCATTTCACGGGCGGCCTTGTTGGTGAAGGTCACGGCGCAGATATGCCTGGGTGCGACCTGTTGCTCCCGGATGAGATGGACGATTTTCCGGGTGATGACCCGAGTCTTGCCCGATCCGGCCCCGGCGAGCACCAGCAGTGGACCGTGGATGTGTGTTACGGCTTCCTGCTGTGGCGGATTGAGCTCAGCCATGGGTGTCATACGGGTGGGGGTTGCGGCGGCTATTTGTCGACTGCCGGCATGCTTTCGGGGGATTCGGAAAAGCCGCCCTTATAGGCCCACCATATCACCACCGGGCCGAGGATGATCATGGGTACGGACAGTATCTGACCCATGGTATAAGGACCGAGGACAAAGCCCAGTTGGATATCCGGCTGCCGCGCATATTCCACGGCAAACCGGAAGACGCCATAAAGGAAAACGAACATCCCGCCAACTGCGCCGGCAGGACGGACTTTGCGACTGTAGATGGCGAGAATCAGAAGGAGTAGAACGCCCTCCAGTAGAAACTCGTAAAGTTGCGAGGGCTGCCGGGGTTGCGGACCACCAGAGGGGAAGACCATGGCCCAGGGCAGGTGACTGACGCGGCCAAAAAGCTGATCATTGATAAAGTTGGCGAGACGTCCCAGACCCAACCCAATGGGCACGGCCGGCGCGATAAAGTCCAGAGTGGGCAGAAAGGCATGTTGCTCATGGAGTCGCGCAAATACCCAGCAGGCGATGACGACGCCCAGCAGGCCGCCGTGGAAAGACATGCCGCCATCCCATATGGCCAGCATCTTTACCGGATTGGCAAGATAATAGGGGAGGTTGTACCAGAGCACGTAACCCACCCGTCCGCCCAGAATGGCGCCGACGGCCACATAGAATTCCAGGTCGACGACTTGCTCTTTGCGCCAGTTCCAGTGCGCCATGCGGCCGCGCCGGATGAGCCAGACGGTGGCGATAACAAAGCTGATGATCTCCAGCAGGCCGTACCAGTGGATGGTGATGGGGCCGAGCTGGAAGCCGACGGTGTTGATATCCGGAAAATGCAGCATAGGTGCCCTCGCAAATTCAGGCCACCATGGCGGAGCCTCGCGATTCTGTCAAGTTGGGACCGCAGGTGGGAGCATATCGACCGCGCCCGGCAGCAACTTCTGGGTGGCGGGCATCGCTTGCAAATAGCTCACTAATGGTGGAGGGGCCGACTGTGGTGGCCATGGTGGACCGCTTACAACACGCGGGATTGGTACGTCGCGAGATCGCCCGTTACGCACTGCAAACGGGTGCCGACCTGCTGATCATCGGGCATATTTCGCATTTTTCCTTGGGACACTGGCTGCAGGGATCGGTCGCCAGGGCGCTGATGCGAGGGTTGCCTTGCAGCATTCTGGTAGCAAAAAAGCGCTGAACTTGTCCGCCAGGTATGGGATGCTAGCGCCATTGACGGTATTTTATTATGTAACGCGATATGAAAATTATGAAAAATAAAACAGTCTCTTAATGCTTGTGATGTGTGATTCGTGAACATATAACTTTTTGTTTTCAAAGTGATTATAATATGCGGCAGTGACCTGTCGCTGCTTCTCTTTCAGAGTTCTGCGCACATGGTTTCCCGGCGGAACCTCCGCCGTTCGTAAAAGAGCCCAGACAGGGCCGGAAAGGGAGCTATGCATTCTGACTATCAACGTCGGCCTGCCCAAAGAGGGCCAGTGCTGTCGAATTCGCCGTCGCCGCGCCCGCCCCGTTGCTGGCTCTGCTTGGTATGTTCCGGGTGGCGCGGCTCTGTTCCGGCCCGCGCCCAAATGGAACATCGCCGACCAGTCTCAGGAGCCGAAATGCTGCGCCGCCGACCTCCAGTCGTCTCTCCCGTAAACGTCCTGACGCTGGCCGTGGGTGCCCTGTTGGCTGGCGCCGGCGACGCCGACGCCATGGATTGCAGCCGGGCGTCAACGTCTGCCGAACGGACCATTTGCGGAGACAAGAAGCTCCTCTTTTTGGACCGTGACCTGACGATTGTTTACCATAAATTCATCAAGGTCTTCTCCGACACCGGGCACTACACCCATCTGGTCGCCGACACGCGAACCGGCCAAAAGGAATGGCTTCGGAAGAGAAATGCCTGTGGCACCGACGCTGCCTGCATCAGAGCCGCCTATGAAAAACGCCTCGCGCTTCTGCAGAGTCATGTCTGTTATCCGCGAGACGACAGCCCAATTTACCAAAATCCGGCTCCGGTGCCGAAGCCTGTGCCACAATCGGCTCCTCAGCCGAGGCAGCCGCAGGGAACTGCGTCTGACTGCACCTCGGCTTACAAGGTGGACTGGTCGTTTCTCTCGGTAAGCGAAGGAGGCGTATGGGTGGAAGGATATGTTCCGGGATACCATAGAGAGGACAGCAACAATGCTGGGCATATCGACAAGACGAGGCACTATAATAGTCCAGATGCAAATAGCGGAGTAACCATAGGGAAAGGCGTTGATCTTGCTCGGCAGACACCACAAAAGCTCCGGCAAGATTTTCAGATATATATAAAATCGAATGGTAATTCTGGAAATATTGACTATGAAGAAATTATTCTGAATCTTTCTCCATATATGAATAAAAAACTAACAGGCTGGGCGGCAGTAGAGAAAGTCAAAAGAGATTCTCCCTCTCTTTCCAAGGAGGAGGCGGACTTTCTCACCCAGGCCGTGGAATTCCGGTTCGTAAGGCAGGTAGAGGGGCAGTTCAACAGGAAAAACGAGATCGGCACTACATTCCAACAACTTCCTGCCGAGGCGCAAACCGTTCTTCTGGACTTTTCTTACAACTATGGAAGCAGTGATGCCATGGCCAAGAAGGAGAAGAAGACCAAACAGGACAGCACCAGGAATATCACATGGTCCTCATACTACAGTGGAGAATGGCAGACGTTGGCAACAAAACTTCAAAATTTCGATATTCCGGATCATCGTGCCATGTACAAAGAACGCAGGGCACGGGAGGGAAAGCTCCTGCAAAGAGCGGTAGATGAAAAGCGATTGCCCGATAAGGGAAACCCCTGCCCATCGAACGATCCCAAACGTACCGCCTTGTTTGAAAGACGTTACCTATTTTCTCGATACCCGGAAAGGAGCATGTGGTCATGACGTATTCTTGGCAGAAGCAGATTTTAGTGGCAATCGCCGCCTTGACATTGGCTATCCCTGCTGTCGCAGGGGATATTCCGCCTACGTCATCTGTACAATGTTCGAAATCAACCGGTAGCTCTAAGGCAGTAATCTGCCATATCCAGGGTGACGCCCAGGCGCCATTCCTGCAAGAAGACATGTATAATGCCGGGCTTTTTGGGCGCGCCTTGCGCAATACCCCGCCCAGCAGCCCGGAACAGGAACGCATCATCCAAAGCCAGCGGGAGTATCTCCAGCAGCGCGATGCCTGCGGCAACGATACCGTGTGCATCATGCGGGTGATGAAGGCGCGCCACCAGGAACTCATTGCGCTCAATGCGCGACTCCAGGTCGACCTTCCCGACGCGGAGATTGCCCGATTTGTCGGTAATGCCTATGTTAAGCCCATAGGCGAAACGAATGGCGCAAAAAATACGCAGTACATCAATCTGACGGATCGTATTCTGGGTGCCTTTGAACAGTACCCCCCAGCGCACGTCAAATTTGCCGACGGTAGCACCTTTTTCTGGGGGTTTCAGCAGGGCAACGGTAGCGTGCGTTCCATCGCCATCACCGATGGCCGGGGCCAGGTACAACTGGTGGGGGTAGTGGATGATTTGCCCGAAATCCACAACGACATGAATGAGAAGGATCACAGCCTCAAATCCGGACGGATTGCGCTCTTCGTGAGAGATTCTGCGGCGTTGCAACGCTATCTGTCGGCAGTACGAGCCTGGACCTGGGCCGATCTTTTGGGATTCAATGTTTCCTGTAACAAGGACGCGCAATGGCAGAGTCGCTGTGCTGCGATACAACAATACCGACTTCCCATCACTGCGTATGATCTCTACTGCAAGGCCACGGCTGGGCAGAAAGTCCTGGCGGAACGATGTCCCTTACCGATCCCGGCAAGCAGTGGACGCGTTTCTCTGGAGAATTTCCGACAATAGGTGGGCCTCCGTATCGGCCAGCGGTTCACGGCGATTGCTCATGGCTCCCTGGGCGCCGGCATCAGCCTACGCAGAAAATCGCGGCGGTCACACCGCTGTTGTTCCTGCATGCTGGCGCGAGTTTTGCGGCGGTGGTCGATTACGCCCTCCCAGGCCGCAAACACGGCGGCGGCGTCAGGATAGCGGCGCAGGTTCTGGACCAGCGGTTGCCAGAGAAAATGCCCGATCTCCGGCAGGTATTGGATGTGGCCCTGCCCGAGCACGCCGGGAATCTTCAGAGTCAGGGCGGGACCAAGGCCGGTACAGGGCTGATCCACCCGTGCGGCGGCAGACCAGCCTTCAGGCAGGGGAATATCGGGGGTTTTGAGGGGGATCGCCAGGCGATAGAGGGCGATGGGTGTCAGAAGATAGGCCAGATACCAGTCCTGCACTTTTTGCAAATCCCGTATCTCGACAGAGAGTCCCGGATGGACATTGGGGCTGTTTGCAAAGCACCGTTGATGCCAGCCGGCAAACACCTCCTCCAGGATCTGCGCCAGATTGTCGTGATCCGCCATGAGTTGCCAGTTCATGGGCGCAATCCTTTAGCCTGACGGCGGATTTCGCCAGCCAGCTCCCGATAAAACGTGAACTCGGCATGCCCTTCCAGGCAGTCGCAGAAACGATCCAGCCAGTCCGCCAAGTATTCCCGATAAAAATCGGCCGCCGCGGACGTATCGTCCTTCTCCAGAAAAAAGCCGATAAACTCCGCCATGGTGCCCAGGTAATCTGCAGGCAGCCCCTGAATGGCGAGCTCAAACTGTCCATAAAAACGTTCCAGTTCGCCGGCGCGGTGACCGTCCAGCATGCCGTCCTCCAGGAAAGGGGAGGCGAAGGGCGGGCAGACGGCGGGGAAGGTGAACAGCCGGGTATGCTCACCCTGCCAGGCATCCAGGGCCACTGTGGCCAATTCCCCCAAGGCTGGGGCCAACCACTCCGGCTGATAGGGTTGTTCGCTGATCAACTCCATGGAGTCGGCGGCGGGCTCGGCCAAGGCCATGGCGATAAAGCGCCAGGTCTCCGCATGCACACCCGCTTCAGTGGCTGGTGAGGACATGATAGATACCCGCACCGAGGACGCCGTCGTGGCCGGCATTGGCCCAAGGGAAGACGTACACTCCGCTGGCGAGAAAGTAATGGCGGAGCAGGAAGCCGCCCAGCAGCACCATACAGGCAGTGAGGATCACCGGAGCGCTGCCCTTCCAACCCTTGAACGTACCTTTGATCTCCAGCAGGAAGGGCAGAATCAGACCGATAATCAAGAAGCCTATAATCCAGCCCCAACTATGCAGAAGGATGTGCAGTGTGGCCTGACCGCTGAGATTGGCCGGCAAAATGACCAGCATGATGCTGAAAATCAGCACGATTTCCACTGCGATGAGGAGCATGTCCAGACGCTCGTACCAGCGGGCCAGGGCGTCATGCTGATGCAGTACGCCGTACAGTACCAGCAATTGAAAGGCGAGTGCCGTAGAGAAAGCGGAAACGGTGAACAAAGGCGGCACCAGGTCATTGGCCCAGAGGGTTGCCGCCGGGAAGGAGCGCAGCAGCAGCCCTGTATACACGGCGGTGCCTACTCCGCAGAGGATGGCCAGCCAGGCAATGGGGGTGCGCAGTTTCTGCGCCCAGACGCCCACCAGTTTGATCAGCGGCAGTTCGAACCAGAAATTCAGCCAGCGTCCCATCAGCGGCAGGCGGCGGAACCATGATTCATCGATCATCAGCGGCCAGATGTAGAGCAGGCCGAAAACCATCGCCCAGACGATGAACTGGGTACCCCAGGCGATCCAGGACCAGGGCAGGAAGATGGGATTCCAGGGCATCAGGATTTCCCAGACATTGAGGGGGTGAAGCAGATCGATCAGCAGCAGGGCGGAGCCAACGCCCAGAAAAGCCTCTCCCGCCAGGGTACCCCAGAGGGTGACGGCCCGGTTGGCGCGGAAATGGAGATGACTGAAGAGACTCAGGGCAATGAGGGCTGCACCCAGACCGCCGAGGAAAAGATAGGCCGCGACCAGCGTCGCCCAGCGGTTCTGAACGATGAGACTGGTGGCAAAATGGACCGAGTTCATACGAGATCCTCCGGAAGCTTGTGGATGTAGTAAACATTGGGGCCGGTGCCCAGTTCGGTGAGCAAACCCTGAGCCTTGCCGGTGGCGACCACCTTGGTGATGAGATCGTTGGGGTTGTCCAGGTCACCGAAAATACGGGAGTGGGCTACGCAGGTTTCCACGCAGGCGGGCTCCAGACCTTGCTGCAGGCGGTCGTAGCAGAAGTCGCATTTGTCGATGCTGGGCACGGTACGCTTGAGAAAATCCTTGCCGTAATAGCCTAGCCCCTTGTCGATATCGTTGCTGTCCGCAGGGTAGCGGGCATCGTAAGGACAGGCCATGGCACAGGCCTGGCAACCCATGCAGATGTCGGGGTTGACGCGGACGATGCCGTTGGCCTCCTTCCAGGTGGCGCCTGTCGGGCAGACGCTCACACAGGGCGGGTTGTCGCAATGGTTACAGAGCTTGGGAAAAAACTGGCGGAGGAACTTATCCCCGATTTCAATTTCTTCGTCGTACACATAGGTGCGGTATTTTTCCGGATTCCACACGGGCGTCTGGTTTTCCATGGCGCAAGCGGCCATACAGGCATTGCAGCCGACGCAGGTATCCAGATTGATGAGCATGGCATATTTGGTCATGACAGATTCCTCAGGCGCGTTCGAGGCGCACGGTGAATTCCTGGGAGCGGAAACCGCCGCTCACCGGTTCGACGAAGTCGGGCGTGATTTTGTTCAGGGCCGTGCCCATGCGATAGCCATGGGTGAGGGCCGGATTCTGGTCACCATAGCCACTGTAGAGAAAGACGGTATCTTCCCGGACGAGGCGGGTGACATGAACCGATGCCTCGGCCTTCTGCTGCGTGAGCTGGTTGGTCACCCATACCTTGTCGCCTTCCTTCAGTCCGAGCTTGCCGGCACGCTGACTATGCACCCAGAGACCCGTATAAATCTCGCCGCGGAACTTGCTGATGCTCACCAGGGGTTGGAAATCGTTGTTGGGCGAACAATGGGAAACCACGGGCACCATGCCGAAGGTAAAATAGAACTCGTCATCGGCCATGGGCGCCTTGCTGCCCGGCCGACAGTCGGCGGGAATGTGGGTGGCCAGTACCGAAAAATAAGGGTTATCCCAGAGGCCAAACTGCTCGCGCAATTGCCCGTAGAGGTTGCTGTAGAACTCGGCGCGCCCGCTGGGCGTAGGCAAGGCCATCTTGCGCGGCATCCCGTAGTTGGCGATGAGTTCATCCGCCTTGGCCACCGGATAGACCCCATTCTTTCGCAGATCTGCGTCGAGTTTTTGCGGAGTGATGCCGAGGCCTTTGGCCTTGGCTTCAAAATCCATCTGGCGGAGGGCCATGGTGAAGGGATTCTGGATGCCCTTGGCGCGCTTTTCCTCGGTAAGGGTCTTGAGCCGCGCCGCGGGAATACCCATCAAATCCTGCACGGACTGGTAATAGGGCTCGGAACTGCCGGTCAGGACTTCCGTCAATTTCAGGAAAGCGTCGGTCAGGATGACGTTGTCATAGGCTGGCGGAACAGCCTGATAGCGGGTGATGAGCATGTTGTCAGGGTTGACGCCGTTGCCGTAGATGGCGGGTTCGTCCCGTTCCAGATAGGTAAGTTCCGGCAGCACCACGTCGGCATAGGCGACGGTATCCGCGGGCATGACGTCCATGACCACCACCAGTTCCATATTGGGGTGGGTGAACGCCTCCTGCCAGAAGCCTTCCGGCGCATCGCGCATGGGATTGGTACCGTTCAGGAGTATCGCCTTGCACAGATAGGGCGCACCCTTCCAGGTGAGCTTGCCCCTGATGGCGGAATTCAACCCTACCTCCGTAGTGAAGGGGAAGGCCGCCCAGTCCGGGGAATCCTTGGGGGTCTGGTCGCGGTGCACTGCCGCCCAGGCCGGATAACCGTGGTCATGAGTGCCCGGATTGGCCGCCGCATTGGCGGCCCAGTAGACGAAAGGCATGCCTGCAAGGGTCGCCAGGGGCGGGGCCTTGGGATTGTCCTTTTGCGCCCACATGTTGCGCACCTGTTCGCGATAATCACCGCCGAAGATCCAGCCACCGGGCACATCCAACCTACCTTTCAGAGTCTGGATCATGGCCTGCACCCTGCGCAACATCTGGATGTTGCCATAACGGGCGCCGGACCAGCCGGGGATGACGATGGGGGATTTGGCCGTAGAGAACTCCCTGGCGATTTTGCGGATATCGTCGGCGCTGATGCCGGTATTGGCCGCCGCCCATTCCGGGGTGTAGGGCTGAAGCTCCTGATGCTGGGCGTCAAAGACCGTCAGCATGGCTTCGCCGTCGTGCTGAAAGCCCTTGGGGGTGCGCAGCAGGGGTGTGACGCTGGCTCCGGCGCTGCTTTGCAGGTTATGGTTGCTGAAGGCAGGCAGAAACACCACCTGTCCGCTGTGCGCATCGATGACAGCGGGTTCTTTTTTGTCGGAAAGATAAAGTGCCCAGGCGTTGTGCTGGTTTTTGCGGACCAGGAAAGGCATGTTGCTGTGGCGGATGAGGAAGTCCTCATCATACCAGCCGTTATCCATCATCTCGCGGAGCATGGCCAGGGTGAAATCGAGATCGGTACCGGGTTTGATGGCGTACCACTCATCCGCCTTGGCCGCTGTCTCCGAGGCGCGCGGGTCAAGAACGACGACCTTGGCACCCTTTTCCTTGCCTGCGGAAAAGCGCACGGCCCGGCAGGTGGAAACTCCGCCGATGCAGGCATTGCCGATGATGGAAAGGATGTAATCGCTGTTTTCGTAGTCCTCGATGTTTTCACCATGCACGACAAAGTTGCCGATCATGGAATTGGTGCCGAGGTGACCGTCAAAGACGCAGTTTTGGGTGGGCGAGGTGATAAGGTTGGGGCACTGGATGGCAGAAGTGAAGGCAATGGTATGGGGCACGTAGAAGGAGCAGGTGCTCCAGCCGCCGTAAACCGTCCACTCCCAGGGCTTGACGTTTTTGCTCTTCTGGGCGATATAGTCCCAGGCTTCTTCCCAGGTTGCCGAACGGAATTTCATCTCGCCACGCTTGCTGCCGGCCACGCGGATCAGTGGTGTCTTGATGCGGTTGGCGCTGTAAACCTGGCGCAGCCCGGACTGGCCGCGGGCGCAGATCTTGTCGCCATTGAGGGTGGAATTGGGATTGCCGCCGAGTTTCATGATGCGCTGCTTGCCTTTTTTCTCCGCGACGGTAATACGCAGCGAGCAAAAGGAAGAGCAGTAATTGCAGATAGAGTGGGCGAAGTGGTCGGCAGTGTCGGGATGCGTGGGACCGGCCAGTTTGATCCAGTCGGGATGGTAGAGGGTCGCGCCCACGGCACTGACGCTGGTGCTTTTAAGAAAGGTACGGCGGGTCATTTTTGGAAACTGCCAAGCCATTTGAAGGCCTCCTGTGCACAATAAGCGCTATGTTTTTAATAATATAATGAGTTTAGTATGTCATTATATGGTTATATGCTACGCGTCTTGGTGCCGAGGGGGAATTGATAAAAATCAATTTATTTATCGCAATGTTCTATATCGTTATATAATCAAATAATGAATTTGCGAGGTGCGCCCAGTGCTTCGTTCTCAGCGCGGTAACTGCATGGTTACGCAGTGCAGGCTGCCATGCTGGCGGGCCAGTTCGATGCAGGGAATGGCGATTACTTCCCGATCGGGGAAGGCGTGTTGCAGGCGATCCTGTGCCACCGTGTCGGCAGGATCATCGTAAGTCGGCAGGAGCAGGGCGGAGTTGAGAATGAGAAAATTGGCATAGCTGAGGGGCATGCGGGCGCCATCTCCGTCCCACTGCGCCTGTGCCCAGGGCAGAGGAATCAGGTGATACGGTGCGCCATCCCGGTTGCGGAAAGCGCTGAGTTCAGCAGCCATTTGCTGGAGCGGGGCGAAATGACTGTCGTCAGGGTCGTCGCAACTCTGGTAGGCGATGGTATGTGGGTTGCAGAAGCGGGCAAGGGTGTCGATGTGGGCATCCGTGTCATCTCCTTCCAGATGGCCGCTATTCAGCCAGAGGACACGTTCTACGCCGAGCTGGGCGCACAGGGCGTCTGCGATCTGTGCCGCGGACCATTGCGGATTGCGGTTGGGCGAGAGCAGGCACGCACTCGTGGTCAGCAAGGTGCCTTGGCCGTCGCTTTCAATGCTGCCACCTTCCAGCACCATGCCGGAAATTTCCAGCGCTGCCGCGCCAAAGGCACCCTGAGCATGCAGGTGACGGGTGATCTGATTATCTAAATCAGCGCGAAATTTCAGGCCCCACGCGTTAAAGGCAAAATCCATCAGTTTATGCTGTCCAGCAGCATTTTTCAGGGTAACGGGACCGTGGTCGCGCGCCCAGGAGTCATTGCTGGGGACTGTGTGCAGGTGGCAGCGGAACAGGTTGGCACCGGCCTGATGCAGATATTGCCTACAGACATCGATGCTGGCCGGGTCATGGCAGGCAATGAGCACATCTTCGCGGAAGCTGATTTCACGGGCAATGCGGGCGAAGACGGGCAGCACACTCCCCAGGCGTGGCCCCCAGTCGGTATCGGGGTGCGGCCAGGTGATTTGTACCGACTGCTGCGGGGCCCACTCCGGGGGAAGGGTGTATTCAGTCGCCATGGTCTGCTCCGTTGTCCATCACCCCGACATCATAGGAGCTTAATGGCTTTTCGTCAGCCTGTCCGACAGGCTAAACTGCGTGCTATGCAAAAATCTGCCGAACGTATGGATCATTTACTGTCCCGCCTGGGGTATTGCAGCCGCTCCGAAGTGCGCGACCTGTTGCGCGAGGGGCGCGTGCGCGTGGCTGGGGAACTGCTGCGCAAGGCCTCTGCCAGGGTGAATGCGGCCGAGGTTTGGGTGGATGAGGAGCCCATTGATCATCCCCATTCCTTCTATCTGCTCTATCATAAGCCTCTGGGAAAGGTTTGTGCTCATGATGATCCCCGCGCCATCTATCAGGATTTTCCCCTGCGCTGGCGCTATCGGCGGCCAGCGCTGAGCAGTGTTGGTCGGCTTGACCGGGAGACCAGCGGGGTCTTGCTGCTCACCGACGACGGCGACTGGCTGCACCATTGGACGAACCCGCGTCGTGCCATTCCCCGGGTATATCGGGTAACCCTGCAGGAGCCGTTGCGGAGTGACGCGGCGAACGTCCTGGCCGCGGGAACCCTGATGCTGGACGGTGAATATACACCCTGTCGCCCCGCCGCGTTGCACCGCCTGGCAGAGCGCGAGGTCCTGCTGACCCTGACGGAGGGGCGTTACCATGAGGTCCGCCGGATGTTTGCGGCGCTGGATAACCTCGTGCTGACTCTGCATCGGGAGGCCTACGGCCCTTTTGTGCTGGACGATCTCCCGGCCGGTCAGTGGCGTGAACTCACGGTGGCAGAGCGTATGAGGGAGGAAATTCCATGATCTGGACACCCCATGTGACGGTAGCCGCCGTCGCAGAGGAGAACGGCCGTTTCCTATTGGTGGAAGAGGTGGTAGATGGGCGGCGCTGTTTCAATCAGCCTGCCGGCCACTGGGATCCTGGTGAAACGCTGCTGGAGGCGGTTGTCCGCGAAACCCTGGAGGAAACGGGCCACCTCTTCCAGCCGGAATATCTGACCGGTATTTATCACTGGGAATATCCTGCGAAAAACCTGACTTACCTGCGCTTCGCCTTTGGCGGAAGCCTTGGCACCAGGGACACGAGCCGCGCCCTGGATGCGGGCATCATCGGTCCGGTGTGGCTGACCCCGGAGGAGATGGCGGCGCGCGAGGGAGAGATGCGCAGCGTCATGGTCCAGCGCTGCATGGCGGATTATCGGGCGGGCCAACGCTATCCGCTGGAACTGCTTCACCTGGTCTGAAGGCGCCCCGGAGGCGGAATTGGACTGACGCTGGCCCTGCAGCGTGCTATATTGCCAATATAAAGGCATCGGCAGAGACGATGAATATGATAGACGCAGACGGCTATCGCCCCAATGTGGGCATGATCATTTGTAACGAACAGAATCAGGTGTTGTGGGCCAAACGCCGGGGTGAAAATGCCTGGCAGTTTCCCCAGGGCGGCATCGATTATGCAGAAACGCCGGAGCAGGCGATGTTCCGTGAACTGGAAGAAGAAGTGGGGACCGCTAAGGTCTGCATCATCGGAAGGACGCGGGGCTGGCTGCGCTATGAAGTGCCCTGCGCCCGCCATCGCGTCTCGCGGCGCCGCTATCGCGGGCAGAAGCAGATCTGGTTTTTACTCCGTTTTGAGGGCGAAGAGGCGGAAATCAATCTGCGCACCCGGCAGCCGGAGTTCGAGGACTGGCGCTGGGTGGATTACTGGATGCCGGTGAATGAAATCATTTCCTTCAAACGCCGCGTCTACTGGCAGGCGTTGCAGGAACTGGCGCCGCTGATCAACATGAATCCGCCGCCCATGACCGACCCCTGCCGTTCCGAAGACCGATATCCGGTTGGTGAAAGCCGCTGACCGCCTTACGCAGTAACGGACGATCTATCCACTCACCGGACGATTACCCGAAAACTTCTGCACATCGTGGCGGTTCTGGCCTCCTATGCCGGTTTGCACATTGCTCGGCCCCACATCTGGCCGGTTTACCAGCGCATAATAGCGGCCAAGGCGCGGACGGCTGGTCTCCACCTCGGCGTCAGTCAGGGGGCCGAGGTGGGAAGAAAGCAGTTGGACCACCGCTTCCCTGAGAGGGCCGGCGTTGCCTTTGCCGAAGGGATAGACACGGTTTGTCAGGATGATTACAAAGGTCCTGGATACCGGGTCGATCCACAGGAGCGTCCCGGTAAATCCGGTATGATCATAGGCGCCTACGGGGAGCAGGTCGTCACGGTCGGGAGCGAAGGGGGCGGTCAGATCCCAGCCCAGCCCGCGCAGTCGCGCTTTTCCGGGCGGGGATTGGGGGACGGTCATCAGCCCCACAGAACGCCGGTCCAATATGCGAATGTCATGCAGGGCGCCACCGTTCAGAAGCATCTGCGCAAAAATCGCGAGATCATCGGCGGTGGAAAACAGCCCGGCATGGCCAGAAACCCCTCCCATGCGGTAGGCCGTGGGATCATGCACCTTGCCCCAGCGCAGCTTACCACCCAGATATTCCGTGGGCGCAATGCGATATCGTTCCCATACGGGTGGACGAAAGGTCGTTTGCAGCATGCCCAGCGGTCCGAAGATGTGCTTTGCGCAGTAGATATCGAGCGACTCGCCGGAAACCCGCTGAACGATCGCGCCGAGGGCCTCGAAATTGATATCACTGTAAAGGTAACGGCTGCCGGGCGCAGCCACCGGCTTTTCCGCGATGATTGCCCCAAGCGCCCCCCGATAACCGCGCCATGGGATTCTCGGGTTGAGGTCTGGGGCCAGCCCCGAGTAATGGGTGAGCAGTTCCCGTACCGTGATGGCTTCCTTGCCGTTCTCCCCAAAGGCCGGCCAGTACCGGGCCACAGGGGCGTCAAGCGCCAGCTTTCCCTGTTCCACGAGTTGCATCACGGCGGTGGTGGTCGCGACGACCTTGGTGAGAGACGCCAGATCGAACAGTGTCCCGACGCTCATGGGGATCCTTTCGGGTTCCAGCGCGGCATATCCGAAGGCCTGGCGGTAGACGATCCGGCCCTCGTTGCCCACGAGTACGACGGCTCCGGGAATCCTGCCGCTCTGGATCTCCTTCTGAACGATCTGTGCGATCCCGGACAAGTCCGCCAGATGAAGCCTTTCCGGGTCAGCGCCCGCCTGGGCGGACAAGATGCCCATACACAGCAAGGCGAAGAACGCCAGAGTCCATAGGGCGCCTTTCCGGATCAGCGCGCGAGTTGCGCTACTTTTTTGTGCGTATTGTGTGAACATATTCCCGCCCCGATCCCTCCCGGATTGCTCAGGTGGCCTTCGCGAAGAGTCGTCGCCATCCCCGACTTCGAAGGGAGTCCTGCCCTAGTATAGACATTACGGGGGTTCCACAGCATCCATCCGTCCGATCCGAAAGCCTGCGCCGCATCGATCTGCGCCGCAATCTCCTCGCCCCCGAAGGGTTTCCCGCCAAAGGCGTAGTCACGAAATGCTTGCAGCCAGGGGCGGAAGCGCACTGTCGGCAAACCCGTTCTTTCTTCGGCCTTGCGCAGCGAGAGGTACACAATTTGGTGCGGATGGAGAACGGGGTTGGGGTAGCCGGGGATACCGTACTGAAAACCCGATGGATAGAGCATGGGAGAGATATAATCGACCTGCTGTGCCATCTCCTCCAGGTTTTGGCCGATCCCGGTGTCATTGCGGTTCCAGATCACATAACCAAAAATATCCGCAGAAAGAAAGACATTGTATGGGATCAAGCGCTTGCGGGCCTCCGCGAGAAAGCCGGAAATTGCCGAGACCCGGCTTTCCTGGGTAGTCGACCGGGAAAACACCAGGCCCTTGGCGTCGGGAAAGCGGACGTAGTCGAACTGGATCTCGTCGAAGCCGTCCTTGGCGGCCTCGACGGCGATGTCGATGTTGTAGTCCCATACCTGCTTGCTGAAAGGATCGGTCCAGGCGAGGCCCTCCCGATCCCTCCAGATGGCACCGCCCGCGGTCCTGACGGCCAGATCCGGTCGCGCCAACGCGAGGACGTTGTCCTTGAAAACCACGATCCTGGCAATGGTATAGATGCCTTCTTTGTGCAAATCGTCCATTAGTCGCTTGATATGTTGAATGGTGATAATTTTTTGGGCGCCGATCTCCGTCGCCAGAGGAATGTCGGTCTTGTACGCAATCATTCCCCGGTCGCTTTTCACATCGATCACTACGGCGTTGAGGTCTGTCTTGCCGATGATATCAAGAGCGGATTCCCGCAGACGCGTGCTGCCCGCTCCGTAGGAAGACAAATAAAGCGCCTTGGGTTTGAACGGTGCGAGGGATAGGGTTTCATCCGTCTTGAGATCTCCGGCGGGGACCTCGCGACGCCTGTAGCCGTAGGCCCTGAGGCCAAGCACGGTCCCTTGCCCACTGATCTGAAAACAACCATCCTGGCCCGTGCGTACGACCGAATCACCCAAGGTTACAAATGCCCCTGGGATCGGTTTGCACGTCCAGGCGTCCACGACCATCCCGCTGTAGGCGGCAGCGCTCCCCGAGACGAGCAACAAGACTGCAAGTAACGAAGCGCCTATGTTTTTTATGTTTTTATAGCCCTTCACAACTCACCTCGTTTATCCGGAGTCCGTGGTCAACAGCCTTCCCAATGTCTTGCCCGTATCCTGGTCCGTGACCAGATAGCGCGGAAGGGCCATCACGTTATCCGATGGCCCGGCAGGCGCCCTTACCATGGTGAAGGCGGCGACATATCCCGCCGTCGCGGCGCTCTTGATCAGATCCTCATCGTAGATCCCGAATGGCCAGGCGAGCATGTCCACCTTTATCCCCAGTTCCTGATCAATCTTCGCCCTGGATTTTTCCAACTGCATGGCCACGAACTTCTCGTATGCCTGGGGGGAAAGACGTTTCTTTTCTATCTTGAAGTTCGGATGCCAGTAGGTGTGGGACTGGATATTCACCAGCCCTGAGTCGTGCATGATCCGCAACTCATCCCAAGTCAGGGCGTAAGACGCCCGGGATATGGCGGAGGGGTAGATAAAGAGCGTCACCGGGATATGGAAGCGCTGCACGAGGGGAAACATGTCCGTGTACACCGACTGGTGCCCATCATCCGCGGTGATCACCACGGAGTGGGGAGGGGGAGGGGGTCCAACGCCACGAATATATGCTACGACTTCTCTGAGCGGGACAATCTGGTAGCCATGGCTCCTCAGGTATTCAATCTGTGCCGCGAAGACCACCGTGCGAACGGTCATGGCATCTCGCACCACAGGGCCAAAACGATGATAGAGCAGGATGGGCACGATGCGCCCCGTCCCTGATCCCCAAGCCTGCGCAGCGAAAAATATGGCGAGTAAAAACACTATTTGCCAAACAACACGCATGCCTGGTTTTTCGGTCCGCTGCGACCTGTCGGCCTGGAGAAACAATCCCGACTTCCCAAGTTTCATGCGATCGCCTTCAAAAATCGTCCGGGGCTGCCTGTGGATGGGTACTATGGCATAACCGATCGCGGATCGTCATCAGCCCCGCATTGCATCCGCTCATGGAGCACGGTACATTCATCCCGATCGCAACCTGCTGATCCAATAACCACTAAGGAAGGCTTACATCTATGGGCACTATGCCGAGTTGTCCAAAATGCAGTTCAAATTACGTCTATGAAGACGGCAATCTTTATATATGTCCAGAGTGCGCACAGGAATGGCCAAAAGAAAATAATCTGGAAAAAATTGACACCCTTGGTGCTACTGATGCAAATGGCAATGCCATCAATGATGGAGATACCGTGGTCGTGGTGAAAGATCTCAAGATAAAGGGTTCGTCATCAATAATAAAAGTTGGAACAAAAATAAAAAACGTCCGCATTGTTGAGGGTGATCATAACATTGATTGCAAGGTGGATGGCGTTGGCGCGATACAGTTGAAGTCCGAGTTTCTGCGAAAAGCGCCATGAGCATGCATCTCACCTTTCGCCAGCTACAGGTGTTTACTGCCGTGGCGAAGCATCAGAGCTTTACCCGCGCCGCGCAGACGCTCTATCTCAGCCAGCCCGCCGTATCCATGCAGGTCCGGCAGATGGAAGAGCAGGTCGGACTGCCGCTCTTTGAACAACTGGGGCGCCGGATTTATCTCACTGAAGCGGGGCGGGAAATGGCGCGCTACAGTGCCGCCATTACCCAGCAACTCGAAGAGGCGGTGCAGGTGATCAACGACCTCAAGGGGTTGGCGGGGGGGCATATTCATATCAGTGTGGCCACCACCGGGGCTTATATTGCGCCCTATCTGCTCGCGGCGTTCAGCAAATTACATCCGCAGGTGACCGTCAGCATGGATGTCACCAACCGGGAGACCCTGCTGCATCAACTGGCGGAGAACGAAGTGGATATTGCCATCATGGGGCGGCCGCCTGCGGGGCTGGCGCTGGAGGCTACGGCCTTTTTGGAAAATCCGCTGGTGATTATTGCTGCACCGGATCATCCCTTGGCCCGGATCAAAGCGATTACTCTGGACATGCTGTCAACTTACTCCTTCATTATGCGGGAGCCGGGTTCGGGGACGCGAATCGCGGTGGAACAATTTTTTGAAAAGGCCGGGGTTGCGCTGCACGCGAGCATCGAAGTCAGCAGCCACGAGGCGATCAAGCACGCGGTGCGCGCCGGCATGGGGCTGGGCATCGCGTCTCTGCATACGGTGCGGGAAGAGTTGCTGGCGGGACACCTGGCGGTGCTGGATGTGCAGGGCATGCCTATCGAACGCCATTGGTATCTGGTGCATCGTCAGGGTAAGCGCCTCTCGGCGGCTGCTCAGGCCTTCCGGGATTTTCTGCTGAACCAGGATGCGGCGCGGTTGCTGCCCGCATAGGGGCCCCTACCGGGTCAGGGCGATAAACAGTTCCGGCAGCTTTTCCGGCAGTCTGGCAATGTGATCGATGACGGTGTACTGACGGCCGAAGATGTCGGCGACATAGGCGTCGGCCTGGGGATCAAGGCTGATACAGTAGGTGAAGATGCCGTCGCGATCCAGCTCATTGACCGCTTGGCGGGCGTCTTCGATCAGGAGACGATCATCCTGCACATCGACGTCAGAGGGTCGGCCGTCGGTGAGTACCAGCATCAGTTTCTTGTCGGCCTTGCGTGCCGCCAGATAGTGTCCCGCGTGGCGCATGGCGGCGCCCATCCGGGTCGAGTAACCGGCCTGGAGCGCCGCCAGGCGGCCCTTGACGGCGTCTCCCCAGGGTTCGGAGAAACCCTTGATGTGTAGATAGCGCACTTCATGGCGGGTGTTGGAATTAAAACCGGCAACGGCCAGCGGATCGCCGAGTTGTTCGATGGACCAGGCGAGCAGCGATACCGCTTCCTGCGACAGTCGCAACACGGTCTGGCCGTCACCGCCGCCGGTTTTGATGGGCTCGTTCAGTGATTCGGACAAGTCCAGCAGCAGGGTCACGGCGATATCGCGGCCGGCCGTGCGATGGCTCATGTTGATGCGCGGGTCGGGGGTGCTGCCGCTCTTGAAATCGATCCAGGAACGCAGGGCGACATCCAGATCCAGTTCGCTGCCTTCTTCCTGATAGCGAATGCGCACCTTGTCCTGCGGTTTGAGCAGATCGAGCAGGCGTTTGAGGTGCCTGGCCAGCGCCGCATGCTTGAGGAGCAGTTGATCGATGGTCGATGCGGCCGCCGAAGCGTGCAGCCCTTCATAGAGGCTGACCCAGTCGGGCCGGTAACTCTGACTCTGATAATCCCATTCGGGATAGTGGCGCGGCGGCAGGCCTTGGGTTTCCAGATCGGGCGCCTTGCGCTGTTCCGCGTCAAACGCCTCTTCCTCATCACCGGATTCGATGAAGCGCCATAAGCCGCGGTTGTCATCGCGGTAGCTGATCTCGGTATCGGCGAAATGCACTTTGGCGAACTGGTCGCTCTGGCGGCGTGTGGCGGTGACGTAATCCAGCGCCAGCCGGGCCATGGTCGGCGTATCGGCATGGCCACCCGCGAGTTCCCGGTGAAAACGGCCGACAAAGTCATGGAGCACGGGGTTGCGGTAACCATGTTCCGGATCGAGCAGCGCCCGCGACAGCATCGCCAGACGATGACGCAGGCAGGAGGTCGTCTCCGGGTCGCAGGCGCCTTCGGTGGGTTTGGGGTGCAGGGCGAGGAGGATCGCGCGCAGGCCGGGATAGGTCCGGATGAGCAGAGTGTCGATGCGGGCGTCCTCAAAAAACTCCACCGCCATGCGCTGAAACGGACTCCAGTTGTCGGCTGTTTGCGGGCTTGACCAGCGCCGGTGACCGACCATATGCGCCAGGATCGCGCGGTAGTGGTCCAGCGCGCTGACGCCCGGCAGATCATCGAGCACATCCGGCAGCCGCATGCCGAGCGCGTCGTAGTAGGGCTGTGGTGTGCGCAGTGTGGTAAAGGCTGTGGAATAGGGGACCAATACTTCGCTGTCCTGCCAGAGCCCGCGCAGGTACAGGTCGAGTTTGCGTTCGACGTCCGCCAGCAGGGTGCCGTGTCGTTCGCGTTGCAGCACCGCCCGGCTGTCGGCCGACTGTAGCGAGAAGAAGTCTTTCTGACGTTCGGGGTGGTGGAGATAATTGCGCACGCCATAGTCGACCCAATTGCGCAGGCCATCCACGGTCAGGCTCCGCAACAGGGTGGGTGCCTGGCGCAGGAGCTCCGGCAGACCGGGACTGGGGTGGGTCTGGTGATGGCCGTGGATGGAGCCGGTGGTACGCTCCATCATGTCGCGCAGCACGCCCAGGTAATCCCCCAGCAGCTCGCGGCTCTGCAGGGCGCTGCTAACGGGTGCCAGGGTTTGCAGAAATCCGCCAATGGCGTTGCCGTTGGGGGTGCGTTGCATGAACTGCACCAGCTGCATGACCATTTCCAGCGTACCGTCGCCCAGCGCAGCGCCGATATCCGGCCACTCTTCGAGGAAAATCAGGACCGGTTCTTCACCCCGTCCGAGCCTGCAGAGGGCGCGCGCCGCATCAACATAGGCGCTCACGCCCGCCGGGCTGAGGCGGGCGCTGGCTTGGGCGATACAGTCGGAAAACACCTCGCCGACCCGGGGGAAGCGACAGTCGAGTTGCTTCCGGTAGGCCGCCAGAAGGGATGGCAGAGAGGCGTCGCGCCGATGATCCGTCATGGAGGTCAGTGCCGCGCTTCAGGCGAAGGTCATGTCGATGGCGTGTTCCAGCGTCGCGCGGATGTCGGCATCATCGGTGATCGGCTGCACTAAAGCCATGCGGCAGGCCGCGCGCGGTGCCACCCCATCGTCCATCAGCATCGCGGCATAGACCAGCAGCCGGGTGGAGATGCCCTCATCCAGACCATGACCCTTGAGGCGACGGGCGGTAGCGGCCACGGCGACCAACTGGGCGGCTATGGAGGGCGCCACACCGGTTTCCTGCACCAGAATCCCGGTTTCCAGTTCGGCGTTGGGATAATCGAACTCGAAGCCGGTAAAGCGCTGCTTGGTGGACTGTTTGAGGTCCTTCATCAGCGACTGATAGCCGGGATTGTAGGAAATCACCAGTTGAAAGTCGGGGTGCGCCCGGATCAGTTCGCCCTTCTTGTCGAGCGGCAGGGTACGGCGATGGTCGGTGAGCGGGTGGATCACCACGGTGGTGTCCTGACGGGCCTCGACTATTTCGTCCAGATAGCAGATCGCGCCGTAGCGCGCCGCCACTGTGAGGGGACCGTCCTGCCAGCGGGTACCGTCCTTGTCGAGCAGCCAGCGGCCGACCAGATCAGCGGCGGTCATATCCTCGTTACAGGCTACGGTGACCAGCGGTATGCCAAGGCGCCAGGCCATGAATTCGACAAAGCGGGACTTGCCGCAACCGGTCGGCCCCTTGACCATCACCGGTAGCCGCTTGCGGTAGGCGGCTGCAAACAGGGCTACTTCGTCGTGCTGAGGCTGGTAGAACGGTTCCTTGCCTACCAGGTACTGGTTCAGGATGGAGGAATCTGTTGCAGTCATGCGGTACTCCATGTGCGGTTTGCCGCCAGAGGCGGCGAAACAGGGAATAAGTCGGTCCGAAACAGGCTGTTGGAGGCCGTTTTCAATAAAAGCGCCCCCGTTCGGGGGCGCTTTTACCCAGTTGACCGGAACCGGTTGGAGCCGGAGGTTTACTTGTGTACGCCCAGCTTTTCGCGCCAGCCCGGGTAGAGTTTATCGGCATCGCCCGGGAAGGATTCGAAGGCCCGTGCGAATTCCTTGTGCTCCCTGGCGTACTCGATGGGATCAGCACCCGCCTTCCAACACTCGTAAGCCTGACGCAGGGAGACCGCGCCGGCTGCCGGGCTGTCAATATGGCCGTAGGAGCCACCGCCGGCGGTGTTGATCACGTTGCCGTGCCCCAGGTTCTCGAAGAATCCCGGCAGACGTAGGGCATTCATGCCGCCGGAGATGATGGGGGTAGTGGGCTTCATGCCATACCACTCCTGATGATAAACGGGGCCGTCACAACTGTCGCGTTCGATCATGTAGGCGATGTTGCGGTCGTCAGCACCGCCTTCCATTTTGCCGTAGCCCATGGTGCCGACGTGGATGCCGGACGCACCCTGCAGGCGGCTCATCTTGGCCAGCACGAAGGCGGTGTAGCCGCGATTGGCGGACGGCGAGGTGATCATGCCGTGGCCGGCGCGGTGGTAGTGCAGGTACTGGCTGGGGTACTGACGGCGAGCGGTGGTGATCATGCCGGGGCCGCCGACGAAACCGTCGACCAGGAAGGCCAGCTTGTCGGCGTCGGGGCCAAAGGTTTCCAGGGCAAAGTCGGCGCGGGCGCACATTTCGTAATGGTCGTCGGCGGTGATGTTCATGGAGAACAGTTTGGCCTCACCCGTTTCGTCCATGGCGCGTTTCATGGCGTCATACACCAGCGGGATGGTCTTTTTCACCGGGGCGAAGACCTGGTTGCCTTGGGGCTCGTCATTCTTGATGAAGTCGCCTCCGAGCCAGAACTGATAGGCCGCTGCGGCAAAGGGTTCGGGGCGCAGGCCCAGCTTGGGTTTGATGATGGTGCCGGCAATATAGCCGCCGTCCTTGATCGGACGGCCGAGGATGCGCCACAGATCAGAGATATCCTTGGCCGGGCCGTCGAACAACTGAATGGCGCGCGGGGGCATGAAAAAATCGATCATCTGGCCGTGCTCGATGTCGCCCATGCCCTGGTTGTTGCCGATGACCAGCGTCAGGAAGGAGACAATCATCATGCGGCCATCGGTGACGTTGCGGTCGAATAGCTCCAGCGGATAGGCGATGCGCATATCCTCGGTGGCTTCGTCGATATGATAGACCAGCGCGTCCACGCCCTTGGTGAAGTCGTCGGTGGTCGACACCTCGACGTTGGTGCCGGTGGAGGATTCTGCGGCAAAGTGTGCGGCAGCCTCGAGATAACCGTGGCCCGCCTTGGGCTTCATTTTGTAGGCCACCAGAATGTGTTTGCCGCCAGAGATAAGGTCTTCCTCTTTTAGGGAAAGATCGGCATAGCGATTAGATTGATCCATGGTTATTCCTCTTGTGCATATTGCATATGGATAATGAAAAGTCCGGTGTTGCGGTTGACATCCCGCCGGATCCGGCCGATGGACTGCGCAAGCAGCGCGTTTCCCGCAACAAAACCAAAAATCCCTAGACATTGTAGCATTGTCAAACCGACCCACATACCAGAAGAATCTTATTGGACTGGTAAGCATCAGCTTATGGATCGTTTCGCCCCCCTTTTGCGGGACTGCGTCAGGCTTTCGGTGCCGGAGTCCGTCCGTCAACCGTTTATTCGTTCCCCGGATATCTGCAACAGTCCCCGCAGCAGCGCGTCTGGATCCGGCGGGCAGCCCGGTATCTGCAGATCCACCGGCAAGACCTCCGCGGCGCCGCCCATGACCGCGTAACTGCCCTGGAACACGCCGCCACCACAGGCGCAGTCGCCAACGGCGATGACCCGCCGCGGTTCGGGCGTGGCATTATGGCAGTCCTGCAAAGCCGCGACCATGTGGCGGGTCACTGGTCCAGTCACTGTCAGCACGTCCGCGTGACGCGGCGAGGCGGCAAAGTGGAAGCCTGCCTGCTCCAGGCCATAATGTGGGCCGCCCAGGGCATTCATCTCCAGCTCGCAACCATTACAGGAGCCCGCATCCACATGGCGGATGCCGAGGCTGTGGCGAAAAACAAGGGGGCTGACGGAGGACGGGTCCCGCTCCGTCCGCGGTGGTGTCTCTCCCACCCTTCCCAGCCGCAGCAGCTCACGCAATATCCGGTACATCACCGCCTCCTTCCGGGAACCGTCCCGGCGCCGTGCTCACAGATCATGACCGCTGTAACTCAGGTTGAAAGATTTGTTGATGAGCGGAAAATCGGCGACGATATCGCGCAGGACCGCCTCTTCCAGTGCCGGCCAGAGGGTCCACGACGGGTCCTGGGGATGACAGCGGCGAATATGTCCCCGCTCCAGGCGCAGCCAGAAAAATACCTCACCCCGCCAGCCCTCCACCCAACCAACGCCCTCTCCCGCAGCATTCCGGAGATCCAGCGGTTGGCGCACGTTTCCGCCGGGCAGTTTGCGGAGGATTTCCTCCTGCAGGCGCAGCGACTCGAAAATCTCGAGAAAGCGCACCGCCATGCGTGCCGCGACGTCGCCCTCTGTGGCGGTGGTCATGCGTACCTGGATCTGATCGTAAGGGGGTTGGGGAAATTGTATGCGCTGGTCCCAGGGTTGACCGCTGGCGCGGCCAGCGACCCCCATGAGTCCCAGATGCGCGGCCCGCTCCGGAGTAATCATGCCCAGCCGCACCACACGGTCTCGCAGACCGCCATGTTCGGCAAGAATTTCCTGCAGGCGCCCGACAGCGGTTCCAAGCGCTTGCCCCGCACTGCGGAGGGCTGCGACGGCCACCGCCGTAAGATCAAAGCCTACCCCACCGGGCAAGACCCGGTCCATAAGGTAGCGATGCCCGATATAGCGCTGATTCTCCCGCAGCAGATTCTCCTTGAGAGCCTGAAACTGGGTCAGGGCGAAGGCCAGTCCGGCGTCGTTGCCGAGGGCACCGATGTCACCGAGGTGATTGGCCAGGCGCTCCCGTTCCAGGCAGAGGGCGCGCAGCCATTGGCCGCGTTCCGGGACCTGCATCGCGGCGATCTGCTCCACCGCCTGGGCATAACTCCACGCATACGCCACTGTGCTGTCGCCGCTGATCCGGCCGGCCAGACGTGCGCCTGCGTCCACATCCAGGCCCTGGAGCAGGCGTTCCACCCCTTTGTGCGTATAGCCGAAGCGTTCCTCCAGGTGGAGAATCTCTTCTCCCAGGACCTGGAAGCGGAAGTGCCCCGGCTCGATGATGCCGGCATGTATGGGGCCCACCGGAATCTCATGGGCATCCGGGCTGGCCGCAGACACGAAGGCATAGTCTCCGTCTCCGGCGGTAGCGAGGTTTTCAGCGCGAAAATCGGTGCGTAGGGGAAACTGATCCGCAGGCCATGCGGCATGCCGCAGCCAAGGACGGGTGTCGCCGTTCCCCGCGCGAATGCCCAGCAGGTCGTATAGGGCGCGCTCCATGCGCAGCGCACCCGGAAAAATGGCGGCCAGGCTGGGGCAGAATGCGGCAGCCGGGTCTACGGTCATCTCCGTATGCACGATGCCCGTCTCCGACAAAAAGGCCGCATGGACGAGATAACCGGGTTCTTCATCTTCAGTGCGGCGGTCCTCGCCCCAGAGAGCCAGCAGGCGACCCCCCTGCGCATGGATGTTTTCGGCGGCAAGGAGCCAATACTCTTTGCAGAGGCGACCGGACCACACCGGCAAGGTCGTGCCCCATTGCCGGAAATCGGTCAGTACGCGCAGTGCGGGGTTGGGCATGATGGCGTCCCTATCCGTGGAGAAGCTGGGCGGCGTGCTGCATCCACTGGACCAGCGTCAAGGGGATGAACACCCCGAGCACGGCGACGAGGGCCAATTGGATGAAGACGGGAATGATGCCGACGACGGACTGGCGGGCAACGCCTTCCAGAGGCGCCCCGAAGACCATGCCCTGCATGCGCGGGAAAATCCCGGCGAAAGCTACACCCAACCCCAGCAGGAGCAGGGGCGTCAGCCAGGGCTGGGCCTGCAGGGTACTGGTGATGATCAGGAATTCGCTCAAGAAGAGCCCGCTGGGGGGCATTCCCAGGATGAACAGCACCGCCAGCATAAACGCCCAGCCCAGCAAGGGGCTGAATTCCAGCATACCGCGGATGCGCTGGATTTCGCGGCTGCCGATGTCCTGTACCGCTTGCCCGACCGAGAAAAACACCGAGGACTTGGTCAGGCTGTGGCTGACCATGTGCAGCAAGCCCGCAAAGCTCGCTAGTGGCCCGCCGATCCCGAAGGCGAAGGTGGCCAGCCCCATATGTTCGATGGAGGAATAGGCGAAAAGCCGCTTCACATCCCGTTGCCGCAGCATGGAAAAGCCTGCCACCAGCAGGGAGAGCAAACCGAAACCCATCAGCAGGTGGCTGGCGAAGTCCCGACCCAGAGCGCCATCCACCAGTACCTTGACACGCAGGATGGCGTAGAGGGCGACATTGAGCAACAGGCCGGAGAGCACCGCCGAAACCGAACTGGGGCCGCTGGCGTGGGCATCCGGCAGCCAGTTGTTGAGCGGGGTCAGGCCGATTTTGGTGCCGTAGCCCACCAGCATGAAGATGAAGGCGATGGCCATGACCTGCGCCCCCAACTGATGGCGCACGGCCGCCAGATGCGTCCACAACAATGCGTCCGCACCGTGGCCCATGATTTTCTGGGCGGCGAAATACAGCAGGATCGTACCGAATAGCGCCATCGCCAGACCGACGCCGCAGAG
>DAIEIW010000187.1:0-3586 GCA_027351205.1 Acidithiobacillus sp.
CGAGTTGCTGCCTTATATCCGGCCTTTGTGCAGGTTTGTTCCTGCTGGCCCCGATGGATGAGTACGGTCAGAGATGTTGATGGCTTTAGACGCGCTGACGGTCACGTAGCGTGAGGGGCGGGGGGTAAACCCCCTCAAAGAGCTTGAACAAACTCGCTTGTTGGGGGAGTGTCTCGTTTCGACTAAGAAGGAGACCCCCGCAGTGTGTCATAACGTCCTGCAAGACCAAACCATTTTCCAGATATTATTGCGTATCGATGCGGATCTGGCGGCCCGGACCCAAGCGGGTCGCTGTGCCTGCGGTGGTGCACTGCATCGGGCCGACTATCCGCGCAAACCACGAGGCTGCCTGAAGGCTGCCAGAGCGGCGTATTCCTCTCGTTTCAGCTTCTGCTGTAGTTGCTGTCGCAAGCGCCGCACCGCGCCTTCAGTGCGCTTTCTGGGTCGTCGGGTCTATCTGGCTCTGGTGGTCGTACTGATGGCCAGCAGACTCACCGCCAGAACGCCTGGCACTCAGACGCTCTGTGCGCTGATCGCCGTACCCCGCCGTACCCTGCAACGCTGGCGAAGCTGGTGGGTGCAGGACTTTCCCCTGACCCGCCTGTGGCAGGCCGAAGTCGCCTGTATTTTACCGTCTGTATCCCGGGAGGATTTACCGCAGAGCCTGCTGGTCCGCTTTGCGGGGCCACCGCTGGAGGCCTTGCTCCACGGCCTGCTCCTCCTCACACCCCTGACGACCCGCACGTAACCACCACAAACGCACGCTGAACGAGGGTCGTTTATTTCCCGCAGAACTTGGCAAGTGTCACCCTGACTGAGGGTTTGTAAGCTGGGATCTCCTGTGTTGCCTGGGGCAGCACCTCATCTGGAGACCCAAGTATGAAGACCCGTATCGCATCCCCCCAACGGGATCGCTGGGCGCAGCTACGCTTTGCGATCATTGGCACCCTGCTCGCCGCACCGCCAGCACCAAGAGAATTACGCTGCGCTCTGGATCATCTGGCCGCCCGGACGTGGCGCCACCCCCACTCTGGCGACCCCATCCAATTCGGCTTTTCCACGTTGGAGCGTTGGTATTACACAGCCCGCGCCGCACAGGACCCGGTGATCACCCTGCGGGACCGGTTGCGCGGGGATATTGGGCAGTTCCCGAGTCTCAACCCTCGGGTGATTGAGACGCTAATCACTCAGTATCGGGAGCACCCCGGCTGGACTGCCCAACTGCACCACGACAATCTGCGGGCAGCGCTACGGGATCAGGAGGAAACCTTGCCGTCCTACCCGACGATCCGCCGCTATCTCAAGGCGCATGGCCTGTTCCGTCAGGCGCGGCCGAAACGGGCTACCGCCGGTGCCTTGGCGGCACGGGATCGTCTGGAGCGGCTGGAAGTGCGCAGCTATGAGGTAGAACATACCGCCGCTCTCTGGCATCTGGACTTCCATCAGGGCTCCCGCAAGGTGCTGACCCGTGCCGGCACCTGGGAGACGCCCATGCTGCTGGGGATCATCGACGACCACTCACGGCTGGTCTGCCACCTGCAGTGGTATCTGGACGAAACCGCCGAGAGCCTCGTCCACGGCCTCTGTCAGGCCTTCATGAAACGCGGCCTGCCACGGGCGCTGATGACCGACAATGGCGCCGCCATGGTCGCCGAAGAAACGACCGAAGGGCTGGCGATGCTGAGCGTTCTGCACCAGACCACGCTCCCATACTCCCCCTACCAAAATGGTAAGCAAGAGTCGTTTTGGGGCCAAATAGAAGGCCGCCTGCTGCCTATGCTGGAGGGCGAGGAAGGACTCACCCTAGATGCCCTCAACCGGGCGACTCAGGCATGGGTGGAGCGAGAATACCACCGCACCCTGCATAGCGAGATCGGCACCACCCCTCTGGCCCGTCACATGGAAGGACCCAGCGTCGACCGGGAATGCCCCTCCGCCTCAGATCTCTCCCACGCCTTCCGCATCGAAGTGCGGCGGCGTCAGCGGCGCTCGGACGGGACGGTGAGCCTGGAGAGCAAGCGCTTCGAGATTCCTTCCCGCTATCGCACGCTCCCGGAGGTCACCCTGCGCTATGCCCGCTGGGATCTGACCCGGATTGATCTGGTGGAGCCGCGCACGGGTACGGTCCTCTGCCCGATACACCCGCTGGACAAGTCCGCCCATGCCGACGGCGCACGCAGGGCCCTGGCGCCAGCGGCGGATCTCAGCCCCTTGCCGGCATCGGGCATGGCGCCCTTGTTGCGCCAACTCCTGGCTGAATATGCGGCCACCGGATCCCCGTCCCTCTATCTGCCCAAGGAAGAAACCCGATGAACCAGACCCTGCTCGCCCTCTACGGGCTCAAATGGAATCCCTTCTCTGCGGACTTGCCGATTGATGCGGTCCACATCCCGCCAAAGGTCGAGGACTTCTGCTGGCGGATCGAGCATGCCTTGGTCCGGGAAGGGGGCTTCGCCCTGATCCAGGGCGATCCCGGCACCGGCAAGAGCGTGGTATTGCGCCTGCTGGCCGAGCGCCTGTCGCGGTTGCCGGATCTCACCGTCGGGGCGATCCATCACCCGCAGAGCAATCTGGCCGACTTTTACCGGGAGCTGGGCGACATTTTTGCCGTTCCGTTACGCCCCAGCAACCGCTGGGGCGGCTTCAAGGCCCTGCGCGAGCGCTGGCTTAGCCACCTGGAATCCACGCACCGTCGCCCCGTCCTGCTCATTGACGAGGCCCAGGAGATGAATGCGCAGGTGCTCTGCGAACTCCGGTTACTGTCCAGCGCCCGGTTCGACTCCCAGACGCTGCTCAGCGTCATCCTCGCCGGCGATGCCCGGCTCACCGAAAAACTGCGGCGGGAAGAACTTGTCCCTCTGGGCAGCCGCATCCGCATCCGTTTGCATACCGAGTGCGCCAGCCGTGAGGAGCTTCTCGGCTGCCTGGAACACCTGCTGGAAGGTGCTGGCAACGCCAGCTTGATGACCCCCGTGCTCTGCCAGACACTCTGCGACCATGCCATGGGTAACTACCGCGTCCTCACCCAGATGGCTGCGGATCTCCTGGCGGCTGCGGCCAAACGCAATCTGCCGCAACTAGACGAAAAGCTGTTTCTGGAACTCTACGGTCAACCCCACCAACCCGTTCGCCGGAAAGCCGCACGCTGAGGAATCTGTCATGAGCACCAATCCATGCAACGACCAGCCACCTTGGCCGCAGCTCTCCGACGAGGCCGCTGTCACCGTCCTGGAGTTCATGCACCACTTTGTGGAGAGCTTCGAGAGCCAGTACTTCGGGGAGATTCACCGGTACCACGAAGAACGATCAGAGGCCAACATCCAGACGGTCGCCCCACTGACTACCGACGATCCGCCATTCTGAGGAGCTGCTAAATCCATAGCCACGCCGCCTGTTCACGAAATCGGGCCGCGTGGCCTTTTTTATGCCGCCGCCTGCCCCTCAAATAAGTTGATCAGAGGACCATCGATTTGCTTGACCACACTCACGCCTGATGATAGGATAATCTAACATACTTTGCAAAAGTTAGATTATATTTTGCCCATTAAAAATTGATTTATAATGCATTATGGCCTAGGGAGGCCTC
>DAIEIW010000215.1:0-2424 GCA_027351205.1 Acidithiobacillus sp.
AATATTTTGCGTTTTATTGAAGATGGAGATCGTGCGAAAATTACGTTGCGCTTTCGCGGTCGTGAAATGTCGCATCCTGAATTGGGTATGGAGTTGCTCAATCGGGTAGAAAAGGATTTAACGGAAGTGGGTGTGGTTGAACAACGGCCACGCATGGAAGGGCGACAAATGGTGATGATTGTCGCGCCGCGGAAAAAATAGGAGACAATCATGCCAAAAATGAAGAGCAATCGTGGGGCGGCCAAGCGTTTCAAGCGCACCGGTTCCGGTAAATTCAAGCATCGTCAGGCGTTTTTGAACCACATCCTGACCAAGAAAACGACCAAGCGGAAGCGCCACCTGCGCCATACGCTGGTTACATCGGGTAGCGACCAGGCCGCATTGCGGCGCATGCTTCCCTACGGTTGATGATAAAGGAACAGTACCATGTCTAGAGTAAAACGTGGCGTAACCGCCCATGCACGGCACAAGAAAGTTCTGGCCCGTGCCAAGGGCTTTCGTGGCCAGCGCAAGAGCAATTATCGCATTGCCCATCAGGCGGTGATGAAGGCTCTGACCTATGAGTATCGTGATCGCCGGACCAAGAAACGCGATTTTCGCAGTTTGTGGATTGTGCGTATCAATGCAGCGGCACGTTCTGAGGGCGTGACCTACAGCCGTTTCATGAATGGCTTGTTGCGCGCGGGTATCCAGCTTGACCGCAAGGTGCTGGCCGATATAGCCGTACGTGACAAGGCGGCCTTCTCCCGTCTCGTTGAGGTGGTCAAGGGCCAGTTGGCAGCCTGACGGTGGCGGAGGCTGTGGCGATGTCTTTTCAATCCATGGCCTCCATCGCAGAGGCTGCCCGGGAAGTCGCGGCGGCCTCCGACCTGAACACCCTGGAACAGATCCGCCTGCGGTGGCTCGGTAAGAAGGGCGTTCTTACCCAGGCAATGCAGCAACTCGGGCAGTTATCGCCCGAAGCGCGGCGGGAAGCCGGGCAGTTGCTCAACGAGCGCAAGTCCGAGGTACAGTCGCTTTTGCAGGAACGCAAGGCAGAGCTTGAAGCGGCGGCTATTCAGGCACGTCTTCAGCAGGAACGACTGGATGTGACGCTGCCGGGACGGCGGGAAGCGTGGGGTAGTGCGCATCCCATTCGTCAGACTCTGGAGTGGATAGAGCATTATTTTTTCGGATTAGGTTTTGAAACCAGCGATGGCCCTGAAATCGAGGACGATTATCACAACTTCGCCGCACTCAATATTCCGGAAGACCACCCTGCACGGGCGATGCATGACACCTTTTATCTGGACGCAACACGTCTTTTGCGCACCCAGACGTCGACAGTTCAGATCCGATTTCTGGAATCCCATCAGCCGCCCCTGCGCATGATCGCCACCGGCAGGGTATACCGGCGCGACTCAGATATCACCCATACGCCGATGTTTCACCAAGTGGAGGGCTTGCTGCTCGACGAACGGGCCAGCTTCGCCGATTTGCGCGGTTTGCTGTCCGATTTCCTTCACGGGTTTTTCGCAAAGCCTGATCTCCCGGTACGCTTTCGTCCCTCCTACTTCCCCTTCACGGAGCCTTCCGCTGAAATTGATATCGGCTGCGTCATCTGCGGTGGTTCTGGCTGCCGGGTCTGCAAGCAGACCGGCTGGTTGGAGGTGCTGGGTTGCGGTATGGTGCACCCGGCGGTGTTGGCGGGTGCCGGTGTCGATGGCGAGCGTTTCAGCGGCTTTGCCTTTGGGATGGGTGTTGAGCGTCTCACCATGCTGCGTTATGGAGTGAATGATCTGCGTCTCTTCTTCGAGAACGATCTGCGCTTCCTCAAACAGTTTTCCTGAGGACCCGCCATGCGTGTCAGTGTTCAGTGGCTTCGTGAATTACTCGAGATTTCCTGGGATACGGAGGAGACCGCCCGGCGTCTGACCATGGGCGGCATTGAGGTGGAGGCGATTGAGGATGCCGCACCGTCTTTTTGCGGAGTGGTCGTCGCTGCCGTCCGGTCCGTGGCACCTCATCCGGAGGCCGATAAGCTGCGGGTGGCAGAGGTGGATGCGGGCGACGGGCAGCTACGCACGATTGTCTGTGGGGCGGACAACTTGGCAGCAGGTCAGCGGGTGCCTCTGGCCCTCCCCGGTGCGCTGCTCCCTGGAGAACACTGTATCGCCACATCTGTGCTGCGCGGGATATCCTCGGAAGGAATGCTTTGTGCAGCTGCGGAGCTGGGGCTCGATGACGGCAGCAGCGGTTTGCTGGTTCTGGACGCGGATGCGCCGGTGGGAGCCGACCTGCGCGCTTACCTCGGTCTGGATGACCAGATACTGACCCTGGGGATTACACCGAATCGTGGCGATGCGCTGTCCGTAACCGGAGTCGCCAGGGATTTGTTTGCCCTCGGGGCTGAAGCGTTGTCCCTCCCCACGGCGGCTATCCCGG
>DAIEIW010000217.1:0-14880 GCA_027351205.1 Acidithiobacillus sp.
GATCGCCGCGAGCACAATGTCGATGTCTACCTGGATTAAATGCAGATCAGGTACAGCCTGGACCCCACAGCGAGTCGCTCAAATCACCCGCGAGTAACGCACCGGCTTTTGCGCGAGGTAGGCGTCGAAGGCCATGCAGATATGGCGGATCAGCAGTCGCCCTTGCGGAGTGACCGTCAGGGTATGGGCATCCATGTGCAGGAGTCCATCGCTCGCCATGGCCTCCAGGGCGGGCAGGCTGGCCGCGAAATGCTGCCGGAAATCCAAACCGAACTGCCGGTTCAGCGCGGCAAAATCCAGGCTGAAATCGCAGATCAGACGGGTGATGATGTGGCGGCGCAGCAAGTCCTCGTCGCTCAGGCGCAGACCGCGCTCCACCGGTAAGTGGCCGCTGTCCAGGGTGGTGCCCCAGGTATCCAGGTCCTTGATGTTCTGACTGTAGGTGGGACCGACCATGGCGATGGCGCTCATCCCGAAGGCCAGCAGATCCGTCCCGGCATGGGTGGAGTAGCCCTGAAAATTGCGATACAGACTGCCTTCCCGCTGTGCGATCGCCAATTCGTCATCGGGCAGGGCGAAGTGGTCCATGCCGATATAGAGATAACCGGCCTGCTGCAGGGTGGCGATGCTTTCGGCGAGGATGCGCAGCTTGGTGTCGGGACTGGGGATGTCCGCGTCGGGAATCCGCTTCTGGGGCGGGAACCGCTCCGGCAGGTGGGCATAATTGAAGACGGACAGGCGATCCGGGCGCAAGGCGAGAACCGCCTCCAGCGTCCGGGCGAAGCTTTCCGGGGTCTGTAGGGGCAGGCCGTAGATGAGATCGAGGCTGACGGAGCGAAAGCCAAGCTGGCGCGCCTCGTCGATGACGCCCGCAGTGAGCGCGAAACTCTGTTCGCGATGCACGGCTTTCTGCACCGCCGTGTCCAGATCCTGCACCCCGATGCTGACGCGGTTGAAGCCGAAGTCGCGGAGGAGGCGGAGCGTGCCGGGCTCCAGCGCGCGCGGGTCGATTTCGATGCCGTATTCACCCCGATCGTCCGGGAGCAAAAGAAAGTGTTTGCGGATACCGTCCAGGAGGACGGTCATGTCATGCCGGCGGAGGAAAGTGGGTGTGCCGCCGCCGAAATGCAGCTGGTCCACGGGACGGTTGCCGTCGATGTGGGCGCGCGTCAGGGCCATTTCCCGGTCCAGATGGGCGACATAGGGTGTTCCCCATTCGTGATGGCGGGTGACCACCTTGGTGCAGGCGCAATAAAAACACAGATGCTCGCAAAAGGGGATATGGAAGTATAGGGAGAGTGGGCGACCGCTGGTGTTGGAGCGGTCGAGCGCGCCGTGCAGCGATCTTTCATCGAAATCTTCGCGGAAATGGGGGGCGGTGGGGTACGAGGTGTAGCGCGGCCCCGGCTGGTCGTAACGGCGGATGAGTTCCGGGTCAAAAATCAGGCTTTGGGTGGGCGTTATGGTCATCGGCTTTCGGCTCCGTCGAAACGCGGTTGCAGGGCGATCATAACCCCGGAATATCCTTTACCCCAAGCAGGTTGGCCGCCACGCTGGCGCGGATTTCGGCAAGGAAAGCCTGCATGTGCGGCTGCTCCGCCTGCTCCGCCGTGGTGGCCGCCTGCAGCGTTTGCCAGAGACCCTGCGATCCCAGAGGAATGGCGCGGACATAGTTCTTTTCTCCGTAACTTCCCACCGCCCAGGCTGGTAACGCGGCGATGCCCTGCCCGGAGGCGACGAGCTGAAGAATGATGACGGTGAGCTCCGCGTGGCGCCGCCGCCAGGGCTGGATACCCGCGGGCTGGAGAAATTCGCGAAAAAGATCGAGGCGGCGATCCTCTACCGGATAGGTGATCAGGGTTTCTTCCAGAAAGTCCGCAGGGGTCAGAAAGCTGTGTTCAGCCAGAGCGTGCCGCGGATTGACCAGTGCGACGACTTCATAAGCGAAGAGCGGGTGCACGACAATATCGCAGCCCATGGCATCCGGGGCAGTCAGCACCATGAGGTCGGCCTGATGGCTCTGGAGCAGGGGTAAGGGATCCTGCTGAAAGCCCGAAACCAGATCCATTTCCACGTCCGGCCAATTCTCGCGAAAGTGGTTCATGGCGGGCGTCAGCCAGTCGAAGCAGGTATGGCATTCGACGGCGATACGCAGGCGGCCGCTGTTGCCTGCTGCCCGCCGTCGCAGTTCCTCCTGCATCTGCCGGATACGCGGCAGCACTTCCCGGGCCACGGCCAGCAAGGCCTCTCCGGCGGGGCTCATGCGTAACTGCGCGCCACGTTCCCGGTCCAGGAGACTGACGCCATATTCTGCTTCCAGCCCGCGCAACTGGTGGGAGAGCGCGGACTGGGTGAGGTGCAGACGTTGCGCCGCCGCGGCGAGGCTGCCGAACTGGGCGACTGCCTCAATAGTGCGCAGGTGACGGATTTCCAGTGGCATGCGGATCCCGGTGGGCAACAGATCAGGTTGCAGTTTCCCACGAACATCGGGTAATGCAAAGACTTTTGGGGATGATGGGGATTTCGTCGCGCGGCACTCCGTTCGCCGAAGGTGACCGGGGATTGTATTTATATGGAGACAGCGTCACAAAAAGTTCATAAAAACGTCATAATAGTGTCATGTTGGCCCTTTACCATAGGCGGCATCATTTCAAGAACACCAAAAGAGGGGGGTGTTGTGTTTATCAAAAAGCGCATTGTCATCGCGACGGTCGCCGTCCTGTGTGGCGTCAGTGTCTCAGCCCAAGCCGAAACGCTGACCGATTTTTTCAAGCAGAGCAAGATCGATGGCCAGATCCGCTCTTATTATTTCAGCCGGGATTATGGTGCAACCGGACCCAATACCTACAATCAGGATGTCTTTAGTCTGGGTGGTATCCTGAATATCAAGACGGCACCTTTTCTGGGCGGCTTTGGTGTAGGCGTCAGTTTCTTTACCGCGCACGGGCTCGGGGCGAATGATACCAGTGGCGGGCCGACCTACCCACATTTGGATGCAACGGTGATGGGTCCGCAGTCCATCGACGCCCTGGGGCAGGCTTACCTCCAATATGAGATTCCAAAAACGCTGTTGATCCGGGCGGGCGATCAGGAGTTGGATACGCCCTGGATGAACGGCTCGGATTCACGCATGTTGCCCGCCACTTATCAGGGTGTGTTTGCCGATGTTTCTCCTTATCACGATTTGCATCTGTATGGCATGCGTATTTTCCGCTGGAAGAGTCGCACATCGAATAGTTATTACAATGACAACCTGTTTTATTCCGCTAATTACGAAGGGGATGAACTATACGGTGGTGGTACAAAGTTGCCGACTGGTGCCCCATCGACCAGTGGTACCCTGGCTTTTGGCGCCTCGTATTCCCTGATGGGCGCCAAGGCGACTGCCTGGTACTATGATTTTTATCAATTCGCCAAGATGTTTTATACGACAGCGGATTATACGCTGAAAACCGGGACGGGGTTTGATCCATTTGTGGGCGCCCAGTACATGCGTGAGTGGGGTGGTTCCCTGCTATCCCGGCAAGGGGTTGACGCCACGGCCTGGGGCGTCATTGGTGGCGTGAACTACAAAACCGGTATGGGTGACGGGACGTTGAGTGTGGCCTATAACGCACTTGCGCCACAGACCGGCGGATTTTTAAACGGTGGAATAGTGTCACCCTATACCGTGGGCTATGCCACTGATCCACTATACACGACGGCAATGATTCGTGGTTTTGCGGATAATCTGGGGCCTGGGCATGGTTACAAGATCAAGATAGCACAACATCTTGACTTGATGGGCCAGAAATTCCTGGCCATTGCGGCCTTCGCGCATTTCACCACCTATTATAATGGTAGCAGCAGTTATCCATATTTTGATCTGACCTACTTCCCGGGTGGCGCATTCAAGGGGCTTTCCATTCGTGACCGGGTGGAACTGGCTACCGGAACGAGCGCGCAATTTGGTAATGGTGCCGGTTTCAACACGGGGCATTCCTTCATCTACAACCGGGTGATGCTGACCTACGCATTTTAGTTTTCCTCCTGCTTGGTTCCTCCTCTCCTCGCCTCGACCCGTAAGTCGGGGCATTTTTGTATCCGTTCGCGGCCTATATCCCGAAGATCTGGCGAAGAACGTATTCCGGCCTGAGATCTTCCATACATCGGTGATGTTGGAGTGGACACTCGCGCTTTCCGCATGGACTGCAGGGCAGATCGATGCGTAGAGCCTGCGCCCCGGCGGAGAGGGGGGGCGTCATGCCGAGGGGGGTGGAGCCATAGAGCGCAATGACCCGGCTGCCGACGGCCCCTGCCACATGCATCAGACCAGAGTCGTTGCTGACCGTCAGGGGGGCGAGCGACAGCAGGTCCAGAGCTTCCAGCAGGGTGGTCCGGCCCCCCAGGTCAAGGGTTTCCGGGACGACCGCCGCTATCGCCCGAGTGATTTCCACATCCTTGGGACTGCCGAAAATCCACACGGCATAGCCGCGGTCGACAAGGGCTTGGGCCAGGGTACTCCAGTGGTGCACCGGCCAGCGCTTGGCCGGACCATATTCGGCGCCGGGCGCCAGGGCGACCAGGGGCCGTTGTGGCGGGCTTATGCCCAGCCGCTGCAGGGTCGTGGCAAGGGCCGCCCGGTTTACCTGTAAACGGGGCGCGGGCAGTTGCGTGGGTTGTGGAAGGCGTAGCGGCAGTCCGAGGGCGACGAAGCGATCCACGGTGCGCAGCAGTTTCTTTTTGTTCAAGCGACGGCGATCATTCAGGAGCAAACGGCGCCCCGCGCCGCTGAAACCGGTGCGGGTCGGGATATGCGCCCAATAAGGGATCAGCGCGGATTTGAAGCTGTTGGGCAGACAGATGGACCAGTCATAGTTCTGTGCGCGCAATTCCGCTGCGGTCCGGCGCCGCAGACGCAACCCCAGTTGACCGTGGTCGATGCACAGGGGCATGGCCCGCCGCACCTCCGGCATGCGTTCCGCCACCGGAATGCTGGCGGGCGGCGCCAGGACATCCACCTGCAGGCGTGGCCAGCGACGGCGCAGTACCTGCAACAATACCTGCGCCATGACCATATCTCCCACCCAGGCCGGACCGATCAGCAGCAGGCGGGCGGGATCGTAGCTGTGGGCAATGCGGGTGTTGTGCGGAGCAAAGGCTTCATGTTCGTTACAGGGCGGTTCTGCTGCGCCGACATCGTGTGCATCGGGATCGTCCTGCAACTTTGGTAGTTGCCCGGTCATATTACTTGCCCATGAGCATGATCAGCGCTTCGACCGAGATCAGGATGATGATGATCCATTCCAGAATCGTCTCCCGGTGGTGCCGGCTGGCCACGATCATGACTTCCAGCCCCTCATGAATGGCGTCGAGTTTTTCATCGAGGGCGCGGAACCGGCTGGTGAGTTCCAAGTCGGCGGAGAGTTCGCGGGAGAGCAGTTCCAGCCCCGGGGTTTCCCAGACGATATCGGGGTTGTCCAGCACCGCCAGACGGGAAAGGATTTCGGTGCGGGTGGCGGAAGTCGAGGCGAGAAAGCGCAGATGTCCGCCTCGCCATCCCGGCAAACGCCCGGTGCGGGCCACTTCCGAGAGCAGGTTCAGGGTGGTTTCCAGCAGATTTTCGACGGCTTCTTCGTGGAGTTCCAGGGCTAGGCTCTGGGCCAGACGCAGGGCGACCAAAAGGATGCGTTCTTCGTCGAGATTCTTGAGGGTGACGCCGTCACGGCCCACGCCATCACGTTCGCCGACCAGGATCGCGAGCTCTTCGACCTTGGGGTTGGCGATGGGGGTGAACTGCGCCTGCACGGTGGCGACGACTCTAGCCTGCAATGCCGGTCCCGCGCCGAAAAAGCAGATGACGCCGGACCGGAAGAGCACCACCCAGGCGTCACCGTCGCGGAGCAGGCGATGGGCGGGCGTATCCTCTGCCATATTTATCCCGAAATCTTCGCGCCAGCTTTTGAGAGAGATATGGCGTACCGGCTGGATGGCGTGGAGGATGCTGTTCATGGCTCAGGCCTCGGGGAGCAGTTTGCCGGGGTTGAGAATGGCGTCAGGGTCGAAGACCCGCTTGATGGCGCGCTGGATGCTCAGGCTTTCCGGGCTCAGTTCCAGGGGGACATAGGCGCGCTTGCTGCTGCCGATGCCGTGCTCGCCGGAGAGGGTTCCATCCAGTGTCAGTACAGCCTGAAAGAGCTTTTGCAGGCCGTACCTGGCACGGCGCATTTCGTTGCCATCTTGGGGATGGACCAGAAAGTTGACGTGCAGGTTGCCGTTCCCGGCGTGCCCGAAGCTGACGATGTGCAGGGACTGTTCTGCAGCGATCCCTTCTATGGCCTCCAGCAATTCGCGCAGGCGGCTGACCGGCACGACCACGTCCTCGTTGATTTTGAGGGGTGCCATGGCCTTGGTGGCGGGGGACAGGGATTTGCGCGCCGCCCACAAATCGGCGACGGCAGCCGCGTCAGTCGCCTCCAGGATTTCGAGGTTTCCCTCGCCCGCCAGAGCGGCGCGGATGGCCTGCACCTGGTCGGGGATGGTGATCGCCTCGCCATCCACCTCGACCATCAGCAGGGCGTTGCTGCCTTCGGGCAGATCCCTGGCGGCGCCCATGGCGCGCACTGCGGCCAAGGCGTAGGGGTCCATGAGTTCCAGCGCGCTGGGCGTATGGTGTTGTGCCATCACCCGCTGCACCGCCGCGCAGGCGCTGGCCGTATTGTCATAGACGGCGCGCAGGGTGGCCTGGGCGGCGGGGAGGGGGAGCAGGCGCAGGGTGGCCTCGGTGATGAGGGCAAGGGTGCCTTCGCTACCTACCAACAGACGGGTCAGGTCATAGCCGACCACACCTTTGCTGGTATGAACACCGCAGCACAGCGTTTCGCCGGCGCCGGTGACGGCACGCAGGCCCAGTACGTAATCGCGGGTGACGCCATATTTTACGGCGTGCGGCCCGCCGGCATTCATGGCCAGATTGCCGCCGATGCGGCAGTAGGGGTTGCTGCCGGGATCAGGGGGGTAAAACAGTCCGTCGGCCTGTACATAGGCACTGATCGCGGCCGTGATGCATCCGGCTTCTACGGTGATGGTACGGTCCACCGCGCTGTAATCGCAGATTTTTTGCATGCACTCGAAGCTGACGACGGCGCTGCCGGGTACCGGCTGTGCCCCGCCGACGTTCCCGGAACCTGCTCCGCGCGGAACGAGGGGCAGACGATGGCGGCGGGCAATGCTGACAATCGCCTGCACCTCTTCATGGCTGTGCGGGAAGAGCACCATCACGGGTACGCAACTCCCCGGGGTATCGTCGCGGCTATAGATGGCGAGGGTTTCTGCATCGTCGCGCACCCGCTCGGCATCGAGAGCGGCGCGCAGGGCGGGAATGATGGTGCTGACGCTCATGGTTGGCTCCCTCGGATTTTTTGCAGGAGCGCGGTGGTGCTCCGTTCGTGGCGAAAAGGAATGCTGAGTACCCGGCCGCCTCCGGCCTGCACCCAATCGGCACCGACGATGCGCTCTATCGGCCAGTCGCCGCCTTTGATCAGCACGTCGGGTTGGAGATGTTGGATCAACTTCAGCGGGGTGTCGTCGTCAAACGCCGTAACGAAATCCACCGCCTGTAATCCGGCGAGCACCGCCATGCGGTCCTCCTCGCTGTTGACCGGGCGATCCGCGCCTTTGCCGAGGCGGCGCACCGAGGCATCACTATTGACGCCTACCACCAGGCAGGCGCCTTCGGCGCGGGCTTCGGCGAGATACTGCACATGGCCCCGGTGCAATACATCGAAGACCCCGTTGGTAAAGACCAGGGGGCGACGGAAGGTGCAGGCCTCACCCAACGCGTCCCAGTCGCGGAGCACCTGGCCGGTATGGAATACGGACCTGGGGGCATCGCCCACAAAGCTGGCATCCACACCATTGCAGAGGGCGTGAATGAGGACGAGGTGGACTTCCTGAATGCGTGCGGTGTTCTGCTCGGGCACCCGCAGTTCAATGTCCACGGGGCGCAGCAGTGGCGCGAGTTGCCCGCCTTCCTTGCCGGTAAGAGCCAGCACCCACATGCCGCGCTGTTGCGCGGTCCGGGCCGCGGCGACGACGTTGGCGGAGTTGCCGGAGGTGCTGAATGCGACCAGACAGTCACCAGGACGGCCCAAGGCCTCGATCTGGCGGGCGAAAATCTGTTCATAGCAGGCATCGTTGGCGATGGCGGTGACCACACTGCTATCGGTGCTGAGGGCGATGGCGGGCAGGGCGCGGCGTGTTGTCTCAAAGCGGTTGACCAGTTCCGAAGCGAGGTGCTGGGCATCTCCGGAAGAACCGCCGTTACCGCAACTGAGCACCTGCCCGCCCGCCTGCAGGGTGGCGATCAGACGCCGATTGGCTTGCGCGAAAGGCGCTGCAAGGGCCGCGGCGGAGTGCCCCATACAGGTGATACTGTTGTGCAAGGCAGAACCTATCCAGTCATTGCCGGTCATGGGTTGGGCACTCTGAAGGCATCACGAATCCAGTCTGCCGGGGCATCACCGTCAAGGGCGACCACATCAAAGCGGCAGGGGCGCAACCCATACTGCGGGTTACGCAGCAGAAAATATTCTGCTGCGCGAATCAACCGTTTTTGCTTGCGGCCGGTGATGCTGGCCGCCGCCCCCCCCTGCCGGTCATGGGCACGCTGGCGTACCTCCACGAAGACCAAGGTATCACCATCGAGGGTGATGATGTCAATTTCTCCCATCCGGCAACGATAGTTGCGCGTCAGGGGGTGTAGCCCGTGCCCGGCGAGCAGCGCAATCGCACTGTCCTCACCCTGCTGACCTGAAATCTGGCGTGGCGACGGCATGATTCAGGCGCCCGGCCCAGGCACTCCCGATAAAGGGACGACCCGTCCGTTCTCCACTTCCATCCATTCCATGTCCCGCACGATGCGGCCGTCGGCAGCAAAGCGGAGAACCCCTGTAGCGCCGTTCAGGCTGCCACTCATATCCTGGTCCAGAACGCGCTCCGCCATTCGATAGGCATCCAGCCCGAAGGCCGCCATGCGCCACTGGGCGTCACTGGCGTTGGGGAGATTGGTACGCAACAGTAGTGACGCTTGCGGCCAGCTTTGCCCGGGGTTGATGATCCAGGGCATATCGACCGATTCAATGCCGGAGAGCCCCTGCGCGTCGCTGGGCAAGGCTGCGCCGTGCAGCAACGCCGGGCTGAAGACAGGCACAGTGCGATTGATCATCCGGATGGATGTCACCGCAGAGTTGGCGTTTTTCGCATCGGTAACCAAAAAGACGAAACTGTGTCGCCCGGGTGACGCGCTCAACAGTTGTTGCGCCTCGCTGGTGAGTGAGCGACCGGGCAGGTAGGTGGTGACGCCACTAACGTCACCACCGAAACGCTTCCAGGCGGTGATAAAGTCTGCCTGAATGGCGGCTCCGCTGGAATCCTGGGGGTACAGCACGTAGGCATGACGATAACCCGCTGCATAGCTCTGGGCGGCAATCTGCCGGGCTGCGACGTTCCGACTCAGGCTTAGGGTATAGAGTCCGGGCTGCTGCACATCAGATGCCGTGCCGAGGGCTATGACCGGCGGATCACTGGGTTTCCTGACAGCGGCCACCGCGTTGATATCCTGCGGCAGCCAGGGGCCGACGAAGATTTTGCAGCCTTCCCTGATCCCACGCTCAAAGAGTACGGCGGTGTAGCTGGGGTTGCCGGTACTCCGCAGAACGCGCACTGCGGGTCCAGACCGTAATTGCGCGGCTGTTTCCATCCCGGCGGCAATGGCCTGGGAGAGCGGCCCGTAGGACCCGCCGGAAGGTAACAAAGCGCATATGCCGCCGGGCGCGCGGTTGACGGCGGAAGCGCCGGCGACCGTCGCGTCGTCATCGGAGAAGTTTATGGGGGGGTGCCCCGGATGTGCCGCCAGCCAGGCACGGATCGCCGTCCGCCGCTGTTGGGGATCAGGATTCTGGCGGGTGATCAGGGCGATGGCGATCCACTCCTGTACGAGGGGATTACCGCTACGTCCCTGCCAGTTCTGAAGTTTTGCTACCGACTGCTGGTCGAGGAGGACATGAATGCGCCGGTGATTCTCCGCGATCGCATCGCCGCTCAGGAGACTATCCCGTTCGATTAGAAAATTCAGCGCGGTGAGTTCATGGCCTTCCTGCGTATAGAGCGTGGCTAGGGTGCCCATGGCCCGGGCACGCACTTCCTGAGGCGTGCCGGCGATGGTCAGGATTTCTTCGAGGTTGCCCTTGGCGCTGGGGGTCTGCCCCTGATCCATGAGTCCCTGGGCGCGGACCCAGAGCGCTGCGCCACGCAGACCGGCGTTGTCGCGCTGCAAACGCAGTACTTCATTGGCCAGTAATATCGCAACCTGCGGCTTTTGCCCCTTCAGGGAAGCCTGTGCCGCTTTCATCAGGTAATCGAGTTGGGCTTTCCCCCGCACATCGGCGGCTGCGTGGATATAGTCCTTGGCCGCTTCCTGGTAGTGCCCTGTGATCATGAGCTGGTCGGCGCGCCGTGCCATCGGTGCCTGAGAGACGGCGGTAGTCGTTTCGACGGGCGGCGGATTCGACGAAGGCGGCGCTTTATGTGGCATACTCGCGCAAGCGCTCAGGCCCGTGGCCAGGGCCAGAGTCATCAGCAGGCGCAAAGAGGCCTTCAGGGCTGCGGGAGTTGTCATGAGCAGAGTGTATGGAGAAAGGCGAAGGTGTTCAATGACCGAAGCGCGGCCTCGGCCGGGAATGCGCTTATGAATGACCATGCTGAGGCAGTGGAAGGTGCCGTCGGGCAACTAACCATTATCGCCACCCCTATCGGTAACCTCGATGATCTCTCGCCGCGCGCGCAACGTGCGATCGGGGCTGCCGCCCTGATTCTGGTGGAGGACCGCCGTCACGCCCAGCGGCTCTTTCAGCATCTGGGTGTGCAGCCCAAAACGCTGGCTCTGCACGAGCATAACGAACGAGCCCTTGCCCCGCAGATTGCCCAGCGTGTCGCCGCTGGGGAGCATATTGCGCTGTTGTCAGACGCAGGAATGCCGTTGATCTCCGACCCCGGCTTTCCGCTGCTGGCTCTGCTCCGAGAGCAACAGTTGCCGGTGACCATCATACCCGGGCCTAACGCCGCCTTGGCCGCGTTGGCCCTGTCCGGTCTGCCCAGTGACCGCTTTAGCTTTGAGGGTTTTCTGCCTGCCAAAGGGGGGGCGCGAAGGGCCCGGATACAGGCCTTGCAGCGGGAGCCGCGCAGCATGATTTTTTATGAGGCGCCACATCGGATCAGCGAGACGCTGGCGGATATGACGGAATTATGGGGCGCGGATCGTGGGGCGGCTCTGTGTCGGGAGCTGACCAAAATATATGAGGAATGTTTGCGGGACTCGCTGGGGGGTGTGGCGGCGCTACTCCGGGCACATCCTGACAAAGTGCGCGGCGAAATGACGCTGGTGGTAGGCGGTGCAGCGGAACAGACTCTGGAGGAGGCCGATGCCGATCGTTTGCTCGGCCCGCTGCTGGCCGAATTGCCGCTGGCGCAGGCCGTGCGTATCGCGGCCAGTCAGAGCAGCATGGCGCATCGTTTCCTTTATGGGCGGGCCCTGGCCTTGACTTCCGGGCGGGACCCCGTTTAAATACGCGCTCTTGGCCCAGGTAGCTCAGTCGGTAGAGCAGAGGACTGAAAATCCTCGTGTCGGCGGTTCGATTCCGTCCCTGGGCACCATAAAAAACAGTAAGTTGCATCAAAAAATCCCATCAGAAAAAACCATTGGCACAGGCGGATGGCACAGTAAAACCCTGCCGGATCGGTGGATCAAAAATCCTCGCGTCGTAGCAAAACCCCTGTAACCGTCGGATGTGCCTGCGCGCTCACGAAAGAGGCTGAACTGGAACGGCAGACACCCGAAGAAGCCTACCAGCGCGTAGAAGCCCGACAATTCCGTCTCGCTGATGCCCTTGCGCATGTTCGGCAACCGGCTATCCACGCGGCTGGTGACCAACTCGGCGGTGGTCTGGCCGTGGATGGCGTAATGCACCTACGTTCTGTTGAATAGCAGCGACTCACTTATCGGATGACGAAGAGATTGCCTTTGCCGGTGTTCTTGAGGTCGTTGGCCATGTGCAGGTCAGCGTTCATGCGCGTTTTCAGCACCGGGATGCAGCCGAGCTTGTCGAACTCGGAGGACATCGCGTCGTAGTTGAAGGCGCAGTCGCTCATTGGCGACCGCGACAAGAGATGTTCAAAACTCGTCATATTTCTTGGCACTTCCGCGCGTGAGTTGCACAGGATATTTCTCGTCGTTCTTTTGGATCTTCCGCTTCATGGCCGAATTGATATCAACGCGCATATCTATACATAGATAGGTCAGGAGAATCGCCACGTCCGCAAGCTCGTCCTCAATATGTGCCCGCTCCCGAACGACGATCTCATCCAGTTCTTCGTCTCTGGCCCATCGGAAGCACTCAAGCAACTCCGACGCCTCGATCACCAGCGAAGCGGCCAAATTTCTTGGCGTATGAAATTGTTCCCAATCCCTGACCTCCCGAAACTCAAGGAGTTTCTGAACCACCTCATCTGTGATCGCTGACATAAACGTCCCTCATGCTTGAAAGCAATTCTTGTAATGCCAATCGAGGCGATCCGGATCAGGCCGCAGTTCCGGACGATCAGGAATTTGCGTCAGGGGAGCATTATTCATGCGGTAATACGCTTTCCCGTTGAAATAGGCTTCCCGGATCCGCGGACTGATCTTTATCCGAAGGTCTGGTGTGACACTGACCAGACCCACGTCGAACAATCGATGGAAATCCGCGCGGAGCAGAAGACCATTGCGCACATCGTGCGTACCCTCGCGCGAGTAGGGAATGATGTGGGCCGCTTCAAGCGCGATAAGCGTACTTTCTCCGGTAATGGCGCATCGACGCTTGTAGGCGTCTGTAATCAGCACTCTGAACGATGCCTGGCCCAATCTTGGAGAGACCAGTACGGCCGGCCCATATTTCGGTTCCTGTTCGCGGATTCCCGGAGCCGCTATCGTCCTAGTCGCCCCTTGATCAAAGTTTTGCGCGACAGCGGCCCATACCTCCGCCCCTTCCTCTTGGCTGGTTTCATACATTTTCCCGCGGACGATATTCGTCGCCCATCCAGGTGGCTTAATCCATCTTTCAGGAGAAAGGAAGAATGGGTTGGCTAGAACCGTGCAGCCAATATCGCTGTTCAGCCTTCGGTCGCTGATAAGCGGGCCCAGCAACGCACGAAAGTCTTCCAGGGTCGCAGCACCGTTATTTTCGCCGAAGACCTCCCATGCAAGGGGAATGGGCAATGTGCTGTATGTAACGAAGAACCCACCGCCCGCAATGTGATTGTTCGGCCGCTTCAATTTGAATAGAAAGGGCATACCCACCGGAGCACCCTTGAAAGGTGGTGTCGCGCTAGGCTGCCAAAAATTGACTTCGTCCAGCCCCCGTTGCGCGAGAAATTCGTACCAGTGGTTGTCAGTCACGCCTACCCAGAACTTCATTGAACACCCCTCAAATATGGAAGCTCCGAGAGTTGATCCAGCGCAAATCTCTCTGGAGCATGGAGTGAATCCCGTCCCGCCAGGTGTCGCGGAAGGCCTTGACCTGTTCCGGCTCGCGGGTGATGTGCTCGGTGTTGCCGTCCTTGACGTCGCGACTGGTGGTGGACCACTGGAAGTTGCTGTTGAATTTGATGCCGTAGGGCGGATCGAAATAGATGCACTGCACTTGACCGCGCAGGCCTTCGCGCTCGGCCAGGCTGGCCATGACCTGCAGGCTGTCGCCGAGGATCATGCGGTTCGCCCAGTGGGCGTCGTGCTGGTAGAACTCGGTCTTGGCGTTGGTGTCGGGCAGGCCATTGAAGTCGGCGAAGAGATCGATCTGTTGGCCGTCCTCCTGCTCCGCCGCGCCCGGTGCCGGGTTCCGCGCCTGAAAGCGCCGGAGGTCGTCGATGAGGACTTTGGGGTGGACTTTTTCCTGAATGTAGAGGGGCGGCGCCTGCACCACGAGGCTGGACCAGTCCTGCCGGTCCTTGCCTCGCCAAATGAGCTGGGGGTCGAGGTCGGGATTGCGGCCGCGCTTTTCGTCCTCCAGCCCGGCGGCCTGCCGGGGGTACTCCACCCGCACCGGCTTTTGCTCGTCCTGCTGCATCACCGCCTGATACTCGGCCGTGGGGATGTTCTTGCGCGTCGCCTCGTCGTGGGTGAGGGTTTCGATAGTCAGGGATGGTTTAGGGCTTTTGGCCATGTTTTACTCTTTAGCAGACGCGTTTGCGGATATTCGCTTTGGCCGTATCCCAAGCCGAAAAATGGTCAGATCCCTGGCGTAGGGCATTTTCCCGTTGGACCAGTATTTCTCCGTGCCAGACGGGAGAGGGAATGTTTGTGGGTTGCTGACAGAGACTGTCCCATAAAGACTCCATCATCTGAAGTTTTTCACTGACAGTGAGTTCACTCAATTTGGGCAAGGCGGTCATGGCATCGCTCCTGATAGGTGGGAACCCACCACGCTGGCAATCGTTCGATCAAAGAATAACGCAATCTGACGGACAAAATCTTCCTGCATCAGCCAGACATCCGTAAACTCGGCGAAGGCCCAGCGACCGTGGCTGCCGAGGTTGTTGACGCCGGGCACCCAGTAGGTGTCCATGGTGGCTTTCTTGTCCTTGGCGTCCTCGCCACGATAACCCTTGATCTCGACGATGAGATTCAACAGATCATTATCGCCATGGCCGTCGTCCACCCGCACGATGAAGTCGGGACGGTAGATGCGGGATTCAGAGCCGTAGCGGTAAGGCACTTCAAAGCCGAGGTTATGGTTTTTCACATAGGCGCTTACGCGGGGGTGGGCTTCCACCACGCGGCAGAACTCCCCTTCCCAGTCGCTATCGAGT
>DAIEIW010000237.1:0-8997 GCA_027351205.1 Acidithiobacillus sp.
GGCCCGTCTGCGGCCGGATCGCACCGCGACCAGTCTCAGCGAAGAAGAGCGCGAGCGTTTCCTGGAGCAGATCCCCAAGGTGCTGGATCGCGCCGTGCGCTGTCAGGCGAAGACCAACCTGCTGCCCAAGACCTTCCTCACTCGCCATCGGGAAGACGGGCACTGTCCGAGCTGCGGCGGCGCGCTGGAGACCCTTTCGGTGGGGGGTAAAAACGCGCTGCTCTGCCCGGCCTGCCAGTCTTGACGGTCGCCATGGGCCGGGCAGACACGCTACTTGTTCTTCCAGGGCAGGCCGCTGGCCTTCCAGCCGTCTACCTTGCCGCGCTGGCCATGGACGTCGTGTTTGCCCTCGAAACCACCAAGGACGTTATAGCAATGGCTGTAGCCCAGATCGGCCAGATGTTCGGCGGCAGCCAGAGAGCGGCCACCTGTGCGGCAGAGCAAGAGCAGAAGATCGTCAGGCTGAGCCTTCCCGCGCAGTTCTGCATCAAAATCGGGGTTGGGCGTCATGCCCGGATACAGTTGCCACGGCACATGGCAACAACCTTCGACAAAGCCCGAAAAATCCAGCTCCGGGTGGGAACGCACATCAATGAGGATGGCCTTGGGATGATCGCGCAACACGGCGTGTGCTTCCTCCGGCGTGAGGTCCCCGGCGTGGCGTTTGCCCGCCGCCTGCGCCCGTTTCTGTGCTCCCTGCAAAATCGTTTCGGTACTCATCGCTCACCTTTTCCTGTAACGTCTTGTGGATGTCTGGACGATTAAACAGTACATGCGCACATGCTGTCCATCTTCGCGTCATCCATATCTCGGCCGCCACCCTTGGGAACCCGGTTACCGACCCAGGGGCGGATCCGGTCATGGAGCGGGCGGAGGGTGTGGTTCGTTGCCGGTGTTAAGATCGTGAAAGGTCCGGGGTAGTGGCGGAAAGCATCAGCCGCGCCGAGCGCGGCAGGCAGAACATGCGGGTGACCCTGGCGGGCGCGGGCACCAACGTGGTGCTGTTTTTCGTCAAACTGGCGGGAGGCATCCTGGGTCATTCCAATGCGCTGGTAGCCGACGCGGTTCACTCTCTTTCCGACCTGCTGTCGGACCTCGGGCTGGTGTTTGCCATGCGCTTCAGCAGCCAGCCGCCGGACCAGGAGCACCCCTATGGTCATGAGCGTTTTGAGACGCTGGCGGCGCTGGCGACGGGTACTCTGCTGGCCATCAACGGTGCTGGTATCGGGTATGAGGCGGTCCAGCGGCTCATTATCGGCGATTACGGAATGCCGGATTTCTGGACGCTGTATATTGCCGCCTTCGCGATTGTCGCCAAAGAAACCCTCTATCAGATCACCATCCGGGTGGCGCGGCGAACCCGCTCCGCAGCGCTGCGCGTCAATGCCTGGGACCACCGTACCGATGCCATTTCCAGCGTCATCGTCTTTATCGGTATCGGCGGCAGTTTGCTGGGGGCGCCTTATCTCGACTCGGTCGTCGCCCTCATCGTCGCCCTCATGGTGTTGCGGATTGGTCTGGTCACCGGGTGGGAGGCGGTGCAGGAGCTGGCCGACCGTGGCCTCGGTGACGAAGCGCTGACCCATATCCGCGAAGTGATTCTCGGCTGTGAAGGGGTGCGTGATCTGCATATGCTGAAGACGCGCAAAATCGGTCATCAGGCCCTGGCGGAGGTGCATTTGCAGGTGACGCCGACCCTGAGTGTTTCCGAGGGCCACCAGATAGCCGAGCGGGTGCGGACGACGTTGTTGCGGCAGGTGGATGATCTCGCCGATGCCACCATCCATATTGACAGCGAAAATGATGCGGAAGGTGGCGTCCTCCTGTCGCCCCGTAGCGATATCGAAGTGGTGGTGCGCGAGCGCTTGCAAACGCTGGGGCTGCCGGACGCCGAGCAGATGACGCTGCATTATCTCCGGGGCGGTATGGTCATCTGCCTGCGTTATGCCTTGCCGTCATCCGCAACATTCGCTAGCCTGCAGGAGACGGAAACACAGATCCAGGAAGTGCTGCGGGGGCATGTGCCGGGTTTGCAGGAAGTGGACGTGGTCTGGTGCCTGGCTGGATCGCAGTTCTTGTCATCCGGCGCTCCATAATGGTGCAATTTTTGATGTTGCACCATAATAGTGCGCGTCATTGGTGCAACACATGAAGGATATTGCATCCCTTGTTCCGGTTTTAGTCTGGTATGAATTTTGTTAAGAGAGTCTGTTTCGGGTCGTAAATATTTCTTGATTGGAGGAGAAGCAAATGGGTTACAGCCCCAGTGATGTGGTCAAATTGATTAAGGAAAAAGACATCAAGTTCGTTGATTTCCGCTTTACGGATACCAAGGGCAAGGAGCAGCATGTCTCCGTTCCCGGGCATGTCATCGAAGAAGACACCTTTACCGAAGGCAAGGCTTTTGACGGCTCCTCCATCGCCGGCTGGAAGGGCATCAACGAGTCCGACATGATTCTTCTGCCTGACCCGGATTCTGCGGTGCTCGACCCCTTTATGGATGAAACCACGCTTCTTCTCCGCTGTGACGTCATCGAACCCGCCACTGGTCAGGGCTATGAGCGCGATCCCCGCTCCGTGGCCAAGCGCGCCGAAATCTACCTGAAGAGCACCGGTATTGCCGACACGTCTTTCTTCGGTCCTGAAAACGAATTCTTCGTGTTCGATTCCGTGACCTGGAATATCGATATGAGTGGTTGCGCCTACAAGGTGGACGCCGAAGAAGCTGCCTGGAATTCGGGCAAGGAATATGAATCCGGTAATATGGGTCATCGCCCCGGCGTGAAGGGGGGTTATTTCCCGGTTCCGCCGGTGGACTCCGCTCAGGACCTGCGCTCGGCCATGTGCCTGGCCATGGAAGAGATGGGCTTGAAAGTGGAGGTCCATCACCATGAGGTGGCCACGGCCGGGCAGCATGAAATCGGCGTCGGCTTCAATACGCTGACCCGCAAGGCGGACGAAGTGCAGATCCTCAAGTATGTCGTCCACAACGTGGCGGCGGCCTACGGCCAGACGGCCACTTTCATGCCCAAGCCCATCGTCGGTGACAACGGCAGCGGCATGCACGTCCACCAGTCCCTCGGCAAGGACGGCAAGAACATCTTCGCGGGTGATCTGTACGGCGGATTGTCAGAAATCGCGCTGTATTACATCGGCGGCATCATCAAACACGCCAAGGCGATCAATGCGCTGACCAACCCCAGCACCAACAGCTACAAGCGTCTGGTACCTCATTTCGAGGCCCCGGTGCTACTTGCCTACTCCGCCAAGAACCGTTCGGCATCCATCCGCATTCCCTTCGTCAACAGTCCCAAGGCACGGCGCATCGAAGTGCGTTTCCCGGACTCTACCGCCAACCCCTACCTGGCATTCTCTGCCATGCTGATGGCGGGTCTGGACGGCATCCAGAACAAAATCCATCCCGGAGATGCCATGGACAAGAATCTTTACGACCTGCCCGCCGAGGAACAGGCCAATATCCCCGGTGTGGCCGCCTCTCTGGAAGAAGCCCTGCGTGCCCTGGAAGCCGACCATGACTTCCTTATGAAGGGTGGTGTGTTCTCCGAGAGCTGGCTGGAAGGTTATCTGGACGTGAAATGGGCCGAAGTGCAGACCCTGCGCATGACCACCCATCCCGTGGAGTTCCAGATGTACTACAGTCTCTGAGACCGGGTACTCCCTGCCGCTGCGGTCTTTCCCCGGCGCCAACAGCCCCGTGCTTTATGCGGGGCTTTTTTGTGGCCGCCACCTTGACAATGCATGGCTTGGCGACCATATACGGAAATGCCGCGCTGGTCAGGAGAACAGGCTGATGAAGTACAGGAAATCCCCTTTTATGTCTGGGAAAGGTGAATCAAAGCGTGCAGCAACGGCGAGAGCGTGTATTTTTCTGTCCGCCTTTCTGATCAGCACTTCCGTGAATGCATCCACCATTTATCGCTGGGTGGGTGGCGGTGGCGTGGTCAGCTACGGTGAAACTCCGCCGCCGGGTGCCAAAGGCGTCGAACAGATTTCCGGGGCGCCACAGGCTTCGGTCAGTACGCCGATGCCTGGGTCGGGGGCCAGCGTCACCCCGCCGCCGGGACCACCCGTGCCCACGCCCGCCCGGTCTGCGGCCAACCCGGCATTGAAGCGCCTGCAGGGGGAATTGCTCGCGGCGCGGCTGACCCTGATTCAGGCGACCAAAGACTATGAGCAGGGCAAGGCCATCCGCACCGGAAACGAGCGTAATTATGCGCGTTACCTAGAGCGGGTAAACGGCCTGAAACAGGCGATGGATGCGGCGCAGTTGCGGGTATTGTTGCTGCAGCGGCAGATTCAGCAGGTGCAGAACGAAAACCCGGCACCGGCGGCGTCAGAGCGCGCAGCGCATTAGTCTGCGGGAGCGGTACGTGCCCGGAGGATGGACCCAGGGGCGCTTCGTAGCTTACTATGGACGCCAAAGTAGTCACTGCCTGCGTTTTGGAGACCTGATGCCGCGTTTCTTGCTCAGTAACGACGATGGTTATCTGGCACCGGGACTGGCGGCACTTGCTGAAGCGATAAAGCCTTTGGGCGATCTGGAAGTACTGGCGCCGGAGCAGGACCGGAGCGGCGCCAGCAACTCCCTCACCCTGGACCGGCCTCTGCGGATGCGCACCGGGCTCAACGGCTTTCATTATCTGATCGGCGGTACGCCTACCGACTGCGTTCACCTCGCGGTCACCGGAATTTTTGCGGAAACACCGGATATGGTGATCTCGGGTATCAACCGGGGGGCCAATATGGGGGACGATGTGCTCTACTCAGGCACTGTGGCCGCCGCCACCGAGGGGCGTTTCCTGGGGTTGCCCGCCATGGCGGTTTCCCTGGCGGGGCGCGATTGCACCCACTTTTCGACGGCGGCGCGGGTCGCCGCCAAACTGGTGACCGGGGTGCTGAGTCACGCGTTGCCTGCCGATACCATCCTCAACGTGAACGTGCCGGATTTGCCCTACGATGAAATCCGCGGATTTGAAGTGACGCGTCTGGGGCGTCGCCACAAGAGCGACATGGTGATACCGGCGGCGGATCCCCGCGGCGATCCCGTTTACTGGATTGGCCCTTCCGGGCGGGAAGCAGATGCCGGTCCCGGTACTGACTTTGACGCGGTGCGTCGCGGTTTTGTCTCCATCACCCCGCTGGATCTGGACATGACCCGCTACAATTTTCTGGAGGGTTTGAGTCAATGGCTGCTTCGTTGCCAGCCCTGAGTCCTGAAGTCGGCATGATTTCCCCGCGCACGCGGGGAAGAATGGTGCTCCGTCTGCGCGCGGAAGGCATCCGTGATGAGCGGGTGCTGGACGCGATGAACCGGGTTCCGCGTCATCGCTTTGTCGCCCAGGCACTGGCGGGACGGGCCTATGAGCCGGTATCGCTGCCCATCGGTTACGGACAGACCATCTCCCAGCCCTGGATGGTGGCGCGGATGATGGAAGCGATTCTGGAGGAGCGGGAGGCACCCCGGCGGGTGCTGGAGATCGGTACAGGGTCCGCTTACCAGACCGCCGTGCTGGCGGAACTGGGGGCGGAGGTCTTCAGTATCGAGCGTATCGGCCCGCTGCAGGAAAGGGCGACCGCGTTGCTGGGCAGGCTGGGCTATCGCCAGGTGCACCTGCAGCACGGCGATGGCAGCGGCGGCTGGCCGGAAAAAGCCCCTTTTGACGCAATTGTCATTACCGCTGCCGTGCCCTGCGCACTGGCGCCCCTTTACCGCCAGTTGTGCGCCGGAGGCTGTCTGGTAATGCCGGTGGAGGAGGGGGGCAGGCAGCAATTGCAGGTCAGTCATTGGGATGGCCGCACTGCGCGGGTAATTGCGCTGGGCAATTGCCATTTTGTCCCCTTGCTAGCGGGAACCGTTTCTGTGGCCTCAGGAGAGTGTGCGGATGATAAACGCGATCGGAGACGAGGATGAGGACGGGGGGTTTCCAGATGCATCCTCGATGTCAGAACAGGACGAGGATGCTCCGGGAAAGATCGATGGAGCGGAGGATTTCGGCGAGGCGCCCGACTGGGATGCCACCCGCTGTTATCTTCGGGAGATCGGGCACAGCCCGCTGCTGACAGCGGAGCAGGAAGTGACCCTGGGGCGCCTGGTGCAGGCTGGCGATCAGGCTGCGCGCTGCACCATGATAGAGAGCAATCTCCGCCTGGTAGTAAAGGTGGCGCGGCACTATCTCAACCGGGGCTTGCCACTTCTGGACCTGATCGAAGAGGGCAACCTCGGGCTGATCCGGGCGGTGGAGAAATTTGATCCGGAGCGCGGCTTTCGCTTCTCTACCTATGCGACCTGGTGGATTCGTCAGAATATCGAGCGGGCGCTGATGAATCAGACCCGCACCATCCGTCTGCCCATTCACGTGATGAAGGAACTCAGCGCTGTGCTGCGCGTCACCCGCTGTCTCGTACAAACCCTGCAGCGGGACCCGACGCCGGAAGAGGTGGCAGAAGCTTTGGATCGTTCCGTCGACGCGGTCCGCGATTGCCTGGAAATGGATGGCCGGGTGACGAGCCTGGATATGCCCTACGGCAGGGGGTCGGATCGTTCCCTGGCCGATCTGGTGGCAGACACCAACGCGGTAGGCGTGGAACAGCGGCTGGAGAACCAGAATCTTTCTCGGCAGGTGCACCAGTGGATTGCGACCATGACCGAAAAACATCGCCTCGTGCTGCTCTGGCGCTTCGGTCTGGATGGTACGGACGGGGCGACGTTGGAAGAGGTGGGCTCTCGCCTCGGCATTACCCGGGAGCGGGTGCGCCAGATTCAGGTGGAGGCGCTGCTGGTGCTGCGCCATCGCATCGAAGCGGAAGGGTTGGCACCCGAGTACCTGTTCGGTTGATGCCTGGCCGATTCCGCAGATTTCAGGCCACGGGTGGCAACAGCGCAGCGATGACCATGCGATCTTCGGCCAGCAGGATGTTGTAGGTGCGGCAGGCGGCGCTGGTGTCCATCACCTCCACCGCCAGTCCGGCGGCGCGCAGGGAGCGCAGCAACTCCAGCGGAAAATGCTGGTGCTTGCCGGTGCCCAGCAGCACGATATCGGGCCGGCGTGTCACGACCTCGTCAAAGTACGCGAGTTCAAGGGCGTCGGCATGTTCCGGCCCCCAGGGACTGTGCAGCCACTCTGCGCCGACCAGCAGCCCCTGTCCGTAATTTTCGCCGTGAATGACGATGCCCTGCGGTCCGTAGGCATGGATGACATTGCGATGGGCGTCGCGTTGCAGATGTAATTTCATGAGATTCTTCCCCCGCGCGGATTGACAGGCCCGCGTCGCCTCTCTATTGTTCATCGGTTTCGGCATTCGCTACAACCCTGAAGGCCCACGCCACATGAACAGTGACTTTGAACGTATCCGTCGTCTGCCCCCCTACGTGTTTAACATCGTTACGGACCTCAAGAATCAGGCCCGCAAGCGGGGCGAGGATATCATCGACTTTGGTATGGGGAACCCCGACCAGCCCACGCCGCAGTACATCGTCGATAAGCTCTGTGAAACGGCACAACGGGGGGACACCCATCGCTACAGCGTGTCGCGCGGCATTCCCCGCCTGCGCCGCGCCATTACGACCTGGTATGAGCGCCGTTATGGTGTGCAGCTCGATCCCGAGTCCGAGGCCATCGTCACCATCGGTTCCAAGGAGGGCATCGCCCATCTGGCACTGGCGACCGTGGGCCCCGGCGATACGGTGCTGGTGCCCAGCCCGACTTACCCCATCCATCCCTACGGTTTCGTGATAGCGGGCGCCGATGTGCGCCATGTACCGATGCTACCGGGGGTGGATTTTTTCGAAGAGCTGGAAAAAGCGGTCAGGGCGGCGTGGCCGAAGCCGAAGATGCTGGTGATCAACTTCCCCCACAATCCGACGGCGGCGGTCGTGGATCTGGACTTTTTCGCGCGGATCGTGGCGTTTGCCAAGGAGCACCGTATTTGGGTGGTGCATGATCTGGCCTATGCGGATATCGTCTTTGATGGCTATAAAGCGCCGAGCTTTTTGCAGGTGCCAGGGGCCAAGGACGTGGGCGTCGAGTTCTTCACCCTTTCCAAGAGCTACAACATGCCTGGCTGGCGGGTGGGCTTTGCGGTGGGAAACCCGAAACTGGTGGGCGCGCTGGCGCGGATGAAGAGCTATCTGGATTACGGCACCTTTACCCCGATTCAGGTGGCGGCCATCACCGCGCTGGAAGGGCCGCAGGACTGTGTCGAAGATATCCGCCTGATGTACGAGCAGCGCCGCGACGTGCTCTGCGAGGGGCTGGACGCCGCGGGCTGGGCAGTCGACAAGCCCAAGGCGACCATGTTCGTCTGGGCGAGGATTCCTGAATCGCTGCGCAGGATGGGCTCGCTGGAATTCTCCAAGCTGGTGCTGGAGCGGGCCAGGGTGGCGGTAAGTCCGGGGATCGGTTTCGGCGACCTGGGCGACGAATATGTGCGGTTCGGGCTGGTGGAGAATGAGCACCGCACCCGTCAGGCTATCCGCGGCATTAAACATATGTTTCGTGAGGATCTGTAATGGCGGACGATATGGCGCCGGTACGGATCGGTATTCTTGGCATGGGTACTGTCGGCCAGGGGACGGTGCGGGTGCTGGGGCGCAATGCGGAAGAAATCACCCGTCGGGTCGGGCGGGAGCTACGGGTGGTCCATGCAGCGGTGCGTAATCCGGCGCGTTTGGAAGGATTGGAGCTGGATGCGCGGATCAGCAGCGATCCCTGGGCGGTAGTGCGTGATCCCGAGGTGGATGTGATCGTCGAAGTGATGGGTGGGCAGGAGCCTGCCCTGAGCCTGCTGATGGCGGCTGTCGCGGCGGGTAAACACGTGGTGACCGCCAACAAGGCTCTGCTGGCCGAGCATGGCAACGAGATTTTCGCGGCGGCGCAGGCGCAGGGGGTGATGGTTGCCTTCGAGGCGGCGGTGGCGGGTGCCATTCCCATCATCAAGGCGATCCGCGAGGGGCTGGCGGGCAACCGGATTCAGTGG
>DAIEIW010000006.1:0-3288 GCA_027351205.1 Acidithiobacillus sp.
ATACTGGAACCCGTCGGGTTCCCGCTCCTTGTATTCCTGCCAGAGGAGCAACAGGGTGACCCCCTTGCGCCGCAGCTCGTGTTGGACAACCGTCCAGTCCGGTTCTGGTCGCGCCGTGCCAGCCGGTGGTGGCGGAGGGAATAATCGGTTTTCCAAAGCCGCATCATCCAGCTCCGTGGGCCAGGAAAGACCGCTCGCCGCAAAACGCTGAAGGTATTCCTGCACCGTTGTCCTGCCGGCATTGACGCTGCGGGCGATCGCCCTGGCGGATAGTCCCGCCTCGTACTTCAATCGTAATACTTCTCGAATCTTGCGCATGGATAGTCGCTCCACAAAAACCTCCTTGCTCCGCAAAAGAGGTCATGATGAACAAAGCTACCCAACGTCGCCCCTGCCCCCGGGGTGGCCGCATGGCCTTGGAATCAGTGGCCGGATGCCCGTGGAACGGGTGGCCGGATGTTCATGGATTCGGTGGCCGGATCACCGTGGAATCAGTGGCCGGATGCCGCTGGAATACGCAAATAGGCGCTGAAACCCCTATAAATGCTGGGGCAGCGTTACGAAATTGACGATTTTTGCCGATGAACTGTCGAACTCGGGGGGCCGCGAATTGGATTGATGTTGGCTGGACCAAGGGCTTTGCCCGCCCTCCCGGTGGTGGCTACGTCTACCACGGCCAGCCCAAACGCCTCCTGCTCTATCCCCTCCAACCACAGGCGCGCACCTGGCTGGCCCAGCCGCAGCTGCAATCAGAATGGACTAAAACCCCCATGCAAACCGTCACCCTGAGCGACGCGCAAATGGAAGGCTTGCGCCAAATCTTCTTCCGCCTTCCCGATGTCCGCAAACGCCGAGGCAAGCAGCATCCCCTCCCGGCCATCCTGACCGTGGCCGTGGCCGCCGTCCTCACCCAGGCGCAAAGCTATGCCGCGATGGCGGAGTGGGCCGCTCGGCTGACCCAGACCCAACTGAAGCGTATCCGCGCCCGATTCAATCCCAAGACGCAGCGCTATATAACGCCTTCCGAACCCACCATCCGTCGCGTCCTGCAAGGTGCCAATGTCGAGGCCCTGGATGTCGTTATCGGTTCCTGGCTGCTGGGCATTGCCGGTTTTGAAGCGGTGGCCGTCGATGGCAAAGTGCTCAAAGGCGCTGTGCGTGCAGACGGTACGCAGGTCCATCTGCTCAGCGCTTTCCTGCATGGCCAGTGGGCGACCATTGCACAAAAAGAAAACGCCCGGAAAACCAATGAAATCCCGGAACTACGCAGCCTGCTCAAAGACATCGACATCCAGGACAAGGTCGTGACCGCAGATGCCCTGCATACCCAGCGGGAAACGGCCCGATTCCTCGTTGAAGACCAAAAAGCCGATTACCTCTTCACCGCCGTCAAAGGCAACCAGCGAAAACTACGCAACCGTCTGGCATGCCTCCCTTGGGGGGATTTTCCCCCTCAGCGCCGAAACGACTGATGTCGGTCATGGTCGCTATGAATACCGCAAAATTACCGTCGCCACCCGGACAACGGGCGTAATCTTCCCCCATCTGGGTCAAACCTTCCGGCTCCAGCGCGTCATCATCGACATGAAAAGCGGAGAAATCCGTGACGATTGCGCCTTTGGACTCACCAGCATGACCGAAGATCGGGCGACTCCAGAAAAACTGATGAACATCGCCCGCGGCCATTGGGAGATTGAAAACCGTAACCACCTTGTCCGCGACACCACATACCACGAAGACCTCTCCCAGGTACGTACTGAGAACGGTCCGCACATGATGGCAACCTTGCGCGGACTTGCGATGAGCATCATGCGTCTCACCGGTGTTAAAAACATTGCCAAAGCGGCCCGTAACTTCGCCGCCAGCGCCTGGGTAACGCTCCGCCAGTTCGGTCTCTGAGTCGCCACTGCAGTTCTTGCCAGTCCGGAATGGTCTCCGGAGGGAGATTGGCGTCCGCCCGTCACCGCAAGGGCCATTTTTCGCCAGGGAAAGCCCCACAAACATGCTGTTTTACCTTCAGCACACCTTAAACCGTCTCCGAAAATGGGCGGCGCCTACGCCGCCGCATTTATATCAGGCGATTTTGACGGAGCCCTGCCCGGCAGGGTCAATCGCTGCCTTTTGCTTATGAATTTCCCATCGACGGTCATCTGGAAATGGCACAGCCTCTTGATCGAAATCAAGGAGCGTTCTGATCACCGCTGATATTGTTAATAAACAGGTACCACAACTTCAGGAGACAATATTATGTTTTGCTATCAATGCGAACAAACTACACGTACCCCCGCCGGAACAGGCTGTACCAGCGAGCCGGGAACGTGCGGCAAGGATGAGACCACAGCTGATCTGCAGGACATTCTTACGCACCTTATTAAGGGCATTGCCCAGTATGCGCGCCGGGCGCGGACGGTGGGTGTTGCCGACAGACAGACGGACGACTTCATTTTTTATGGCCTTTTCACCACGTTAACCAACGTGAACTTCACTGCTACACGTTTTGTCCACCTGATCCAGGAGGCCACCAAAAGGCGTGAGCGAATCAAATTATTGTACGAGGAAGCGGCACGAGAGCAGGGCACGGCTCCCGAAATCCTGTCCGGTCCAGCCACCTTTCAACCCGCCGATGGTCTGGAACAACTGCTGCGTCAAGCCCCTGGCGTCGCCATAAACGCCGACGTAGATCATCTCGGATCAGATGTGATCGGTGCTCGTGCCCTCATCCTCTACGGCATGAAAGGCGTAGCCGCTTATGCTCAACACGCCCGCGTCCTGGGTTATCAGAGTGACGATGTCGACGCGCAGGCAGAGGAAATCCTGGATTACTTGGCAAGCAATCCAACGGACCTCGATGAAATGTTGGAAGAGTCATTAGAAGTCGGTCGTTTGAACCTGAAGGTGATGGAGTTGCTTGACGCCGCCAACACCGAGACTTTTGGAGCGCAGGAAATTACCTCTGTGCGCATCTCCCCGATCAAGGGCAAGGCAATCCTGGTCAGCGGTCATGATCTCCATGATCTTAAACAAATCCTGGAGCAGACCAAGGATCAGGGGATAAATGTTTACACCCATGGAGAGATGTTGCCAGCCAACGCCTATCCCACCCTCAAGGCATACCCTCATCTGGCAGGGAATCTAGGGGGAGCATGGCAGGATCAGCAGCGCGAATTTGCAGATTTCCCTGGGCCCATTGTCATGACTTCCAACTGCATCATTGAACCGGGCAGAAGTTATAAAAATCGAATTTTTACCCTTGGTCCAGTGGGGTGGCCCGGCGTCCGCCATATTGAC
>DAIEIW010000049.1:0-5610 GCA_027351205.1 Acidithiobacillus sp.
GCACGCTCAGATCCTGCACGGATACCAGAGGGGCGTTCATGCGGGATACTCCTGTTTTGCTTCCGGATGGCCGGACAGCGTGTCGTTCATGTGGCAGGCCACACCGTGTGCGACGTTTTCGCCAACTGCCGCAAGGGCCGGGGCCTGCGCAGCGCAGACCGCATGGGCATGGGGGCAGCGGTCGCGGAAACGGCAGCCGCCGGGCGGATCGATCGGGTTGGGCGGATCGCCGTTGAGGGGCGGCACCAGGGTGCGATGATCGGGGTCCATGGAAGGCACGGCGGACAGCAATGCTCGCGTATAGGGATGGGCAGCGTGGCCGTAGATGTCCTCCACCGGCCCGGTCTCCACCACTTCGCCCAGGTACATGACCATCACATGGTCGCTCAGGTAATGCACCACATGCAGGTCGTGGGAGATGAATAGGTAAGTGAGCTGCCGTTCGGCCTTCAGCTCCTGCAGCAGGTTGAGTACCTGTGCCTGCACCGATTTGTCCAGCGCGGCCACCGCCTCGTCGAGTATCACCATTCTCGGATCGAATGCCAGCGCCCGTGCGATATTCACGCGCTGCCGCTGCCCGCCGGAAAGCTCGTGGGGATAGCGGCTGCCGAACTGGTCGGGCTCCAGGCCGACGCGGAAGAGCAGGTCCCGCGTCAGCCGGCCGGCCTCCGTTGCCGTAACGCCGTGGATGCGGGGGCCGTAGGCGACGGTCTCGGCGATGCTGAGCCGGGGATTGAGGGACGCATACGAATCCTGGAACACCATCTGCAGGTTGCGGCGGAATTCCTTGAGCTCAATGCCGCCCAGTTCCGCCACGCCTTCGCCGTCGAAGATCATGCTGCCGTCGTCCGGCGCCATGAGGTGGGCGATGAGCCGGGCCGTCGTGGATTTGCCGCAGCCGGACTCGCCGACGATGCCCAGCGTCTTGCCCTTGGGTACGGAAAAACTCACGCCGTCCACGGCATGCACGAATCTGCGCTTGCGTTCCAGCAGGCCGCCGCGCACGGGGAAATATTTCTTGAGGTCGCGCACGATCAGCAGCGGCTGGGAGGGGCCGCCGCGATCCTGGCTATGGGGTTGAACGAGCGTATTCATCGGCGGATATCCATGGCCGACCGCACGCTGTCTGCCAGCAGATTGAATGCGATCGAGGTGATAAAGATCAGGGCGCCGGGCAAGGCCGCCACCCACGGGTTGGTATAGATGGCCGAGCGCAGCGTGTTGAGCATGAGCCCCCATTCCGGCTCCGGCGGTTTCACGCCGAGGCCGAGGAAGGACAGTCCCGAGGCCAGGATCATGCTGACGCTGAGCAGGCCGGTGGCATAGACGAACACCGGCCCCAGCACGTTGCCCAGCACGTGGACACGGATGATGGAGAATGCGCCGGCGCCGCTCATGCGGGCGGCCTCGATATAGTCCAGTTTGCGCACCTGGGTCGTGACGCTCTCCGCTACCCGCACCACCTGGGGGATGAAGATCAGGCTCAGCGCGATCAGGCTGTTGCTCATGCCGGGACCGAGCGCGCCGGAGATGGCCACCGCCAGGAGCACCGAGGGGAAGGCATAGAACACGTCCAGCACGCGCATGATGGCCATGTTCACCGTGCCGCCGACGTAACCCGCGAACAGGCCGATCGCGGTGCCGATGACGAATGCCGCCAGCACCGGGATCACACCCATCAGCAGGGAGATGCGCCCGCCGTACATCAGGCGGGAGACCATGTCGCGGCCCAGCTCATCGGTGCCCAGCAGGTGGCCCTCGCTGCCCATCGGCAGCAGGCGGTGCAGCATGCTGCCCTTGTAGGCGTCATCCGGTGCCAGCCACGGCGCGAATACGGCGGAACAGACGATGAGCAGCAGGATGGAGGAAATGAACAAGGCCATCGGGTCCCGGCGCAGCTGGTGCCACACCATGGCCCAATAGCTGCGGCTGGGTGTCGCCGCCACGGCGTTTACGGGTAGGACAAGAGAAGCAGGCATATTCAGATTCCTTTCAGCCGCGACCCATGCGGGGATCGATCAGGGGTTGCAGGATGTCCACGACCAGGTTCAGGACGACGAAGAACATGCACAGCACCAGCAGGGTTCCCTGCAACAGGGGGATATCCCGCTGGAAGATGGCGGTGTTCAGCAGATAGCCGGTGCCCGGCCAGGCGAAGACGGTCTCCACCAGGATGGAGCCGCCCATCAGATAGCCGATCTGCAGGCCGGCCACGGCCAGCACGGTGGGCGCTGTGTTCTTGGCGATATGGCGGAAGACGGCGCGGCCGGACAAACCCCTGGCCCGCAAGGCCACCACGAACTCCTGTTCCAGCATGTCGGCCACCAGCGCCCGCACGGTGCGGGTGATGATGCCCATCGGAATGACCGACAGGGTGAGTGCCGGCAACACCAGGTAACGCAGATGCGCGGTATCCCACATCCATGCGCCCGACCCGTCGGGGCCGGCACCCATGGCCGGGAACCAGCCCAGCCAGATCGAGAAGACGATGGTCAGCACCAGTCCCAGCCAGTAGTGCGGAATGCTGACGCCGATGACCGAAACCGCCGTGGCGGCGCGGTCTATCCAGCTGCCGCGGTGGTAACCGGCCAGTGCGCCGAGGATGCAGCCCGCCAGCACGCCGGCGAAGGCGGCAAAGCCCGCGAGCAAGAGCGTGTTGCCGACGGCGCTCATGACTTCTCCGGCGACCGCGCGACCCGACGCGATGGAAGTGCCGAGATCGCCCTGCACAGCCCGCAGCAGCCACATACCGTACTGGACGGGTATGGGCCGGTCCAGGCCGTAGGCACTCTTCAATGCCTGGATCACCTCTGCCGGTGCATCGGCCGGGGCGATGGCGTTGAGCGGATCGCCGGGAGCAAGATAGACCAGTATGAAGGACACCACCGTCACGCTCAGGGCGATGGGGATGGCGTACAGCACACGTTTGAAGATATAGGTAAGCATGGGGCGCTCTATTGAATCGGGCCGAAACCGGTGAAGGCGGTGGCGATCGCCATGGCCTTCACCCGCTCCGGCACGACGGTTTACATACGGAGAGTCGTCAGGTCCTGGAACCAGTGCTGGGCCTGGACGAACTCCTTGACCTTCGGCGAAAGGGCGTGCGGATTCACGTCATGGACCACCCACAACATCAGCGCATCGTCCACCATGATCTCGTGCACCTTGGACAAAAGGCCGTCCTGGGTCCTGGTGTTGAAGGTGGTGCGGATCTTGTCCACCAGCGCGTCGACTTTGGGATTGTTGTAGCCTCCCCAGTTCACGCCGTTGGGCGCCACGTAACGGCTGTCCACGAAGCGGGTGATGCCGTAGAACGGGTCGGCGGTGACGTAACCCAGGTTGATGGCGGTGATTCCCTTGCCGGCATTCATGTCAGCCGCGGCCCCGCTGCGCCAGTGCAGGTAGAGATTCTCAAGCTCGACGACCTCGAAGCTGACCTGGATGTTGATCTCGGCCAGGCTCTGCTGGATGAACTCGTTCATGGGCAGGGAGAGCATCTGTCCGGTTCCGCCCTGCGCGATGATCACCTTGGCCACCAGCGGGTGCTCCTTGGTATAGCCGGCCTGGGCCATCAGCGCACGTGCGGCGGCGAGGTCATAGTGGATCTTGAATGCGGGCTTGCCGAACCAGGGGCTGGTGACATCCATCTGTCCGACGGCTGGTGTTGCCAGGCCATTCATCAATTTGACGACGGCGTCGCGGTCGATGGCCAGATTGGCTGCCTTCCTCACGCGGATATCGGTCCAGGGCGAGCCGGGCAGCGTGGAGAAGTGATAGGGCCACACGTGCGGGGTCACGTTCTGCACCAGCTTGAAGCCTGCGCTCTTGAGTTGCGGCACGACATCGGGCGGCGGGGTCTCGATGAGATCCACCTGGCCGTTCAGCAAGGCATTGACCCGCGTCATCGCGTCCGGGATCGGCACCAGCACGATGCGGTCGGTCTTGGCCAGGCGCTTCTTGTCCCAATAGTCGCTGTTCTTCACCAGGTCGGCCCGTTCCCTGGGCACCAGCTTGTCCAGTTTGAATGGGCCGGTGCCGGACGGGTGCATGGCCACCTGGCTCCAGTCCTTGCCCATCTTTTCCCATTGCGCCGGGCTGGAGATCAGGAACCAGGGCAACTGGTACGGGAACAGGGCATCCACGTCCTTGGTGGTGATCTCCACGGCGTAATCATTCACCTTGCGATAGGAAGCGATGGAAGGGATGCGGGGACGCACCTGCGCGCTTTGCTTGGCATCGAACTGGGGCGATTTGTCGGCCAGTACCTTGTCCAGGTTCCAGATCACCGCGTCGGCATTGAATTCCGAACCGTCATGGAATTTCACGCCTTTGCGCAGGGTGAACAGCCACTTCTTGTTGTCCTTGGGGTCCACCTTCCAGCTGGTGGCCAGACCGGGGACCAGTTTGCCCGGACGGTCGCTGATATTGGCCTCCCACGCGATCAGCGGATCGTAGAGGGTATGGCCGGTGAACTGGTAGGCGCCGGCGCCGCGATCCGGCTGGCCGGTGGTGAGGGGGATATCCGCCATCGAGATTCCGTAGCGGGCGACAGTCTCTGCATGCAGGCTGCCGTTGAGGGAAAAAGCCAGCGGCAATACTGCCAGCCATTTGGCCAAGTGCTTGCTGATAGGTTTCATGAACATCTCCAGAGTGATGGGAACGCACTTCGGGAGATTGCATGTAACGTGCCAGCGATCCGGTTCGCGAAATTGTATTTTATAAGCGCTTGTTAATCAGGAACGAACCGGTGAGATGTTTATCTGCGCGGGGTTCCATTCAAGGTCATACGGAAAGGCAACCTGAGAATCTTGCATGCAAACGCCCTGTTTTCGGGCGTAAACAGGAGACATTGTGTCCAAGATGGGGCGCTGCGAATCAGATGGGCCGGTTCGTGAATATCTGCGAAACGATGGCGCGCGGCTCCGGCGTTACCGGTCCGGACGGTAATCGTCCGCCGCATACAATTGCCATCCGCCATTCCCGTCAAGTTCCAGTACCTGCGAGTGGTACTTCAGGATGGAAAGGCGGTGGCCCACGCTGACCAGCGTTGTCGAGCTGCCCGCCAATTCTCGATAGAGCCTTTCCTCGTTGACGCTATCGAGCGCGCTGGTCGCTTCATCGAGGATGGCGTAGCGCGGCGCCGCGAGCAGCACCCGCGCAAAGGCGATGCGCTGTTGCTCGCCCACCGACAGCACTTTTGCCCAGTCCAGTTCGGCGTCGAGGCCGCCAAGCCGGGCGGCGAGTTCCGGAAGGTTCACCCGTTCCAGCAAGTGCAGGAGTTCCTCGTCAGTCACTGCGCTGTCCTGCTGCGGATACAGGAGCTGGCTGCGCAGGCTGCCCAGCAACATGTAGGGACGCTGCGGCAGAAACAGCATCTCTCCGGCGTCCGGCCGGATGACGCGTCCGCTTCCGCAACACCACAGACCGGCCATGGCACGCAGCAGCGAACTCTTTCCACAACCGCTGTCGCCCACGATCATCAGTCCTTGCCCGGGATTGACCGTCAGCGAGAGTTCCCTGATCAGGGTCCGCTCGAATGCAGGCGTATGCAATGTGAGGTTTTCGATCACCAGCCGGGAATCCTGTACAAAATGAATGTCATCGCCGGGT
>DAIEIW010000066.1:0-10489 GCA_027351205.1 Acidithiobacillus sp.
CGCCGTGCCCTATGGCCATCAGGCCAATGCCGTACAGGTGCAATTGTCCGAGAGCGTGCCGTATTTCTTTTTTTTCGGGCCCGCGAAAACCGTGCAGGCGCAAGCCATCGCCTGGGTGCCCAACCCTGCGGCGGGGTTCTCCCTGTCCAGCACCTTGCTCCAGGTCAGCGAACAGCAGTCTGCGTTGCTGAATAGCCTGCTCGGGGGACTGCTGGGCATCCACAATCTGAACCTGGGAGTGGCGGCCTTCAACGGACTGTTGAATACCTCCGTGTCACTGGGGCAGTTGGCGCAGTCCATTGGCGTGGGCACCGTGAACAACCTGCTGGACGCCAATCTGACCCTGCCCGGCTTGTTTACCGGCGCCCTGAAGGCCGTCGGAAACCAGGCGGCCGGCGGCGGCCTGCTGAACACCCAGGCCGCCACCGGCGCGTTGCAAACATTGATCGGATCGACCACGGCACAGGGCACCATTCAGCTCAGCAACATACTCAAGCTCGGTCTGGCCGACAAAAACGCCGCCGTCAACGCGCAGGTCAACCTGCTCGACCTCGTCACCGCCTCTGCCATGCTGTCCAACCAGAAGCATTTCATCCAGATTCCCAGTCTCGGCGTGAACGTGCCGGGTATTGCCAATATCGGACTGGGACTGAACGTGATTTCACCTCCCTCCATCGCCTACGGTGAACCCGGCAGGGACGCCAGCGGACAGTGGCGTACCCAGGCCCATACCGCGCAGGTGGCGCTGTCCTTACAGATCCAGTTGTTGACGCTGCTCGGCGGCACCGGTGTCGTGAACATCCCCATCTATCTGGAAGTGGCGCCCGCCCAGGCGCATTTGACCAGCCTGACCTGCGGGACGCCGGTGTCCCAGTCTCAGGTCGGCATCGGCGCCAATACCGGCTTGCTCACTGCGGTCATTGGAAACCCCCTGCCCAACGCCCTGAACAATACGACCCAGTCCATTAACGAACTCGCCCAGAACTTCCAGGGCGTGGATCTGGTGAACGTCCTCGGCCTGCTTACGGTCCATCTGAACCATCCGCTCATCGTGCCGCTCAGTGCTCAGGGTTTGAACGGCTACCAGGAACTGAACTTCATCGGTACGCCTTCCCAGACCCAGGATGTGACAACCAACGCCCTGGGTTCCGCCGTGGCCCAGACGCTCCAGGCCCTGGAGACGGAACTGCAAAAACCCGGCGCCCTGACGGTTCATGCGCTCATTCTGAATTTGCCGGTGGGGCAGATCGTGGGCATGTTGCTGGGCATTCTGAACCCGGTGCTGCAGCCCATCCTCCAGGTGTTGAACGATGTGGTGGCGCCACTCCTGAATCTGTTGGGCATTCAGGTTGGGCAGGCGGCGGTGAACTACAACGCCCTCAGTTGCGGCACCATCCCCCCGGTTCTGGTGTACTGATGAACATGATTCGCGTTTTGGTCTGGGAAGGACAGCATGATTTCGCCAAGCGTCTGGAACGCTGCCTGAGTCAACATTCCGACGCCGAGGTCATCCGCTACGATGACGAGGTGGATCATCCCTCCGGCACGGAAGCCATGGACGCGGATATCGTTTTCATCAGCACCACGGCGCTGCGGCGTTATGAAAAAAACCACCTCGCCTGGAAACGGATAGAAGGCATACCGGTCATCTGGGTGGGCAGCGGAGAACAGAGCATCTATGCGACGACGCCGCTGTCCGAACGTGTCGTGTTGCCCGCCTATTTCAACTGCGCGAGCCTGTCCGCCGTACTCAAGCATACCCTGCATACGGTGACGCAGGGCGCAACAGACCGGCAGCTACCGGCGGATGGCGCTGTTCCGTTCGCGGAATTGCCCATGGGCAAAGACGGGGATTTCGTCTATCAGTCGCCCTGCATGCACCGCCTGGTGGGTAATGCCCGTCTTTATGGCGCATTGTCGGTGAATGTGCTGATCCGCGGTGCCAGCGGTACCGGAAAAGAATATGTCGCCCGTCTGGTGGCGGATTCCCACCCCGAGTACCGCTCCGGCCCCTTTGTGCCGGTGAACTGCGCGGCCATTCCCGACGCGCTTTTCGAGTCGCTTTTTTTCGGGCATGTCCGGGGCGCATTTACGGGCGCCGTACGCGATCACCCGGGTTTTTTGCGCGAGGCCAATAACGGCACCCTGTATCTGGACGAAATCGGTGACCTGCCTTTTTATCAGCAGGTCAAATTGTTGCGCGCGCTGGAGGACGGGGTGATCCACCCGGTGGGCAGCAACGAGACGATGCGGATCAATTTCCGCCTGGTCACCGCCACCAACCGGCCGCTCATCAACATGATCCGGGAGGGGACTTTCCGGCTGGATCTCTATCATCGCATCAGTGTGGTCGAACTCTATATTCCCACCCTGCAGGAACGTGGTGGGGACGAAAAGTGGCTGCTGTTCGCCCACGCTTTTCGGTTGGCTCTGGAAAAGTTTTCCGGCGAGAATATCGCCTCTCCGGAACTGCCGAGCTGGCTCAAGGACTGGGTCTATACTTCCCAGTTTCCGGGTAACGTGCGTGAATTATTCAACCGGGCGGCGCGGCTTGCCGCCTTTTACCTCGGCCACGGGGATTTGGAGCAGGCCGAATGCATGCATCTTTTGCGCGCCGGAGAAATCGACTGTGAAACCACCGAGACCTGCGCTCCGCCGGACTTTTCAACCAGGGCGGAAGAGCGCAGCCAGGTCCTGGACGCGCTGGAAAAAAACCAGTGGCGTCGACTGGAAACGGCAGAGGCGCTGGGCTGGAGCCGCAAGACGTTGTGGCTCAAGATGAAAAAATACGGACTATCTGGATAACATCGAGCCGGCGCACGGTCGGAACATCGGAAGCAGCGGCAAAGATCAGTCGAAAGGCCGGTTTGCGGCCGCAAGGCCATTATGTGTTTTTACAGGGAGAAACAGGATGCGAGATATGGAAAAGCAAAACGGAAAACGGAGTATCCGGATGGCGGTACTCGCCGTCGTCATGGGTGTCTTGCCCTTCACCGGCGTGGCTCGGGCGGGCACTGACAGCAACAGCGCGTCGTCCGCACCCGTTGCGAGTACCGGGCAGGCCGTGCCGTCCACGGCGCCGGCGGAGGCCCCCGTACTGACTCAGCATGTGTTGCAGTTGATCAAGGAACACCGGTTGGTGGAACTGCGGACCATCTATAACGGCCCTTTCGCGGCGGCCATGTTCTTTAATCCGAGTACGCTCAACTATACGGTCGTCCTGCTGAAGAACCACGATTTCTGGTGGGTTGGACAAACCGCCGACGGTCACAAGGCGGAAATGCTGTACACCAAACTAGCGACGCAAACCATACGGTTATCTGCCCCGGACATTGCCAAAATTCAGTTGGATGCGCGTATCGCGGTGGCGCGCAGCAGCCTGCGGGCACAACAAAAGCGCGAAGCGGAACTGGAGCAGCAGATATCCGCCCAGCAAAAGATCATGCAGGCGGGAACCGCGGCCCAGAGCCAGCTTCTCTCCGAAGCACAGGCGCTGAGTTCCCGGCGCCAGGAACTGCAACGCCAACTGGACCAAACCAATGCCGCGATTGCCGGATTGCAGAGCAAGGCGCAGGAAGGCCCGTCTCTGGGTGATCTGCAAACGCTTCCCTCAGCGTCCGCTCCTGCCGGGATCACCCCCGACCAGAAGCCGAGGATTCAGATGCGGGCTACTGCGCATCCATGACGGCGGAGGAAAACCATGGCGGTGCCACCGGGTCCGCCGCGCAAGGCAAGGCCGGCGGCATTGCCTCCAGCGGGCTGCAATGCCTCGCGCTGATCGCTGGGTATTACCAGCGGCCGTGTAACGCGGAGCAGTTGGCGCGCGCTCTGGGCATGTCCGAACCCATTCTGCCTCTTGGCAAAATCATTCTGGCGGCCCGCGAAGTGCGTTTGGTGGCGAAGGCGGTTCAGTTGAAATGGGCCGATCTGGCTCGCCAGACGTATCCGGTGATGGCCGAGTTGCGGGATGGCAATTACCTCGTGCTGGCCCGCTTCGAGAACAACCGCCTGGTCGCGGTGGACCCGCAGCGTGGTCAACTGATACTGGATGAAGCTACCCTCCACCAGGTCTGGACCGGGCGGGTGTTGCTCATCAAGCCGCGCTTCGAGTGGAACGCGGCGGGGCAACGCTTCGGGTTGCGCTGGTTCGTTCCCATCATTCTCAAATACCGGCAACCGGTCATCGAGGTCCTGGTGGCGGCTTTCGTGGTGCAGATGTTTGGTCTGGCCATGCCGTTGTTCATCCAGTTGGTGATCGACCGGGTGCTGGTCTATCACAGTCTGCCCACTCTGGACATTCTGGCGGTGGGGATGCTGGTGGTGATCGCCTTCGAAACCACCCTGAATGTGCTCAAAACGCTGATGATGACCCATACGACCAATCGTATCGACGTCACCCTCGGCGCGCGTCTGTTCGCCCATGTGCTGCGTATCCCCATGCGCTATTTTGAAACCCGGACCGTCGGCTCGACCGTGGCGCGGGTGCGGGAACTGGAGGTGGTGCGGCAGTTCCTGACCGGACCCACCCTCATGGCGTTCATCGACGTCTGGTTCGTCGGCATTTTCCTCGTCGTTCTGTTCTTTTACAGCGTGCGCCTGACCCTGGTGGTGCTGGCCACCATTCCCTTCATGGTCGGCATATCCCTCCTGGTGTTTCCTATTCTGCGGCGGCTGTTGCAGGAGCGCTTCGACCGGGGTGCCGAAAACCAGTCTTTTCTGGTCGAGACCATCACCGGTATTCAGACGGTCAAGGCGCTGGCTGTGGAGTCCCGCATCTACCAGCGCTGGGAGCAGAGTCTGTCGCGCTATGTGATGGCTTCCTACCGCGTCGACCGTCTGGCCGGAATCACCGGCTCCCTGACGCAAATGATTCAACGGATGGGGACGCTGACGATTCTCTGGGTGGGGGTCAAACTCACCTTGTCCGGAGACATCAGCGTCGGCGAACTGATCGCCTTTCAGATGATCTCCGGCCAGGTGACCGGCCCCATCCTCCGCCTGGCGCAGTTGTGGCAGCATTTTCAGCAGGTCGGGGTTTCCGTGAGTCGTATGGGCGATTTGATGAATACGCCGGCGGAGCCGGTAATCGATATCGGCAAGGCCTCGCCGGGTTCGCTGCAGGGCCGGGTCACCTTGGAAAATGTGCACTTTCGCTATACGGCGGACGGTGACGAGGTGCTCAAGGGCATCAGCTTTGACATTCCCGCAGGCTCCTTTGTCGGCATCGTCGGGCGCAGCGGTTCCGGCAAGAGCACCCTGGCGAAGATGTTGCAGCGTTTGTATCTGCCGGATTCCGGCAACGTGCTGATCGACGGCATCGATCTGCGTCATGTGGAGCCCAATTGGCTGCGCCGCCAGATCGGCGTGGTGCTTCAGGATAACTTTCTGTTTTCCGGGACCATCCGAGAAAATATTGCGATGGTTTATCCCGAGGCGCCCCTCGACAGGATCATCGCGGCGGCGGAACTCGCTGGTGCCCACGAGTTCATCAGCAAGCTCCCCGATGCCTACGACACCAAGGTGGGCGAACGGGGGGATTCGCTGTCGGGAGGCCAGAGGCAGCGCATCGCCATCGCCCGCGCGCTGCTGGGCGATCCGCGCATATTGATTTTTGATGAATCCACCAGTGCGCTGGACTATGAATCGGAGCGCATCATCTGGAAAAACCTCTCCAAAATCTGCCAGGGGCGGACGGTGTTCATGGCGGCGCACCGCCTGGCGTCCATTCGCTCGGCGGATATCGTCCTCGTTCTGGACGACGGCCGATTGGCGGAATATGGCGCGCATCAGGCGTTGATGGCCCAGAAAGGGATCTATGCCCTGTTGGCCCGCGACGAAGAGGGGGCCTGATATGGGACAGCTCAGCAATAACCTGCGTGGCGGCCTGGCGGAGGCTCGGGAACGGAACCGCCAAGCGGCCCTGAAAAAGCTCGAAAACGAGTTTCTGCCGCCATTGCTGGAAATTCAGGAACGGCCGCCGGCGCCCTGGCAGCACTGGATACTCTGGACACTGCTGGCGCTGCTCTTCGCCGCGCTGCTGTGGTCTTATCTGGGCAAAATCAATATCGTGGCAACGGCGACCGGGCAGTTCATCCCCGACGGGCGGGTCAAGGTGGTACAGCCCCTGTCCACGGCTACCGTCGAACGCATCTATGTGCATGACGGCGAGACGGTGCACAAGGGACAACTTCTGGTGTCGCTCAATCCGGCGATAACCCAGGCGAATCTGCAAGCCACCCAGCAGGAGCTCGCCTTCCGGAATCTGCAGCAGGCGCGTATACACGCGCAACTGAGCGGGCGCGCCGCCATTGCACCCGCATCGGGCACCAACCCTGAATACATACGGATGGAGAAGGCGTTGCAGGCCGCCCAGGAGGCCGACTATCAAAGCCGTCTGCAGGCGGCGCAGTCGCGTGCAGACCAGAATGCCACGGCACTGAACTCGGCACGGGCATTGGCCCAGAGTCTGCAAGATCAGGAGGCGCTGTTGCACCCGCAGGTCGTCGCCGATGCCTCCCTTGCGCAAAGCGGCGCCATCCCCCGCATGGAGTACGAAAATGCGCTGCAAAAGGAACTCGGCCTGCAAAGCCAGATCGCCCAGAATCAGGGAGATATCGCTCGTTATCTGCAAAGGCAGGTGGAATACCGCCAAGACATCGAAGGCATCAAGGCGAGCTATCACGCTACCCTGTTGCATAGCCTCGGAGAAAATGCCCAGTCGCTGATTTCGTTGCAGGCGCAACAAACCCATGCCAGCCATGATTTATCCCTGCACGAATTGCGCTCGCCGGTGGACGGCATCGTGCAGGACCTCACGGTGCGCAACGTGGGCGAGGTGGTGACCGCCGCTCAACCGGTGGTCAGTATCGTCCCCAGCGATACACCGCTGGTGGTGGAGGCGTATCTGCCGGATGCCCATATGGCTTTCGTGCATGTCGGTCAGACAGCGCGGGTAAAGGTTTCCGCCTATCCCTTCGAGCAGTACGGCGCCCTGCAAGGGGTTGTCCAGAAAATCAGTCCCGATGCCGTTTCTCCGAGCGGGTCCGGTAAGGCCCTGACTGCTGCGGGATTATCCTACCGGGTGCGCATCACCGTCCCCCACCCTTATCTGATGGTACACGGGGCTTCCGTGAAAATGCGTCCGGGCATGAGCGTATCCGCCAACATCAACACCGGGAGGCGTCGGATCATCCAATTTTTCCTGGGTCCCTTGTTCCGCGACTGGGATGAAGGACTGTCGGTTCGATGAAGAAGCGGACCTTGCGCTGGCGGACCCATGTGCGGCATCCGGGAAATACCCGTTTGGTGCTGGCCTGCTGGATGATGATCGGTATCCTGCCGGGGGCATACGCGGGATCGCTGACGCAGAATGATGCGGATGGCGCCGGACTGGGTTCAGCGCTGATGAACGCATTGCCGGCATCACCGGAAACGGTCGCCCCTGGCCTGCTCCCGCCGCCACCAGCACGGCCGCAGGCTCAGGCTCAGGCTCAGGCTCAGGCTCAGGCTCAGGCTCAGGCTCAGGCTCAGGCTCGGCGGGCGGTTAAAAAGCGTTCGCCGGTCGGACCCACGCCAATGCCTCCGGCGCCGACAGCGACCCGTGCACCAGCGGCGCCGCCTCAAGCGGTCCCCTCGGCAACCGTTGCGCCCGCGCTGTCCTCCGGGCATAGAGCAACCAAAGCCCAAAACTCCGCCGCGGACGTGGGCACACATCCGGCGGATCACGCGGCAGCCGTAGCCATTATGGCGCCACCCGCATCCGCGCCTGCTCTGCCGGATCTCCATGCCTCCGCCCATTCGTCAGCGGCGCCTGTGGGCGTCTTGGCGGCGGGTGGCGGTAGCAAACTGCACGAGTTGCTGGCTACCGCTCTGGCCAATAATTCCGATATCCGTCTGGCCGATCAGTCGCTGCGGGAGGCGCAAGCCGAGTCACTGGATGCCTTCGGGCAGTTTTTACCGCATCTGAATTTTCAGACGCAAACGCAGTTATACGGCAATCAGACGAACCAACCTTCGGTGTCGTTGATCGGCTCCACCATCGTGGTGACTCAGGGCAATAACTATTCCAATTATCTCAGCGTGATGGCCAGCCTGAATCTGTTCGAAGGCGGACAGGGGATTGCCAACCTGGCGGCTTCCCGTCAGGGTGTCCATGCCGGTCACGAGCAGGTGTCCGAGCGGCGCATGCGCACCGCCCTGAACGTGCTGGTTGGCTACGAAGGGTTGCAGAGCCTGCAGTGGCAATTGCGGGCGATCAATCGGTCTCTGGAGTTCATGCGTCAGGACCTCGCCCTGGCCGAGCAGCGCGTGCGGCAGGGAAACGAAAGCCGGATCGATTTGAACCAGATGCGGAGTCAGGTCGCGAATCTGGAAGCACAGCGCCAGGATACGGAAAGGCGACTGGTCAAGGCGCAAACGAATCTCGCCCTGCTCATGGGCAAAACGGGCGCTTTCGACCTGCTGCAATCAGGCGTGCATGACAGCATACCCACCCCGCCGGAATTCGATGCCGCCACCGTGGATGGCGCCGCCGCGGAAAACCTGCCGAGCGTGCGGGTCGCCCGTGCCGCACTGCACAAGGCGCGGGATCGGGTGGATGCGGTGCGCGGTTCCTTTCTCCCGAATGTGAATCTGCAGGCAGGGTACAACTGGATCGGCACATCCAGTCAGGGGTTTGGCCGGTCAATCGGTTCCACGTCGCCCAGCAATTATACGGTGGGCATTTCCATTACCCAGACTCTCGCACCGTTCACCGGACATATGGCCAAGCTGGATACCGCGGAGGCGCAGTCGGAAGCGGCGCTGATTCGCTATCAGCGGGCGCTGCAGGAAGGGCGTCAGGAACTTCGAGTGAATCGGGAGGAAGTGCGGACCGGCACAGCCCGCCTGGCCGCGCTGGAGAGCGTCTATGCCCATGCCCGGCAAAATCAGAAACTGATGGAAGATCTTTATGCGCACGGGCGCATCAGTAAAACCGATCTGCATGCCGCGCAAATCAAAACTATGAATGCCGGGGATGCCTGTCGGGACGCCCGGGCGCAACTGCAAGTGGCCCGCTGGATGTTGTACGCCATGGTGGATCCGCGGCATGTCGCCGACAGCCTGCTCCAGAAAACACAGGCTGAAGGGGTCGACAGTGCCGCGCCGTCGTCTTCGGGGGCGGGCGGTGAACACGCTTGAACGGATCGGGGTGGTTTTTTCCAGGGACCGGTTGACCTTGTGGTTGATCGGCGCCGCGGTCTGCATCGCCTCGCTGACCTTTCTGATATATCGCACCATCCGCCATGAGGTCACCAGAACCGTTGCGGCGCCCTCGGCCTTCCGCATGGTCAGAATGCCGCCATCGCCTCCGGCTTCCGCTCCCGCTGCGGCGGTGCCCCTGGCAAAAACACGCCCTGTCGACCTGCACGGAAAGGCGCCCAAGCTGTCGTCCAGTCCCTCGGCCCGCCAAACCGGGACGCTTCCGGCAAAGCGTGGTCTCCCAAAGCCCCCGCCCTTTCGGCCAGCACTGCCTCCGGCCGTGACCCATGCGGCCTATCCGCCGCCGGCATGGACGGTTTCCACGCCCCATAAGGCGAATCTCATCAGCCGTTACGTGACGTACTGGATACGGCAGGTGGAGAGTACGGGCGCGCGCGAGGGGCCCATAGAAAGAGGGGGCGAGATCCAGGTACGGGTTACCGTATTCCGCAACGGCAATCTGGCGCAGTTGTCCGTCGTCCGGTCGACCCTGCCGGCCAGCGCATCCGATAAAGCGGTTCGCATGATCCGCACGGCTTCTCCGTTCGCTCCTTTCCCCGAGGATCTGGCCCGGCAGGCCAATAAACTGGTAATCCGTTGTACGATGAGCTTCCTGAACGGCGATGTCGGAGCCCAATCTCGGCCCTCTGCATCGGGTGGCGCAGGCATCATGCCCACCCAAGGGTTGACAGGGAGCCTATCCCAGGCCTTGTTGGGTTCCGATTCCTGAAATTCAGTAAAAGAGTTGGCCGGAAATACCGGTCGGCATGACAACGGTCGGATAATTGCCGACCGCGTCGGCGATACTTTTGGCGACGTTCGCTGGCATCTGGCTGGCATAATTGGCCACCATCATCCCGGCCTGTGCGCCGTCGGCACTGAGGGTATTGAGTATATCTGTGGGATTGATGGCACTGGTGCCCTGCAGTATGGCGGGAATTGCCTCTTGCGTGGTCAAAATGCCGTTCATCAACTTCGCAGATGCCTGCGTCAAGGTGGTGGTCAGTTCGCCGTTGGCGTAACCGACGCCGCCGCTGGTCACTCCGGCCGCCTGGTTGATGGATGCGGCTACCGCCTGATTCATTTCCGCGGTAGCGCTGGCCACCGTCTCCACCGTCGCAACGGGTTGACTGCTCCCACCCGAACCGCCCAAGCCCAGCGCGGCCAATATTCCCGAAAGGAGGCTGCTTAATACGCCCATCTGTGGACTCCTTGTAATCAATCGACCTGATGATAAGACAACAGCGCG
>DAIEIW010000070.1:0-4054 GCA_027351205.1 Acidithiobacillus sp.
ATACGGATCTTCAGTGAACGATGGAAAACCGCGCGCCTCATGGATGTATCGGCTTGCTCCTAAGAAGCTGACGCTTGCATTACCTTTAGCAAAAGTGATGCCAGCATATGCCGCCTTTGTTTTTCAAGATATTAGATTAAACCATCTGGAGCTTTGTCGATAACATTACGTGCGTTTTCAGCGCTGCGGCAAAAATTGTCGAAAACCAGACAAATGGGGAGGGGGAAAAATAGCAGGGCAAGCACGAAAGGCTGTGGGCAAAGTGAGGATGGTTGGGGCGTTCGCTGCCCCTGGTTGAGTCTTTCTGGTTTAGAGTTTTTTAACTTCTACGCCATGTTTATTGAGGGCGTAACCAAGTTTGCGGGTGGTCGTCCCCAATAAACGGGCGGCTTTGGCTTGTACCCAGCCACAGCGGTCCATGGCCTGGATCAGGCGATCCCGTTCCGACAAAGGCAAGGAGACTTCCCCGTCGCCACCCCCGGTTGCATCCGCCACTTGCTCCTCCACATCAGGCGTTGCATGAGGCGGAACACTCATACCGCTCGACAGCTTCATGGTGACGATGGGATGACTCCCTTCCAGCGGCCGCAAGGCCATGGACAGGCACTGATTGCGCTGACAGGGCACGTCCAGATTGCGGATGATATCGCCGCGCATCATGGTGGCGGTGCGTTCGACGCAGTTTTCCAATTCCCGCACGTTACCTGGCCAGTAGCAGGACACCATGGTTTGCAAGGCTTCCGGAGTGAGGGTCAGTTTGCGCTGATTCTCGGCGTTGTAACGGGCGAGGAAGTGCTCGATCAGGGCGGGAATGTCCTCACGACGCTCCCGCAGTGGGGGCAGGAAAATACTGACGACATTGATCCGGTAGTACAGATCGGCGCGGAAGTCGCCCTTGCTCACCGCCTCTTCGAGATTGCGATTGGTGGCAGTGATAATGCGCACATTGACCCGCCGGGTCTGGGTACCGCCGACCCGCTCGAATTCACGCTCCTGTAACACCCGTAAGAGCTTGGCCTGAAAAGCCGGAGAGATATCGCCGATCTCATCGAGAAACAGCGTGCCGCCATCCGCCAGTTCAAAGCGCCCTTTGCGCTCCTGGGTGGCGCCGGTAAACGCACCGCGCTCATGTCCGAAGAGTTCCGATTCGAGAATGCTTTCGGGAAGCGCCGCGCAATTGAGCGAAACAAAGGCTTTGTCGCGACGGGGGCTGAGATAGTGAATGGCGCGGGCGATGACTTCCTTGCCGGTGCCGGACTCACCGCGCAGCAACACGGTGGCCTTGCCCGGCGCCGCCTGGTGCACGTCAGAAAACACCGCCTGCATGGCCCGGCTGTTGCCGATGACATTCTTGATGCTGTAGCGTTTCTGTAACTCCTTCTGCAGACGATGCTTTTCCTGCAAAAGACGGTTTCGTTCCGCCGATATACCCTGATGCAGATTAACGGTCTGTCCCACCAGATTGGCGATCATCTGCAACAAGCGGACATCGGAACGGAAACTCACGCCCTTGTGTCGCTCACTGCGATAGATGGCGAGCACACCGATACACTCATATCCCACCTTGATCGGCACCCCTACAAAAGCATGCAAGCGCTGACTGATCTCCGGTTCAAAGGCGCGGTGCAGAAAAGCCGGTTCCTGAGAGACATCAGGAATCACTATCGGCATGCCGGCACGCATGATCTTGCCGATCATCCCCTCCCCTAACCGATAACGCCCCCGTTCTATTTCCGCAACGGACAACCCTGTGGCCGCGATTACCCCCACTATTTCCTCGTTCATGCGCAATACGATCATGGACGGTGAGATATGCAGATGACTTTCCAGCGTCTTCAGAACATCGTTCAGGGTGTGTTCAAGATCCATGGAAGAGCTGAGCACCTTACTCACCTCGTAGATGGTCGTCAGTTCCTGAAAATGGTTAGGTGTTACGCGATCTTTCATGATAGGGCCCTCTTCTCTACAGCGCTCAGGAGGCGTTGGCGTGGGATGAGGCGGCTGGAGTTTTGGTGAGACTGCGAATCTGCCTGACGCTTGGGCAAGGCACAGAACGCCGACAATCGCCTGAAATAGCTTCAGTATATTCAGTATACACGTCAAGAGATACGGGCGTCCACAGGCGTAATTGATCCTCGGAAAAGCCGGCGATTTTGGCGCCCCCCGCTTCCATGAGCGGGCGACGAATGAGAAGCGGGTCCAACAGCATCGCGGCGAGTGCCTCGGCTTCCGTAAGCGCCTCCGGAACGATCTCTCCGGACTTTACCCGCGGCGAGGCGGGGTTGAACCACTCCGCCACGGGTCGATCGGAAAAATAGGGGCGCAGGGTTTCCGCCGTCCAGGCGGTCTGCAATAAGTCATGCACCTCCACTACACAGCCGGCAGCCGTCAACAGTGCTATCTGCCGCGCGTTATTGGCGCAGCCCGGTTTTCCGTAAAACAAGACACGCAGCGGCGTGCTGGCCGGCAACGGCTCATGATCCGTTCGCTCACCCCGGGTCAGAAGCTGATCCACCTGCGCCGCGATTTCTTTCTGAACCGCAGGATCCAGACGTTGCAGCCAGGCACCGGGAAGCCCGTAAGTCCCGTACAGGCCTCCCGCCAGCATGCCCGCGAGGGCGCCCGTGGTGTCCGCATCCCCACCCTGGTTGACCACCGTAATCAGGCAGTCTTTAAAATTATCGGTATGAAGCAGCGCATACAGGACGGCACGCACCGTATCCACAATATAGGGCGTAGGTGCCTGGGGAATTTCTTTGAAATCGAATTCCGGGTGCCGTGCAACCAGTGCATCCGCCAGGCGCCGCACGGATGAAACGCCGTCACCGCGCAGCGCGCAGCGCAACATCTCTCCCAGCGTCAGGGTCGCGACATCCGACAGCGGGTGATGGTGGGTCAGGTGCGCCTGTTCCACACTGATTCGCCGGAAGGTCGCAGGGGCGTTCAGGGTGGCCAGCACCGCAGGGAGATTGCGCACACATGCGCCATTGCCCCCATCCCATTCCGCCGGTTCGGCGGCGGTGCTGCCGTTGAGCATGAAGCGCCGGATTCCCCTGCGGCAGGTGTTACCCACATCCACGGGATGACTGCGCAACCACCGCACCATTCCCTCGCCAAAGCAGGTAACGGACCATTGTTCACCGGCAAGAATGCTCCGACCCAGCACCAGGCACATCTCGGTATCGTCGGTCACTTGTCCGGGGCGCAAATGCAGCCAGCCGCCACCGGTCATATTGCGGTGGACGCCATATTCCTCCCGGATTTCCGCAGGACTCATGAACTCCACCGTCGCGCCCAGGGCATCCCCGACCGCCAATCCCAGATAGGCGCCCAATGCCCTCTCCCGCAAGTCATAGCCCATTTTTCGTCCTCAGTAATAGTGCATGTGTGCCGCGTATTCACCGCCTATCACCAGATACTCGCTCTCCGCCTGGAGGGCGCGACATGGCAGCAGGCCCTTGAAGAACAGCAGTTTTACCAAAGGTACTTCCACCTCCAGTATGCAATCGCCGAATGCGCTGGCCACGTCCCGGTCACTGCTGAAGGATACCAGGTTGTTCAGCCGGATCACTCCCTGCCGCGCTCCGGCTTTCCAGAGTATGGGATGTTCCGCAAAATCATTGGTCCCCCGGAACAAGCGCAAGTGCCGTTGTCCGGATGCCAGAAAACGTCGCGCCGACCATTGTGCGAATTCAAACAACAGGTCAAGCTGCAACCAGATCGCATTATTATCAAATCGCCCTGACATTTTGTCGGTCATATACTGAATCCAGGCGGCATCGCCCACACGGCCGATCACCTGTCGGTGAAAATTCGGGGCGATCCCGAACCGGCTCTCCACCCAGCCCTTCATGACCGCACCTTCCGGTGAATTGCTGTCATATCCCCAACCTTTGAGCAGGCGTAAATAGCTGGCCCTGAAGCGTCGGCCCTTCGTCCGGTCAGGCCCACCAGCAAAAATCTCTTCCATGTAGGCCTGGAAGACCTGTCCCGCCTCGCCCTGTTCCCGCACCAGAGACAATCTCTGGAAAAGCGCAGGGTGCCCATCGCGCAC
>DAIEIW010000095.1:0-7646 GCA_027351205.1 Acidithiobacillus sp.
ACCCCCGGCAATCCCGATCGCGCCCTGGCGAGCATGGGTATCTACGTATTCAACACCGACTTCCTCTATGAACAACTCATTCGCGATTCCGACAGCCCCGATTCCACCCACGACTTCGGCAACGACCTCATCCCTTATATGGTATCGCGCTACCGGGTGATCGCGCATCGCTTCCGCAATAGCTGCATTGCCAGTTCCGAGGGGGCCAACAGCCGCTGTTACTGGCGGGATGTAGGCACGGTGGACGCCTACTGGGCCGCCAATATCGACCTCGTACACGTCACTCCCGATCTCGACCTCTATGACAGCCGCTGGCCGGTCTGGACCTATCAGGAACAACTGCCGCCAGCCAAATTCGTATTTGACGACGAAGGCCGACGGGGCATGGCGCTGGACAGTATCGTCTCGGGCGGATGCATCATCAGCGGCGCCACCGTCCGCCGCTCCCTGCTCTTCTCCAACGTGCGGGTCAATGACGGTCATACCCTGATCGAAGACTCGGTCATCCTGCCCAACGTGCGCATGGGCGAGGGTGCCCGCCTGCGCAAGGTGGTAGTGGACAAGGGTACGATCATCCCGAACGGACTGGTGGTCGGCGAAGATCCGGCCGAAGACGCCCGCCGTTTCCATCGCACGCCCAACGGGGTGACCCTGATTACCCCGGAACTGCTGGGCCAGCAACTGCATTTCGTGAGGTAATCCCCATGCCCCCGGCGCGTGCGCTTCATGTCATTTTCTGCTGGCACATGCACCAGCCCGATTACCGCGATGCCGACGGCTTCTACGCCCTGCCGTGGACCTACCTGCATGCCTGTAAAGACTACGCGGATATGGTGGCACATTATGAGGAGAACCCCCTCGCCCGGGGCGTGTTCAACTTCGTGCCGATATTGGTCGAGCAACTGGAGGACTATACCGCGCAGTTCCGGAGCGGGCAGTTTCGCGATCCGCTGCTGATGGCACTAGCCACGGGAGACCTCAAGACACTGCCCAACGAACAGCGGCATTTCCTTCTGGAGCAATGTTTTCGCCTCGACCACGAGCACATGCTCCTCCCCTTCCCGCCCTATCGTCGCCTGTATGAGATTTACCAGCTCATACTGGAGGACGTCAAGGAGATGGCGGATTATCTTTCGGTACAATACATCGCGGACCTTCTGGTCTGGTATCACCTGGCCTGGACCGGCGAAACCGTGCGCCGCAGCAGCCCCTTTCTCCAGTCACTGTTCGCCAAAGGCCATGCTTTCAGCCAGGAAGACCGCCGGCAACTGGTGGCATTTCTCGGCGAACTCATCGCCGGCCTGATTCCCCGCTATCGCGCCTTGGCGGAAGCGGGACGTATCGAAATTTCCACTACCCCCTACTACCACCCCATCGGCCCCCTGCTGCTCGACTTTGCGGCAGCGCATGAGGCGGTGGCGGACGCGCCATTGCCCGCCTGTCCGGCCTACCCCGGCGGCACCGAGCGTGCCCGCTGGCACATCGACCGGGCGCAGAATAGCCACCCGCAGCATTTCGGGGTACCGGCGCAGGGTATGTGGCCCGCGGAAGGGGGGGTCTCTACCGCCTTTGTGGAAATGATGGGCAGCGCCGGCGTGCGCTGGACGGCCTCCGGTGAAGGCATATTGACCCACAGCCTGCTGCTCGGCAACGACGACAACGGCCCCCGCGGCCGGGCGGAATACCTGTACCGCCCCTACCAACTGCAGGGGCAGGGCCCCGTGCTTTTCTTCCGTGACGATGCCCTCTCCGACACCATCGGCTTCGATTACAAGACCTGGTTCGGCCACGATGCAGTCACGGACTTCATCCACAAACTGGAGGCGATCTGGAGGCAGACGGAACATGAGGAAAACCCCGTTGTCAGCATCATTCTGGATGGCGAGAACGCCTGGGAATACTATCCCTACAATGGCTATTACTTTCTCTCCGAGCTTTATAAATCCCTGGCCAATCACCCCCACATCCAGATGTGCACCTTCAGCGACTTCGTCGGCCAGCATGCCGATGGTATCCAGAGCATACCCCATCTCGCCGCGGGGAGCTGGGTCTACGGCAGCTTCAGCACCTGGATCGGCGAGGCTGCCAAAAACCGCGCATGGGACCTGCTCTGCGCCGCCAAACAGGATGTGGATCAGCATATCGGGCAATTTCCTGCGGAGCAGCAGGCTCGCATCCTCGAACAGCTTGGACGCTGTGAGGGCTCCGACTGGTTCTGGTGGCTGGGTGATTACAACCCCTCGGACTCGGTCCGCGATTTCGACCATCTGTACCGCCTCAACCTCCGCAAGCTCTACACCCTGATGCAAATCCCCGCCCCCGACAACCTCAGCGCGCTCCTCAGCCACGGCGGCGGCGCGGCGGAGGCCGGTGGTACCATGCGCCGTACTCACACCAAGGACCCCGAATGATCCACAGCACCCCGCTCCTCCTGGGCGTCCATGCCCACCAGCCGGTCGGCAACTTCCCCCACGTCATCGACGATGCCGTGGTCCGCTGTTATCACCCGTTTTTAGAGACGATGCACCGCTTTCCCGACTTTCCCTTCGCCATCCACATCAGCGGCTGGCTGCTCTCCTATCTGCTTGACCGGCACCCCAGAACCATCGTCCTGCTGCAGGAGATGGTAAGCCGTCAGCAGGCGGAACTGGTGGGGGCCGGCGATACGGAACCAGTGCTCGCCGCTATCCCCCACCCGGACCGCGTCGCGCAACTGGAGGCCATGGCCGGGCGTCTGTAGAAACACTTCGGACAGCGTCCAGCCGGAGCCTGGCTCACGGAACGGGTCTGGGACCCCAGCGTCGTGCCAGCACTCAACGAAGCCGGAGTGAAATATGTCATGGTGGACGACTACCACTTCCTCTGCGCGGGCGCGGCAAGAGAGCAACTCGGTGGCTTCCACCGCACCGAGGAGAACGGCCAGTGTATCGATGTCTTTCCGATTTCCGAAGATCTGCGTTATCGCCTGCCCTTTTCCGAAGCGGCCACCACCGTTGCCCACATAGAGGGCATCTCTGAACAGCATCCGGACAGCGCCGGCATTTACTTCGACGATATCGAAAAGTTTGGCCTCTGGCCGGAAACCTATAGCTGGGTCTATGAGAAGGGCTGGCTGGAACAGTTTCTGCGCGGCGTCCTCGATTCGCCCCATATCCAGCCCATGCACTACCGGGATTATCTCGCAAGGAACCGGCCCCAGGGTGTCATCTACCTGCCGACGGTGTCCTACAGCGAGATGAACGAATGGACGCTGGCTCCCAAGGCGGCCCGCTGCTATGCCGCCTTCCTGGAGCAGGAAAAAACGGCGGGCCGGCTCGAAAACCGCAAGGCATTCATCCGCGGGGGCATCTGGAAGAACTTTCTGACCCGCTATCCGGAATCCAACTGGATGCATAAACGCATGCTGCAGCTATCTCGGCGCTTCCATGCCCTGCCTGGGCGCCAGCAGAGCAAAGCCCTGCGCGCAGACCTACACGAAGCCCAGGCCAATGATGCCTACTGGCATGGCCTGTTTGGCGGCATCTACCTCCCGCATCTGCGCCGTGCGGTGTTTAACGCCATCGTGCGCCTGGAGGCTGGACTCGATCGGCTCCAGCCCCGTCCGGAACTGGAGCGCATGGATCTGGACATGGATGGCAGCGATGAACTGCTCTATCACAATCACGCCTTGCAGATCATCATCCGCCCCGAATCCGGCGCCGCCGTCGCCGAGTGGGATTGCTACGGGTTGCAGCATAATCTGGGAGATACCCTTGCCCGCCGCGATGAAGCCTACTACGACAAGATCCGCCACGGCGCCGTCAGCCCGGAACGCACTGGCGAAGGCATCACTTCCGCCCATGACCGTATCGCCTTCAAGGCAGAAATCGGCCCGGATGACCTGACTCCGGATGCCTCGCCCTGCCACAGCTTTCAGGATTGGCTCGATGACGATGCCGTCAGCTACGGTGAGCACACTCTGCAACAATCGCCCCATTTTTCCGGAGGTGTCGCCGATGCCTGGGCGATCAGCAAACGGTATACCCTGACAGACAACCGCCTCACCGTAAATTATCGCGTCGAGTCGGCCCGCAAGGGCGCGGAATCCCATTGTTTCAGCACCCGGCTCTTTCTGGCGATGCCCAGTTGTGACGGCCCGGCGGGGCAGTTCTTTGCCAATGGCCGTTCTCAGGGCGGCTTTGGCAGTCCCATTCAGGGCGAAGCGACCAGTGAAATCGTGCTGGAGGATGCGGTCATGGGCGGCAAAATCGTTCTACGGTTCCATCCGCCCGTGCGCTGGCAAGGTGCACCCCACCTGACGGTATCGCAGTCGGAGGCAGGATTCGAAAAAATCATGCAAGCCTTGCGCCTGGATCTGGAATGGCCTGTGCAGATGGGCAAGGCCCATATCATAGAGGTACAGGCAGAGGTTGTTCCCCATGGCTGAGGGCCTAACCATCGGCATCGATGTGGGCGGCACCAACCTGCGTTTCGGCGTCTTTCAGGGTAACGAACTTCTGGACTCCACCCGCAGTGAAGTGGATTTGCGCGAGAAGTGCCGCCAGGCGCCGGGCCCGGAGGGCGCAGCAGCGCTAGTCACTACCCTCCTGGCCGAAGGCATTGCTGACCTGCGTCGACATTATCCTGATATCGCGCGGGTTGGCATTGCTTTCCCGGGCTTTATCGATGATGACGGCGTATTGCTGCAATCCCCCAACATTCCGCAACTGATCCAGTTCGACCTGCAAGCCGCCATCGGCGCGGCCTGCCAACTCCCCGTCCTCGTCGAAAACGACGCCAACGCTGCGGGCTATGGTGAATTCTGGGAGGAGCGGCAGGAGCACCCGGAACTGCGAAATCTGCTCTACGTCGGCCTCGGCACGGGAGTCGGCGGCGGCTGGATTCATCAGGGCCGACCTTGGCGGGGGGATCACGGCAGCGCTATGGAAATCGGTCATATCATCGTGGTGCCCGGAGGGCGGCGTTGTGGTTGTGGCAATCAGGGCTGCCTGGAACAGTACGCCTCGGCACGCGGGGTGCAATCCAGCTATGTGGAGATGACTGGCACGGCCCCGGACACCATGGTCATTGCCCAGATGGCTGGCGATGGCCACAGTGAAGCCGCTAGCGCCTTTCGGATGGCTGGTGGCTATCTGGGACAGGTGCTGGCCCATATCCTCAAGGTAACCGATATCGCGGTGGTGCGGATTGGCGGCGGCATGAGTGCCGCATGGGACCGCTTCGCCCCGGCCATGCTGCAACGCCTCGACGCGGATATGATTCCCGCGTTGCGCGGTAACGTCGAAGTGAAACGCGGCAATGACGACGACCTCGCCGGCATGCGCGGGGCTGCGCTGCTCGCCGATCAAGAGTTTCTCCATAACTGATGCGCATCGGCATATTCGACTCGGGCATCGGCGGCCTCAGCACACTGCTCAGTTGCCTGCGCTACCTGCCTGACGCGCATTATCTTTTCTATGGCGACAGCGCCCACGCGCCCTACGGCGACAAAAGCCCTGCGCAGGTGCGGGAGTGGACGGAAGCAGCCTATGCCTGGTTCATCGCCGCTGGCGTGGACGCGGTAGTGCTCGCCTGCAATACCGCCACCAGCGCCGCCGTCGCGCCGTTGCGGGAGCGCGCCGACGTCCCCATCATCGGCATCGAACCAGCCATCCGGAAAGCGCTGACGGAGCACCCCCAGCGGGACATTCTCCTGCTCGCCACCAGCATCACCGTCGGTGGCGAAAAGCTGCGGAACCTTCTGAACCTGCTGGAAAACGGGCAGAAACGCGTCCGCCCGTTGGCCTGCTCTGGACTCGCCGAGATCATCGAGGCGCAGGATGCGGACTGGAGGACCCGCGCCAGCCGCTATCTGCTGGCGCAGGTCCGGCCCGCGCGAACTGCGGATATCGGCGCGGTCGTCCTGGGCTGTACCCATTACTGCTGGATCGACGACCTGATACACGACACTCTGGGCGGCGACATCGCCGTCGTCGACGGTAATGACGGGGTTGCCCGTCAGTTGTGTCGCCGGCTGGGTGTCCCCATCGGGACAGGCACGGTGCCGCCACTGCCTCGTCATGCCCGGATATCCCTGCACTTCACTGCCGGTAACAAGGAAAAAAGCCACCTGGCTCGCCGGCTTTTGGCCGCAAGCGGGGTAGGCATGGATACGCCGCCGGATTGACCCCTCTGACCAATAGGGAGCTATATCAGCAGCGGGACCACCAATGCCAGGGCATGAATGGCAATACCGATCATTCCGCCCACCAGCGTCCCGTTAACGCGAATGTACTGCAGATCCGTACCCACCCCTTCCTCCAGGAGGCGGACCATGTCCTTATCCGGCCAGGCATGTATCGTCGCTTCGATATGCTGGGCCAGACCATCGCGCAGGGCAGGCGCCAGACGGCGGGTGCTGTCCTCCAGATAGCCATTGAGCGCATCGCGCAATGCCTGCTGCTCGCCCAGGAAAAGGCCCAGTTGCCGGGACAAACGCTGCACCTGCCCCTGTAACCGGGAATCCGGGCGCTGCAGGTCCGTTTCCAGCCAGGAGCGCAGATCGCCGAGCAGGCCATCCACATAGGCCTGCACCGCCGGATGAGTGATCAGACCATGCTGCCAGCGCTGCACCCGAGCCTGGAAGGCGGCATCCGTCTGCAAACGCAGAATGGCATCCTGCATCCAGCGATCAAAGGCCAGGCGACGGGGATGCTCCGGGTCATCCGCGATTTCCTGCAACAACTGATGCGCCGCCTTCACCAGATTGCGGGCCAGATTCTCACTCAGCGTGGCCGGGTCCATGACTGCCCCCATCCATGCGAACAGGGTCGGATAGGCGCGCTTGAGAATCGCGCCTATCTGATCCGCCAGCAGACTTTGGGTATCTTCACCATCCAGCCAGCGGCGCAGGCGCTGGATGCCGTCGTCGAGCAGGGTCTGGTGGCGGTGATCTTCGGTCAGCAACGCCAGAATACTCCCCACCCAGCGCGCACCGTCTATGCCCTGCAGTTGCCGCCCCAACGCAGAACGCAGGGCGGTGCGCAATTCGCGGTCGTCACTGAGGGCCAACCCTTGTTGGAACAAGACCGTCATCTGCCGGGCCAGCAGCGCGCTGTTCCCGGCATCACTCAGCCACTGCGCCAGCCAGGTGGCCGGATCGGCGCGCCGCAACAGGCGCACAATGGCCTCAGTCTCCAGAAAGTGGTCGCGGATAAACTCCGCCAGACGGCGCGCCAGACGCGCCTTGTTCCGCGGCAGGATCGCCGTGTGCGGAATGGGCAACCCCAGGGGATGCCGGAAGAGCGCGACCACCGCAAACCAATCCGCCAAAGCGCCCACCATGGCCGCCTCCGCAAAGGCCCCCACCCAGGCCCAGGGTCCGGCAAAGTCATATGCTGCCGCCACCAGAAACAGCGCCAGCGCCCCCAGCAACAAACCCAGCGCCCAGCGGCGCAGCAAACGTAGTCTTCGAGTCCGATCTGGTTTAGCGGCGGTCACGGCAGCTCCTGTAGGTGAGGGCGGGCACGGGCGCATCCCTGGGGTGTCTGGCCCGGAGTTTAGCAGAAGGCAGCGCTGATCCGGTAAAAGTGCGGCAAGGGCTTGAAGCACCGACAGCGCCGGTCGTAGTATGGACAGGCGACAAGAGAAGGCCTAGAGGGGGAGCA
>DAIEIW010000108.1:0-3125 GCA_027351205.1 Acidithiobacillus sp.
ACTACTGGCAGACCGTTTTCATCTATGGTATAAAGAGCGCCTTTTTTCAGGGAGATTAACCGATGTCCAGAGTATGCAAGGTGACGGGCAAGAAGCCCATGGCGGGGAATAATGTTTCCCACGCTCACAACAAGACCCGCCGCCGTTTTCTGCCCAATTTGCAGTACCACCGTTTCTGGGTGGAGAGCGAGAACCGCTGGGTGCGTATGCGGGTGAGCACCAAGGGTATCCGTACCATTGACAAAAAAGGAATTGACGTCGTTCTGGCTGACCTGCGCGCCGCCGGCGAAAAGATCTGAGGAATGAATCATGCGTGACAAGATTAAGCTCGTTTCCACGGCCGGTACCGGTCATTTCTACACCACCACCAAGAACAAGAAGACCACGCCCGATAAGCTGGAAATGAAGAAATTCGATCCCAAGGTCCGGAAGCATGTCATGTACCGGGAGGACAAGATCAAGTAACACCTTTTTTTCGGTCTGCCTCCCGGCGGTCTGCCCTGAATCTTCGGGAGGGGCCAGACTATTCCTTTGCTCCGCCATCATTTTTTGCTAAATTACTAGCACTCATGATGGTTGAGTGCCAAGGATGATTTCTCCCGCCATGTTTTATCCCTTTATCTGCGCCATGCAGCCGCAGTCTTCGCCCATTGCACGGGGTGAAGCCGCTCTGCGCCTGTTGGCAGGGGTTGTAGACGGCCATGGATGAACGTGCCCGTCATCTGCTCAAATCCCTCATCGAACAGCATATCGCCAAAGGCGTGCCGGTCGGCAGTCGCCAGTTAGCCCGCGATGCCGGCCTCAACATCAGTCCCGCCACGGTGCGTAATGTCATGGCGGACCTGGAGGACGAGGGCTACCTGATCTCCCCCCACACTTCTGCCGGGCGCATTCCCACCCATGTCGGCTATCGTTTTTTTGTCGATGCACTGCTGCGGGTGGTGCCGCTGTCGGCGGAATCCAACCGCCTGCTCATTCATCGCATCGGTTTTCGCGCTCCGGATGCGGAGCAGGTGTTGCACGCCGCCACCGGCATCCTTTCTGAACTGACGCATATGGCGGGCTTTGTGCGGGTGCCGCGGCGGGCAACACGCATTTTGCGGCATGTGGATTTTATCACCCTGCGCGAGCGTGAGGTATTGGCCATCTTCGTCACCGACAAGGGGGATGTGGAGAACCGCCTGATCCGTACCGAGCAACACTTCGGCGCGGCTGAGCTGGCTCAGGCGGCCAATTGCTTCAATGTCACATACGGCGGGCGCCCGCTGCAGGATGTCATCCATAACCTGCAGCGGGATCTGCAGCAGTCCCGCCACGAGATGGACCGCATACTGCGCAGCGCCATGGAGCTGGGCGAGGAAATGCTGGAGGAAGATCAGCAGCGCATGCTCATCGAGGGCGAATTCCAATGGCTGGACCTGCCGGAGCTGGCGGGTAGCGAACGCCTGCGTGAACTCCTGGCCGCCGTGCGGCAGAAGCGGGATCTGGTGCATTTGCTGGATGAGAGTATGCGCGGTAGTGAAGTGCGCCTCTTTATCGGTGAGGAGTCAGGCTACGCACCGCTCAGTGATTGCAGCGTGGTATCGGCGCCCTACAGCGTCGATGGGGAGGTGGTGGGAGTGCTGGGGGTGATCGGGCCGATGCGGATGCCTTATCAGCAAATTATCCCGTTGGTTGATGGCACGGCGCAACTGCTCGGTCGCGCCCTGTCGCAATCCGGCTAGCGCCCGGTCTTGAAATACCCCCGTCCTTTCCCCATATGGTCTTGGACTCAAACTTTCAGGGGTTGATTGCACATGAATGAAGAAAAAGAGGAATCGCCGTCCACCGAAGCGGAAGGTGCCGGTGCAGAAGTGGTGAACTGGGAAGAGAGGGCGGAAGGCTACCGCAACGATTATTTGCGCGCCCTGGCGGATATCGAAAATCTGCGCAAACGTCATGAAAAGCAGGTGGAAGATGCCCGCAATTATGCGGTGGACCGCTTTGCCCGCGAACTGCTGCCGGTGGTCGACAGTCTGGAACTGGCGCTGGCAAGCCCGGTGGAGGGCGCGGAGAGCATCGCACTATTGCGGCAGGGTTTGGAAAACACGTTGACGCTGTTCGCCCAGGCCTTGGGAAAGGCCGGCATCGCCCCCATAGAGATGGGCGAAGGCCGTTTTGACCCCCACCTGCATCAGGCGATTGCTATGGTGGAAACGGAAGGGGACGCAAACCGGGTTCTGGCGGTGCATCAGAAAGGTTATGTGATGCATGACCGGCTGTTGCGGCCGTCCATGGTGTCGGTGTCCAAGGCATCCAAAGCGGCACAATGATTCCACGCATATTCAGACAAATTTTGCATATTGAGGAGATGATAGAATGGCTAAAGTGATCGGAATTGATTTGGGAACCACCAACTCCTGCGTTGCCGTGATGGAAGGCGACAAGGTCAAGGTGATCGAGAACAGCGAAGGCAAGCGCACCACGCCGTCTATCGTCGCCATCACCGAAGAGGGCGAAGTGTTGGTGGGTGAAGCGGCCAAGCGCCAGGCCGTCACCAATCCGGAAAATACCGTTTATGAGGTCAAACGCCTGATCGGCCGCAAGTTTGACGATGCCGAGGTCCAGAAGGATCTCAAGCATGTGCCTTACAAGGTCATCAAGGCCGACAACGGCGATGCCTGGGTGGAAGTGCGCGACAAGAAGTATTCCGCGCAGCAGATTTCTGCCTTCATCCTGCAGAAGATGAAGAAGACGGCCGAAGATTATCTTGGTGAAAAAGTCACCGAAGCGGTCATCACCGTGCCCGCGTACTTCAACGATGCACAGCGTCAGGCGACCAAGGATGCGGGCCGTATCGCCGGTCTGGAGGTCAAGCGCATCATCAATGAACCGACTGCGGCGGCGCTGGCCTTCGGCGAAGACAAGAAGCCCGGCGACAGCAAGATTGCGGTGTATGACCTGGGTGGTGGCACCTTCGACATCTCCATCATCGAGATCGCCGAAATGGAGGGTGAACACCAGTTTGAAGTGCTCTCCACCAATGGTGACACCTTCCTCGGTGGCGGTGATTTTGACACCCGCGTCATCAACTACCTGGCAGATTCCTTCAAAGCGGAGTCGGGTATCGATCTGCGCGGCGACCG
>DAIEIW010000110.1:0-2440 GCA_027351205.1 Acidithiobacillus sp.
GAGAGCAGTTTCCCACCGCAGGGCGACCAGCCGGAGGCTATCCGTCTGTTGGTGAATGGCCTTGGCGCTGGTGAATATTTCCAGACCCTGTTGGGGGTGACCGGTTCGGGCAAGACCTTCACCATGGCCAACGTCATCGCCATCACCCACCGGCCCGCCATCATCATGGCGCCCAACAAGACCCTGGCGGCGCAGCTCTATGCGGAGATGCGCGCGTTCTTTCCCCACAATGCCGTGGAGTATTTCGTCAGTTATTACGATTACTACCAGCCGGAGGCCTACGTTCCTTCCTCCGACACCTTCATTGAAAAAGACGCCGCTATCAATGACCACATCGAGCAGATGCGCCTCTCCGCCACCAAGGCCCTGCTGGAACGGCCGGATGTCATCATCGTGGCTACCGTTTCGGCGATCTACGGTCTGGGTGATCCCGCCTCCTACCATGGCATGATTCTGCATCTGCGCGAGTCCGCCACCATGGATCAGCGCGCCATCCTCAAGCGTCTGGCGGAGATGCAATACAGCCGCAATCCTTTGGAAATGAAGCGCGGCACCTTTCGCGTCAACGGTGATGTCATCGATATATGGCCTGCAGAAAGTGAGGACGAGGCCGTTCGGATCGAGCTTTTTGGCGACGAACTGGAGCGCATCTCGCTCTTCGATCCTCTGACCGGCAAGACCATCACCCGTTTGCCGCGCTACACCATCTACCCCAAAAGCCACTACGTCACCCCGCGCGAGACCATTCTCGCGGCGCTGGACGCTATTAAAGATGAGCTTCGCTCGCGTCTGGAGGACCTGCGCCGCGCCAACAAGTTGGTCGAGGCGCAACGGCTGGAGCAGCGCACCCGCTTTGATCTGGAGATGATGGCTGAGCTGGGGTATTGCTCGGGGATCGAGAATTACTCCCGCTACCTCTCGGGACGGGTGCCTGGTCAGGCACCGCCGACCCTGATGGACTACCTCCCCAAGGATGCCCTGCTATTCATGGACGAATCCCATGTAACGGTCCCGCAGTTCGGGGGGATGTACAAGGGCGACCGTTCACGCAAGGAAACTCTGGTGGAATACGGGTTCCGCCTGCCCTCGGCGCTGGACAACCGGCCCTTGATGTTCCCCGAATTCGAGTCGCTGATGCCGCAGACGGTGTTTATTTCCGCAACGCCCGGTCCCTACGAACTGGAGCACTCCGGGCAGGTGGTGGAGCAGGTGGTGCGGCCCACCGGCCTAGTCGATCCGGCTGTGGATATTCGTCCGGCGAAAGGGCAGGTCGACGATCTGATCAGTGAAATCAACATCGTTGTGCGTAACGGTTGGCGCATTCTGGTGACGACGCTGACCAAGCGGATGGCCGAAGATCTGACCGATTATCTGCATGAGCTGGGCGTCAAATGCCGTTATCTGCACTCTGATATCGAAACGGTGGAGCGGGTGGAGATCATTCGCGATCTGCGCGCCGGGGTGTTCGACGTGCTGATCGGAATCAACCTGCTGCGGGAAGGCCTGGATATGCCGGAGGTGGCATTGGTCGCCATTCTGGATGCGGATAAGGAGGGCTTCCTGCGCTCGGAGCGGTCCCTGATTCAGACCATCGGGCGCGCCGCGCGTAATTTGCATGGACGGGCCATTCTCTATGCGGACGGTATCACCAAATCCATGGCTCGGGCCATAGCCGAAACCGACCGCCGCCGGGAGAAGCAGTTGCAGTTCAATGCGGCGCACGGCATCACCCCGCGCGGCATCGTCAAGCCGGTGTCGGACATGATTGAGGGGGTCTATCGGCGCAATGCACAACCTGCCGCGCACGCCGCGGAAAAAAATGCGGATTATCGCGTGCTCAGCGATCCCAAAGTCGTTGCCAAGAAAATCAAGGAGATGGAGGAAACCATGTACCGTCACGCCCGCAACCTGGAGTTTGAGCAGGCAGCGGCGCTGCGGGACGACATCAAAAAACTGGAGACCCGCCTTCTGGGAACCGACCTGCCGGTATCTCTGGAGGAGGACTGAAGGGGCAATCTTCGGGGAATTGCGGTTGGCGCCTTGACGTCAACTTGGGCATTGCCTATCCTGTAAACCAACCGGACGGTATGCAGTGACAGGAGAACATGATCATGATCAAGACAAAAGCCTACGCTGCTCAGACTGCCCGCAGTCCGTTGGCGCCCTACGAAGTCCTGCGTCGTGAGCCGGGTCCTGATGATGTCCAGATAGATATACTCTTTTGCGGTGTCTGCCATTCCGATTTGCACACCGCCCGCAATGAGTGGAAAAACACGCTGTATCCCGCTGTTCCTGGCCACGAAATCGTGGGCCGTGTCGTTGCCGTCGGTAAGGATGTCAAAAATTTTAAAGTTGGTGATTTTGCCGGTGTCGGTTGCATGGTGGACAGTTGTGGGCACTGTCCGTCCTGTGACGAGGGTGAGGAGCAGTACTGCGATAA
>DAIEIW010000113.1:0-7885 GCA_027351205.1 Acidithiobacillus sp.
CTATCTGCAACTCATGCAGGTGCCGGGACGAGGTGATAACCGGGTCGCCGAGATTTCCGAGATCAGCCGTTCGCTCAAGGCGTTGGCCAAAGAGCTGTCGATCCCGGTCATTGCCCTCTCCCAGCTCAACCGAAGTCTGGAAAACCGTACCGAGAAGCGTCCGCAGATGTCCGATCTGCGCGAATCCGGCGCCATTGAACAGGATGCCGACCTGATCCTCTTCCTCTACCGCGATGAGGTGTATTACAAGGACAAGGAAGAGGTGAAGGGCATTGCCGAGGTGATCATCGGTAAACAACGCAACGGACCCATCGGGACGGTGCGGATGAGTTTCTTCGGTGAATATACCCGTTTTGAGAATTATGCGCCGTCCGGGGATAGTTTCGGGCATTAGTTGCTTGCACTAGGCCCGATCATCGGCGTGCCGTCCATGCATTTTTTCCACGGGATTTTCTCGCGCCTTGGGGTGTATCATTGACCCATGACCCGCCCGATTGTTGCCGATATCTCCGCTGCTGCGCTGCGCCATAATGTAGCGGTGGTGCGTGAACATGCACCCCGCGCACAAATCATGGCGGCGGTAAAGGCGAATGCTTATGGGCATGCAGTGACCCTTTGCGCCCCGGTGCTCGCCGAGGCTGGAGTGGACGCCTTTGCAGTGGCCTCCCTGGAAGAGGCGGAAGTGCTTCATGCCTTGCGGCTGGAGCGCCCCATCTGCCTGCTGGGGGGGCCTTTTGACGCCGACGAAGTGTCCATCGCCGCAGAGCGCGCTTATCTGCTGGTGATTCACGAACAACGCCAGTTGCAGTGGCTGGAGACCCATGCTGCGGATGCTGCGTTGCGCTTGTTTATCAAGGTGGATACGGGCATGCACCGGCTGGGTTTCGCCCCGGAACGATTGCCCGCCCTGTTTGCCGCGTTGCAACGCTACCCCCGCTGGGAGGTGTTGGGGCTGATGAGCCATCTTGCCCGCTCCGATACGCCGGACGACCCTTTCAACCGTCAACAGGCGGGTGTTTTCGCCGACGCCATTGCCCAGGTCGGTCACGCCACCGCAGGTCAGCACAGCCTCGCCAATTCGGGGGGGGTGCTGGCGCTGCCCTTTACCCACCAGCACTGGGTGCGGCCCGGACTCATGCTCTATGGTCTTTCGCCCTTCGCCGGGCGTCGCGGCAGCGAAATCGGTTTGCAACCCGTGCTCTCCTGGCGCAGTGCGGTGGTGGCCATCCGCGAACTCGGCGCCGGTGACTGGCTGGGTTATGGCGCAGCCTGGCAGGCCCCGGCGCGCTGTCGGGTGGGAGTGGTGGCGGCGGGTTACGGCGACGGTTATCCGCGTCACCTGGGGTGTGGCGCGCCGGTCACGGTAGCCGGACAGGCTACCTGCACTTTGGCGCGGGTCAGCATGGATATGCTTTTTGTGGACCTGACGGCCGTGGCGGCGGACATCGGCGCTCCCGTCGTCCTCATGGGGGCTGACGGACCGCCTCTCGAATCCCTGGCAGCGGAACTCGGTACGATCTCCTATGAAATGAGCTGCCGCATGCAGATGCGGGTACCGCGCCGGCTGGTTTCATGAGTCGCGACAAAACCCTCTTCGTTTGCCAGGAATGCGGCAGTATCAGCAATAAATGGCTGGGACGCTGTCCAGATTGCGGTGCATGGAACAGCTTCGTCGAACAGCGCGTGGAGAAGACCGTGGCCAAATCCCAAACCACCTATGCCACGGCCAGCCCGCCGCAATTTTTGCATGCGGTGCCGATCACGGATGTGGGGCGCAGCACGACGGGCCTGGCAGAACTCGACCGGGTGCTGGGCGGCGGGCAGGTGCCGGGGGCAGCCATTCTTCTGGGCGGGGAGCCGGGCATCGGAAAATCCACCCTCCTGCTCCAGACTGCCCATCACCTGGCCCAGGCCAGTAAGGTGCTTTATGTCACCGGGGAGGAGTCGGCGGCACAAGTCGCCTTACGTGCGCAGCGCCTGGGGCTGGGCCGGAGCCCCGTACGGGTGGTCGCCGAAAACCATCTTGAAGCGATCGAGGGGCTGCTCCGGGTCGAACAGCCCGCACTGGTGCTGGTGGATTCCATTCAGACCGTCTATACCGACACACTGCAATCGGCTCCCGGCTCGGTGGCGCAAGTGCGGGAGTGTGCGGCACGCCTGGTGCGTTTCGCCAAGGCGACGGGCACCACGGTGTGGCTGGTGGGTCATGTGACCAAGGAGGGGGCCATTGCTGGCCCACGTGTGCTCGAACACATGGTGGGTACCGTGCTCTATTTTGAAGGGGAGGCGGGTAGCCCGTACCGGATCGTGCGTGCCATCAAGAACCGCTTTGGCGCGGCCAACGAACTGGGTGTTTTCCAGATGCATGAAGAGGGCTTGAGCGAGGTCGCCAATCCTTCGCAGCTTTTCCTGTCGCAGCATGAGCGACCCGTGGCAGGAAGCGTGGTGCTGGCGACGCAGGAAGGAACCCGACCGTTGCTGGTGGAGGTGCAGGCGCTCGTGACCCCGAGTCCGCTGGCGAATCCGCGCAGGGTTGCCATTGGTCTGGACCCCAACCGCCTCTCCCTCCTTCTGGCCATTCTGCATCGTCACGGTGGCAGCATGTTTTTTGATCAGGATGTCTTCGTGAATATCGCGGGGGGGATCAAAGTCAACGAACCTGCCGCCGACCTTGCCGTGGCCCTCGCATTGGTCAGCAGTTTTCGCAATAAACCCCTGGAGGGCCGTCGGGTGGTCTTTGGCGAATTGGGTCTGGCAGGAGAGGTGCGCCCGGTGGCGGGCACCGAGGCGCGGGTTCGTGAAGCCATCAAGCTGGGCTTCAAAGGCGCCATTCTCCCGCGCGGCGACAAGATTCCGGCTGCACCCGCGTTTACACTGCACCCGGCGGGCCGCTTGGGTGATGCAATGGAGGCCGCCTTTGCGGGGAAGTGAATCCTGGCGCACTGATGGTTGCAACGTGCCTGCCGGCATGATGGCCTGCGGCTTGCAATATCTTTCCAGAGCGGTTAGTGTGACCTCTAACTGCAGGTAATACATCACATAATTTTCTGATATGTGAAGCTGTCCGGCGTTTTTATGATCGTCTGAAAGGGGGAATATTATGCAAAAGTTACCGGTTTACTCTGCTGCACAGGGCCTATTTCATTCATCGCTGCGGAGGGGTATGGCGGGGATCGTTTGGGTTGCTTTCGGCCTGATGGGCCTTGGGGCCGGCACGGCGTTCGCGTCCAGCGTGGGGACATCGGCACCGGGGTTGATGCGTACAGCGGTAGCCGGGGATGCAGTGGCGAGTCCTGCGGAAGTAAAGAATTTCGCGGCAGCCGTCCAGGAGATCAAGCCACTCAATGAACAGGTCCACAGTGCCTTGAGTCGGAAGGGTATCACCGCAACCCAGCGGGAAGAGTTGAAAAAATCCTATATGACGAAGGTGGACGATGTACTCGCTAAAAATCACCTGACCGCAGCGCAATATTCCAGCATGCTCAGGCAGACCCAGAGCGATCCGGAATTCGCGAAAGAGGTCGAGGCAGACATGCGGTAACAACCCACCCTGGCCAGCGCCGCTTTCCTCCCGGGATTGTCGGCGTGTCGGCTTGTGCTTCTTTCGGCCTTTCCTCCGCATCTGTGCTTTGTGCGATAATAGGGCATATAGGAGGTCTGCCAATGCCCAAGCTTGATTTGCCCCGCCCCGATCATGCCGCCCGCCGTCGTCTGCTGATGCAGAAGATGCACACTGCCGGTGTCGCGATCATACCCACCGCCACACCCAAGAGCCGTAACAGCGATGTACAGTACCCCTTCCGCGGCGATAGTGATTTCCTCTATCTGACCGGCTTTGCAGAGCCGGAGGCGGTACTGGTGCTGGCACCGGGACACGCTGACGGGGAGCAGATCTTGTTCTGCCGTCCTCGTGACCCGGAGCGGGAAACCTGGGATGGGCGTCGCGCCGGGCTGGAGGGTGCTCTTGAGCAATGTCAGGTGGATCGTTGCCTCTCGATCCATGACCTGAACGACGTCCTTCCACAACTGCTGGAAAATCGGGAATTGCTGTTTTATCCCATGGGCCAGTCCACGGATTTCGACGCGCGGGTCATGCACTGGCGCAATGTCGCCAAGAGCAAGATTCGCCAGGGTGTGCGCTACCCGCTCGAAGTGGTCGATGTTGCCAACCTGATCCATGAAATGCGGTTGTTCAAAGACCTCGAAGAGATCGAAATTCTGCGGGCGGCGGTGGGCATCAGCGGCGCCGGGCATCGCCATGGCATGCGCCAATGTCGTCCGGGTATGCTGGAATACGAACTGGCGGCCGAGATCGAGCATGTTTTTCATCGCCTCGGATCGCCCAGCGTGGCGTACCCCAGCATCGTCGGTGGCGGAGTCAACGGTTGTGTTCTGCACTACACGGAAAATGATGCGGAATTGCGTGATGGCGATCTGGTACTTATCGACGCCGGCGCAGAGGTCGGCGCCTACGCCGGAGACATCACCAGAACCTTGCCGGTTAACGGGGTTTTCAGTCCCGCACAACGGGAAGTTTACGAGGTCGTTCTGGCCAGTCAGAAAGCGGCAATCGCCGCCGTACAGGTAGGGCGCTCCGTTGCCGATTATCATGACGAGGCCGTCAAGGTGCTGGTGGACGGCTTGTTGGATCTGAACATACTTTCCGGCAGTCGCGACGCAGTCATCGAGCAGGGCAGCTATAAGGCCTTCTATATGCACCGAACGGGGCACTGGCTGGGCATGGACGTTCATGACGTCGGCCACTATCGCGGCGCGGATCAGTCCTGGCGGAAACTGGAGGCGGGGATGGTGCTGACGGTGGAGCCGGGCCTGTACTTCTCGCCGGATAATCCATCGGTACCGGAGCGTTGGCGCGGTATCGGGGTTCGCATCGAAGACGACGTGCTGGTGACCACAGGCGGTCCGGATGTTCTGTCGAGCGAAGTACCCAAGGAGGTTGCCGAGGTCGAAGCCATGATGGCAGCAGGGTGGGCGGAAGGCTGACGAAACCGCCCGAACCGTGCGCGCTGCCCGCTTAGATGCCGTTGGTAACGGGTGCCATGGAATGGACGAAACGTAGTTTCGCCTGCTTGACGCCAAAATTCACGGCGTGTTGAACGCTGCCCATAAGTATATCGGCTGCCATGTGGTAGCGGGGGTTCATGGTATCCCAGACTACGCCATGAATGACGCGCCCTGAACGTAGGATGATGTTGATGTGTTCGCCACAGCGGTTGCCTCCGTTTTTGCGGAAGAACAGGTCCTGTGACAGCGCCACCTGATCCGGTCGGTTGGGGCCGCAGGCCGAAATATCCGGGGTGCTGTTCGTCTGATCAGCCAGTGCGTTATAGGCGGTTACGCGCCGCAAATAAAAAAATCCGTGGTGCATGAGCAGTGCGCCGTCACTGGCCCCCTGTGCCTGAGTGGAGTCCGCAACAGGCTGGGCATCGGTGGTATCACCCAGGCTGTCGCCCGGCTTCGGGGGGTCGCCGATACTGCCGATGGGTGTGCGGAGGAATGGTGCGGGCGAGTCCGGCAGATTGGGCGCCAGGGCGTTGGGCAGAAAAAACGTCGACAGGGCAAGACTCATCCCGGCAGATAATCGTCGTATCAAGTCTATCTCCTTATCTAAGCTGGTCTGTGGCGACCCCTCCCGGCCGCAATGACACTGGCATATATCTCAAAAGACGAAATGAAACAGCATTTTACAAAAAATATGAGAAAAGTCAAGAAGATAATTTTATTTAATTGTAAACAAGGAGATAAGTGACCACCCCTCGCCCGAGGTCTATGCTCTGTCATCATGTCGGCCGGATGATGTTGGATCTGCTTAAAAGGGGTGATACATTTTTTGTTGAGGGCCGGTGAAGGTGAGCCAGGCGGTCGCTCGTGCGTCTGCGGGCGCCTGATGCACCGGATTGCGACACCAGCGGAGAAATGTGCGTAAAGACTGGCGTGTTGTTGTTTTTTTAGCTATGCTTTGTCTGCTCGTTTTCCAACCCAACAAAGGAGACTGCTATGAGCAAGTTCACCACCGCTTTGAAGGTAACTGCGCTGATTTTGCCCTTGGGCCTGGCCGGTTGTGCGACCAGTTCTGACCTCGCCAAGGTTTCTGCGAAGGCTGATGCCGCGCAGTCCACCGCCAACGAAGCACTGGCCAAGGCCAATGCCGCGCAGAGCACCGCTACCGATGCCCTGAGCAAAGCTAACGCCGCGCAGAGCACCGCCGATCAGGCGATGAGCACCGCCAACGCTGCCAATCAGAAGGCTGATGAAGCCAACACGAAGGTGGAGCGGATGTTCAAAAAGGCGATGATGAAGTAATTCATCACGCCTGTTGTTTGTAACGGGACCCCGCCGAAGAATCGGCGGGGTTTTTTCGTATTTGGCGGTTGCGGGCATCTGCCCCTTTATATTCGACCCAGGAGCGTTCCAACGCCGCTCTCTCCACCCCGCCTTTTCATGATATAACACCCCAAAGAATCAAAGGGGACACCATGCCGCGCGGACCAGCCAAGAAAAAGACCGAAGACACCACCAGCCAGAGCCTCGAATCCAAGCTCTGGGCCACCGCCGACAAGCTGCGTGGGCATCTGGACGCCGCCGACTACAAGCACGTGGTACTGGGCCTCATTTTCCTGAAGTACATCTCGGACCGATTTGCCCAAAGGCATGCGGAAATCATTCGGGAAGAGGCCGGAACTTACGCAGCAGAAGACCGCGACGAATACACGGCGGAAGGCGTGTTCTGGGTGCCCTTATCGGGCCGCTGGGACAGGGTGCAGGCCGCCGCCAAACAGCCGGACATCGGCAAGCGCATCGACGATGCCATGACCGAGATCGAGCGGGAAAACCCCCACCTGAAAAACATCCTGCCCAAGGGCTATGCCCGTCCCACACTGGATCAGCGCCGCCTGGGTGAACTGGTGGACCTCATCGGTACCATTGGCCTCGGCACGGCGGAACATCAGGCCCGCGACACCCTGGGCCGTGTCTACGAGTATTTTCTGGGCAGGTTCGCCAGCGCGGAAGGCAAGCGCGGTGGCGAGTTCTACACCCCGGCATCGGTGGTCAGAACCTTGGTCACCATGCTGGCCCCCTACAAGGGACGCATCTATGACCCCTGTTGTGGGTCCGGCGGCATGTTCGTACAAAGCGAAAAGTTCATCGAAGCCCACGGCGGCAAGGTGGGCGACATCAGCGTCTATGGGGAAGAATCCAACCCCAACACCTGGAAGCTGGCCCTCATGAATTTGGCCATTCGCGGCATCGAGGCCGACTTGGGACCGGAAGCGGCGGATACCTTTCACAAAGACCTGCATCCCGACCTGCGTGCCGATTACATCCTTGCCAACCCGCCCTTCAACATATCCGACTGGGGCGGCGATCTGCTGCGGGACGACAAACGCTGGCAGTACGGCGCACCACCCACCGGCAACGCCAACTTCGCCTGGGTGCAGCACATGGTCCATCACTTGGCCCCCTATGGCATCGCGGGCTTCGTGCTGGCGAACGGGTCCATGTCCTCCAACACCAGCGGCGAGGGTGAGATCCGCAAGAACCTCATCGAGGCTGATCTGGTGGACTGCATGGTCGCCCTGCCAGGCCAGCTTTTCTACAGCACCCAGATCCCCGTCTGCCTGTGGTTTCTAGCGAAGAACCGCGACGACGGCAAGGGCATGGCGGGCAAGGAACTGTACGAGCGTACCGGCGAAGTGCTGTTCATCGATGCCCGCAACATGGGATTCATGTCCGACCGCACCCATCGGGAACTCGCCGACGAGGACATCCAGAAGATCGCCGACACCTACCATAACTGGCGGGGCGATGGTGCGGGGAATACGAAGACGTTCCCGGCTTCTGCAAGGCGGCCAGCCTCGATGAA
>DAIEIW010000127.1:0-9287 GCA_027351205.1 Acidithiobacillus sp.
CTGCCTGTAGGCCAATCCGCTCTGGTGCGGGATCTATCTCTACCTTGGGCTGATCCTGCCGTGCCCGCCATTCCGCCATGGCTTCGGAGATGGTGGTAAAGCTTCCCCCACCAACTGCCTTACGCACTGCTGCCAGGGTGGGACGATCGCCGGCGTCGGCCAAGGCCTGCGCGGCTGCCCAAATCTCGTCTTTCGTGGCCATACCCGTCTCCCACCTGCCGTTATATGTAGTAATAATATTATACAACATAATACAGCACAAGCAAGAGCACCCATCACCGCCTAGCCATCTCCACCCACACCGACTGCCACCGCGCAAACATCGCCATAAAGGCCCCAAATTTGCCCTACAAGCCACGCAAGGGATGCTGGTAGTAGGCTCCGTACCACCAAGACGAAAAATGCCTTCAGACGTAAAGCCTGAAGGCGGCTAATTCGTTACGCTGTAACAACCATCTCCCTATCCGTGCAAACCCAACTATCTGTGGCTGCGGTCCTACCCGATGGGGGCAGTCATACGCTTTCCACCGGGTTGCGGGGGCACTCCTGGCGAGCATGGCTCGCAGTCGCTTCCCCGCTAGACTTAGGAAACCTGGCTAATGCTCTAAGGAATCCACGACAGACAGAACACCCACACCCTTTTCAGGTCTCTAGCGGACACCGACACCGGGGCTGTTATCTGATATAGGTTGTTCGTGCACCACCTGACTGGCGAGCCATCGAACCACTGTCGCATGATTCACGCCCAACGCCGTACCGATCTGGCGTGTGCTATGCCCAGCTACGGCCATAAGCCGCGCGGATGCCCTCAAGTCCTCCCTGGCGGCCCTCCTGGATACCCCACTTGCCTTACCTTTGGTCGCCTGTTGCTCTGGGGTGTTCCGCTTCCCCCTTTCTCGCTGCTTCTCCGGGCTGTGGGTGCGCTTGATGAGATCCTGGAGACCATGGGGTGTGATCTTCTTCCAGGTCCAGTTGGTAATGCTCTTGGCAATCGCCTTGGCCTCGGAGTGGGGCAAAGGCCTCTGGAATTGTCCATTCAGGGCCTCTACGTGCCCTAGAACAGCCTTGTGCCATCGAGGTAGGCCATTAGGTGCCCAATACTCCCGAATCGCGCTATAGGCCCAATATCGCGTCTGGTGGAACAGGGTCACGTTCCGCCCCGTCCCATAGGCCGCCGAGGCCTCCGGCAGAGAGTGATGCGGTGCTAGGTCCACATGCTCAGCCAGCTCCCCCAAGGTGTAGGGGTGGGCATGGATTTGCCACACGAGCCAGCGGTCGCAACAGGGGTTCTTGGTCACGAGCTTGGCGTATCCAGGATCGGCGCCCAAAGCTACGGTATAGGCCCGTTCGAGGGCCGCCAGGAACTCCATGGGCTTGGGACGGGCGGCGGTCGTGGTACAAACACCAGCCTCCAGAAAATACAGCAAATGGCCTCTGCCAGTGCTGATAGTCTGGGTTGTCAGATTCGGCTCTGGTAGGCCAGCTCGATCCCAGACCGGCCACCAGTCGTTTGGGTCAACAATCTCCCGGTCTACGTCAAAGGCCAAAACCCAGACCATGCCGGGGTGATTGTGTTGGATGTAGGCTTTGCCGAGGGCATCTTTGAGCGGAAGGATTCGGAGGCCTGCGCCCAGATCGTCCGTGCAATACGGTTTGACGGGTAGGTGTGCTTTGAATCGCTCGATGACGGGGCTAGACACGGTACACCCCCCGATCCTGGCGGCGGGTTCCAGCTCGTCCAGTCCGGGGGGTGTACGGTTCGCGCAAAGCTGCTAGACTTTGGCTAACCGGTCCCCCGGTGCCACGGTGCCCCGATTCCTCTCGTCTGCCAGGACTTTCCGAGGATCGGGGCATTGGCTTTTCTTGCATACCAATGTCCTTATCTGGTGTTCTCTGCCTCCAAAGGTACGCCTGGAGACAGTTTCAGGCAATTACCAGAACTTCCACCAGGCTCTACTTGGCTGCCTCTGATCCGTGAGGACGGCCTGAGCCCGCTCCAGTTGCTGCCGCAACCACAACTCCCTTTCGGCGGCCTTCTCTAGAATGTCCCGCTCCCGAGCCTTCGCTTCTGCAAGCTCCTGCTTGAGCAGTCGTATAACCTCGGCCTCTGACCCGGAATCCTCTTGCGTCATGCCGTCATAACCGTCACCTAACGGTGTCTCTGAAAGTCTCTCTTTGTCACTATCAGGTAACTCTTTAAGCTCTCCAAAAACCCTCAGAAGCTCTGAGGTGTCAATCATTGGTCGCCCGTTAAAATCCCTGTCAACGCTTAATTTTCCGTTCGTTATGTAAGCCCTGTAAAGGTGCTGCCTGGCTATGCCAACCAGTCTCGCGGCTTCCGTCACTGTCACTTTTGCCATGTCACCATCCGTAACATTCTTTATGTTTTTGGTTACATACTGTCTCGGAAGCAATCCTACCCCTGCCTATGCTCATCTAACAACCGGGAGATGGTCGATGGATGAACCCGGAAGAGTCTGGCAACCTCGGCCCCAGACTTTTTGCCGGATAGGATCATGGCCAGGGCCTCCTGGCGTTGGGCCGGGGTGAGCTTGTGGCGGCGACCGCCGACCCGGCCCGCCTTGCGGGCGGCATCCAGGCCAGCTCGGGTGCGCTCCCGCAGCATCTCCCGCTCGAACTCGGCAAAAGCCCCGAGCATCTGCATCATCATGCGCCCTGCCGGTGTCCCGGTATCAATGGCTTCGGTCAGGCTCTGGAAGGACGCTCCAGCTTTCTCGATGCGCTCCAAGAGGAACAAAAGGTCTTTGAGGGATCGGGAGAGCCGGTCCAGCTTCCAGACCGTCACCACGTCACCAGGACGAAGATGCTCCAGGAGCTTTTCGAGCTGGGGACGCTCCCAGCGGCCACCAGAGGCCTTCTCCTCGAAAATCCGATCACAGACAGAGGCCTCTAGGGCCTCGCGCTGGGCCTTGAGGTCTTGGTCCTGGGTAGAGACGCGGGCATAGCCAAGTTTCATTGCGTTAGCCTATTGCCAGAAGGCGGTATTCTGCAATAGGTTAGGGCAAGGCGCGGAGCCTGTGTCCTTGGCAGGTGCCACAGGCGTTGCACAGACGATGGTTTGCGTGCCTTCTAAACGGCATATGGTCGATGGTCTGTAGCCCTTGGTCTTAAACGCCAAGGTCATCCACCTCCCCCCCCCCTCCCAGCATGCCAGGCTCAGTTGCCGTTGGAAGAGAACCCCCCTTGCAATGTCCAACGATCTGACCTATAGTTTCTATAGGTTTTCTTGGAGCGTGCAGCATGGCAATACAAAAAACTATAGCAGAAATATTAAGCATTTCTGACGCTAAAAACAGGATTGTTCCGCTAATACGTTTTTTGGCTGAAGATGATTCAAAAGTTTACTTCTCTGATCACGCAATGAATAGAATGAAAGAACGTGGAATAACAACATTGGAAGTTATTTCTTGTTTAAAGAATGGGTTAGTAATAGAACAACCACATACTGACGTACACGGAAATTGGCGATGTACATTACAACATAATGTTTCTGGAGACAAAGTTAACGCGGTCGCAGCAGTTGATGAAGATAAACTGATTATTATTGTTATAACGTCTTTCTAACGATTCTATTTATATACTTTAGCAGCATTACTAGTTAAACTTAACGATATAGATTGGAGAGCACTTAAATGTTCAAATATGAAGGCTGCGGGTTGCCTAACATCTGGCTTCTTGATGGCTATAAAATTATAGAAACAGCCTATGGTAGGGCTGTTTCTATTGAGAACATCGAAAATCTTCACAAAGCCATTGGGTTGCATCTGGTTGGGCTTCCCAGGACGTTGACCGGAAGCGAGCTAAAATTTTTACGCAAAGAACTAAACTTGTCACAGAAACACCTTGGAAATATCGTCGGAAGAGATTCTCAAAGCATAGCGATATGGGAAAAAACGGATGGAACACTGCCAAAATCCGCCATCGGTGCCGAAAAATTTTTGAGAGTCTTGTTTTCCGAATACGCAATCGGAAAAGTTAACGTTAAGCGTTTGCTAGATGAGTTATACGACCTAAACAATCACGAAGATAATGACGATGTGGCTTTCCATTATAATGAATATGAAGAATGGTCTCCAAGAGAATATGAATCGCTTCAGGCATGAGCGCCAATGTTATACATGGCCATATGGCAGAAACAATTTAATGGCGACGATTGATCAGCTTGCTCTATTTATTCGCATCATCGACAACGATGGTGGAACAAACGGGATTAAGTTGTAATTTTTTTGGCATTTTTCACATTTGCGAAATAACGACAGGGGAAAATATATGAGCTTGTTGCATTGGCTGGTTTACAGCGCTTGGCCAGTTCTTGGATTATCGATTTTATTTCTAGGCATAATATATTCAGTTTTTCAGGTGATTACACAGAATTTTCTCGGCCTGCTTCCTAGTGCATCTGCGGTGATATTCGGGTTATGGGCAAAAGAATTATATAAATACTCTCCAAACAACCTGACCCATGGGACATTTTTTCAAGAGCTGTTTGAAATTTTTGTTCACAAATCAAAATTTTTAGCTGACTTTGAAAGTCATTGGGTATTGCTAGGGTTGTTACCAACAATAATTTTATCTGGATATTGGTACATAAATAAGGACGAACCAGATTCGGTTTATGTTGGCATAATCTCTGGCATTTCAGCTATAATTCTTATCGTGTCAGTAATCTGGATTTATTACGCGCCCCATACGCCATCTTTCCTATCCACCGGATTGTCCTACCAAAACTAACGGGGTGGCACTTTGAAATCTTTACCTCTCGTGCTGCTGCTGTTCCCTTTGCCGCCGCTCAAGCTGCTCTAGTGATCCATCGGGTCCAAATCGCATATCTACCTCCTGACCATGCACTCGTTGCAGTGTCGATCGACCCTCCGCAGTCATTGGCATGTCTAACACTTTATCGCGCCCCTCGTGGGTGACGATAACGCTCCCCTGGGGCGTCCACCCTTTCACCTTGACCGAAATCTCCCGCACCTGGGCCGCGTGGATGCGCTCATCGGGGACCAAGGGCGGCAGAGGGCGGGCGGGCGTCTCTGCGAGGCTCCTGGGCCGCTCTAGGGGCTGTGGGGACGGCTCCTGCCCAGACGGCTGCAAAGCCATCGAGGGAGCGTAGCGCTCCGGCAGGATCAAAGGCGGGAGACTGGGCGCGGGTGTATCGGCTAGGCTCCGGGGCTTCTCCATCGAGGAGTGGGACACCATTTGCCGCTGCCCGGCCAGACGCTCCCGCTCGGCAAAGAGTTGGGAAAGGGTGGTCTGGGTGTCGATGATCTCGGCGCTAATCTCGCGGGCCTGGACGGCCTTCTCCAGCCGTTCCGATACCTCGCGTTGATAGTCTAGGCTTCGGCGGGAGGGCTCTCCCGTCCGCCGTTCATAGCCCGTTGCCGCTGGACCGAGATGCCGAGTCGGCACACGCTCGATGCCCTGCTCCTCTAGGCTGCGATGATCTACCCGTGCATCTATCCCCTTTTCTTGTAGCCGCTCGTTGACGAGTTCTGCCCATCGAGCACGCCAATGCTGGACCGTCTCTTTTCCTTCGGGTCCATTCCATTCGCGGGTTTTTTCGGTGAATCCTTCGCCTTTGAGCCTGCGCGTCGTTACCAGGATATGCGCGTGATAGTTCCGGCTATCGCCGCCTTTCCCCGGCTGGTGGATCGCCACGTCCGCAGCGACGCCATGCCGCTCTGCCACCTCTGCGGCGAAGTCGCGGGCGAGTTTGCGCCGATCCGCCGCCGATAGCTCCGCTGGCAAGGCTACCTCGATCTCCCGCGCTACCGTCGAGTTCTTGCGGGTCTCCGACTCTTCGACGGCATTCCAGATTTGGGCGCGGTCCTGCGCCCATTCTGGCGCTCCCTTGGGAAGCACGATCTCCGCGCCCTCCACCCCACGGCGGCGGGTGTAATCGTGGACCTCGCCCGTGCGTCGGTCCTCGATGCGATCCGCCGCCCGATAGGCCGCTGCTGCGGTAGCGCTGCGGCCTGCGCTGCGCGATATGGCTTTGACGCTGAGATGATAGATCGCCACCGCTTTCTCCTGGGGGTGTCGGGGGCCTTTTGCCCCTGACCGCACGCCAAACTCGAAGAGTTTGGATAAGTGCGCCCTTGCTATCGCTTCGGGTTGTCTCTGCCCATGGGATCGTGCAATATATGACCTGCTCCGTCAACCGAACAGGTGCACGATGCCCGATCCGATTGCCGCCATAGACGCACAGATCGAAGCGGCCCAGAAACGAATAGCCCAGCTCAAGGCCAAACGCGAACGCATCGAACTGCGAGAGCTACGCGCCCTCACTCGAAAGGAACGCGCCACCGAAACCCGCAAGAAAATCATCCTCGGTTCCGCCGTCCTCTCTCTGCTCCGCGATCCTGGGAACGCCAATGTGTCCACCCTGGCAGCGCAACTCAAGACACGACTGGCCGCCAAGGATCAGGAGTTCCTGTCCGATCTGTGGAACGAACTATCGTCCCTAGACCCGGCCCGTAGTGGATCGCCAGTTTCCGAACGCTCCTAGAGGAGATGCTACATGGCGCGAAAGGGATACGAGGAACATTACAACAACAAAGCAGCAAAGATTTATCAGATTGGGGTGGCTCTGGTAATCGTCCTTATCTTCCTTCTGCCGATCCTCTTCCTGAATTTCATGGAAGCCTTTTTCTCCGCTATCCTGCATCACAAGGTCGGTGAGGATTTCTCCATCCTGCTCTACATCATTACCCTCATCCTCGTCTGGTTCAGGATGTAAGCATGGGCGCTCTCGATAAAATCAAACAAGTACAGGAAGCGGCCAAGCAGCGCCCCAAACAGCAGGCCATATTGAACGAGGCGATACGCTGGCGGATGCTGCGCCAAGCCTCGGCGGAACTCATCCAGTACAGCACACCGTTCTTGCTCCTCAGCGCCCTCTTTCGGGATAACTCTTCCTCCCTCTTTTACCTGCTCTTCGGGTTGATCTTCCTAGTCACCCTGCAACCGACTACCAAAAACATCGCCAATAACGCTAATGTCTCCTGGCGCTTTTGGATCGTGACGCTTATGTCGAGCTGGTGGGGTCCATGGTTCGTGGGCGGATTCTGGTTCATGAATTTTGTGACAGGACAGAACATCCGGCTTTCTAACCTGTTCTCCGGGTCGCATGTCGTGACCGCTGTGGCGATGGCCGGGATCGCCGGGCTGGCTTGGTGGAAGCTCCGCTATGGGACCAAAACCAAGGCCCTGCAAGTCGCTACCGGAGTCGCCTGATGGGCCTTTTTGACCGGCTCAAGGGTAAGGCTGCGGATACCGCCAAAAGCCTCGCCTTGCGGGGAGTAGACAAGGCCAAAAAGGCCACTTACCTCCCCGCCACAGACCCAACCGATCGGGCGCGATTGATCGAGAAGGCAGGCATCCTCCCGGTCCTCGAAGCCGCCTATGCCGACAGCATACTGTCCCAGACGGTAACGGTCGATGAACACCTGCGCGGCACGGAAGTCCTCGATGTCACCGATGGACAATCCCGGCAAGCGCTGCTCCAGCAACGGCAGCCAGGACAGCTACAAATCGGCTTTGTGCCCATTGAGTTCCGAGACGAGTGGCAGCATTTCCTCCTCGCCGGGGCTCCCGGTACGGGTAAGACCCTCACCCTCAAATGGATGCTTGGCGACATTCGCGCTCGACAGGAAAAGGCGCTGGTCTACGATCCCGTGGGCGACATGGTCAGCCTCTTCTATCGGCCGGGGGTGGATGTCATTTTGAACCCGTTGGACGAGCGGGACGCGGGCTGGAATCCCTGGGTAGACCTGGAACGCCACGAGTTGCCCGCCTTCGCCAAGGCCCTCATCCCGGACCCGGTGGGCCAGCACGATCCGTTCTGGACCCATGCGGCGCAAGCGGTGCTCCAGGCCTTGATGCTCAGCACACGGAACATAGACGACCTGCTCAACTACGGCCTACGCGGAGACGATGCCACCCTCATGGAAATCGTGCGCCAAGCGGGAAAGGCGGGTCTGGTCGGTCAGGAAAAGACCTTCTCTGGGGTGCGGGCGCAACTGTCCATTGCCTTGGATAAACTCACCATCCTGCACAATACGCCCGCAGAGCGGGCCTTTTCCCTCAAACGCTGGGTCGAGGATGACCAGGACCGCCGCTGGGTCTTTCTGCTGTCCAAGAAAAGCCAACAGGAAGCCCTCAAGCCTCTGCTCACTGTCTGGACGGATACGGTGGTCCGGGCGGCGCTCTCCCTGCCGCCCTCGCCCCAACGGCGGATTTGGCTCTCTCTGGACGAAGTCGCAAGCCTTGGCAAACTGCCCTCCCTCGGCCCAGCCCTCGCCGAAGGCCGCAAATATGGCCTTGTGGGCATCCTGGGGCTTCAAACGGTGCAGCAATTACGCCAGGTCTACGGCAGGGACGAGGCTGCCGTGCTCTATGGATTGGCACGAAACCGCCTGATCCTGCGGATCAGTGACCAGGAAACCGCAGAGGAGATGTCCAAGGAACTCGGCGACTATCAGCGTCGGCGGGTCACGAAAAGCTATAACCAGAGCGTCACCAATACCTACAGTAATGGCAGAGGGGTATTTTTAGGGGGTGCAGATGGACTCTTTGGGTTTTCGGAACATTCCCGCAGCGAGTCCGAAGGCATCGGTATCTCCGAAACCCTGGTCACGGAACGAGCCGTAATGCCGTCTGAAATCCTGGGGCTTCCCGATCTGGTGGGCTATCTGCGGACCGATAACCAAGTCGCCAAGGTCTGTGTGCCGGTTCCTCGCCAGCCATGGAATGAGGCACAGCCCGCCCATCGACCACGGACCCAACGGGCCTTGCCTTGGGAATGAAACAGGATCGCGTTGTTACGTCCGTAATGCGCCGCTTCATTGCCCCCTGAACCGCTATGCGGTTACAAGCGGAGAACTGCGTCCTGTTTTTAGTAACTGCCAACCCGTCGCCAAGCTGAGAAAACTTTTTTCTCATGAACTATCCCGCCAAACCTAGGCGGTTATGGCGTGAGTTTCGTGCTTCATCGCGGCGAGACTTCCACCGCTCCACACCTCGGGCGGTTCCCGCCCGGAGCCGGATGCACCAGCCAATCTCATTTCCAGCCAACGCAATAACACCAGCGCCGCGTTTTCATCGCGGCCACAGGTGACACCACAATGCGGGCACTGGTGTTGCCGGTCTGAGAGGGTTTTCTTCTCCTCCGGCAATTTCCAGCACGCATGACAGCGCTGCGTGGGCTTGATCTCCCGCGTCGGCGCTTCCTCATACCACGACCCAGCCTCTTCCGCTTTGGTCCT
>DAIEIW010000165.1:0-6752 GCA_027351205.1 Acidithiobacillus sp.
TCGACTTCTCGCGTCTGGTCGATGATCTGGCGCATGTTCTGGCGATCCTGGCTCTGGGCGCTCTGGCGGAGATGTTCAGCGTATTCATGCTGATCGGCCATGTTCTGTAGGGTTGCCCCTCGCCAGGGGGGGGCTGCACCCCGCCAGGGGCGACGCTTCTCAATAGCCGTGCCGCCCCAGTGTCGGCACTCCCGCGCAAACCGTCCCAGAAAATAATAATCCAGCCTCATCAGAACAAAGAAAATCACCTGTTCGCGGATATAACTATCTGTGGTGAACCTGGATAGCGATGGGGCACTTTGCGCAAAGTCAACCGTTTTATCATTATGAACAGGAGTAGTTTCAATGGGATACCAAACCATAGGTTGTGAAGAGGATGTGTCAAAAACCATCACACGTAAAGATGGCGTGCGGTTGGTTGTCACCATCCCCATGTATGAACGGCCGGTAATCAAACAGGACCGCAAGATTCTGCTGTCGGCACCCGCACGGCATGAGCCGAAAAGTTTTGTGATGGATCACCGGCGATTGCAGCGTTGGTTTACCGGCATTGCCCTGTCGATGCTGGGTACCGGGCTGGCGTTTGCGGGCAATGGATTCGGGCAAACCGCTCTGAACGTGGGCACCAATTTGAATGATATGGGCGGACTGATTCAGTCCGCTTTTTATCTCAGCGGTTTCAGTCTTGTGGGCTGGGGGATTCACACCATGCGTAAAGCCCACAAGAATGAGGGGCAGGGCAAGGAAAAAATGTCGCATGGCGTGATGGAGTCCATGTTTGGCGCCGCTTTGGTGGCTGTTCCGACCTTCGCCGGACATGCCGTAAATACGATGTTCAACAACGCGACTACGGGCGCTCAGAACTCCACGTCGGCACAGGTGCAGACGGGCTGATTCCGGGATGCCTTAGAGAGTGCGTACCGGAGCTGCTGGATCAAGGCTCCGGTTTTTTAATATTCGCAGGAGGAGATAACGCCATGGGCGTGCTGTCGCAAACGCTGGGAATGAGCCTGAGCAGTCAAGTCGTCGTGCATTCCATCCAGGACGCCACCACCTTTGCCACCGGCTCTGGCGCATTGGTGTCGCTCTTGCGGGTCGATGGGCTCATGGTGTTGATGGGACAGTCGGAAGCGGTACGGCGCAAGATGGACGCGGCCCTCATGCAGAATCTGGCACCCCTGTTTCAAAAGCACGGGCATGTAGTGCAGTGGAGCTTCTCACGTGATCCGGGCTGGTCGGAGCACGCCATGGAGCGCCACACCAAGCCGCTACGTGCCGCAGCTCGACGCATGGCGCTCGATACCGGGCTGGTGGATGCCTATCACTCCATAGAAGGGGCGTTTGTGCCGGAATCCTCGCTGATGGCAATCTGGACGCTGCCCAGCGCCCTACTGCCGCACGAAATCAAAGCACAAATCAAGGAACGGGATGCCGCACTCGATACCAAACCTGGCCCCTGGCAGATCCCCAATCTGGCCCTTCCGGCGCTTCCCGCGATACATCATGCCATGCTGGATGGGCTGACGAGCAACCTGCGCAAGAGTGGCTTGGCCCTGGACGTGCTGCCGGTGGAGGAGGCGGTGCGCGCCTGGCGGCGCAACATGGACCCGGACAATACCGATGATACGGTCTGGGATCAGAAAAATCGCCCGCTGCTCAATGACCGCACGCTGTATGGCGTGCCAACCATCAAGGAACAGATCATGCCCTACCGGGCGACGACGCGCAGCGGGGACGTGGTGGAATGTAACGGCCTTTTCACCAAAGTTCTGACGATGTCGTTCGGGCCCGCCCAGAAAGTGCGATTCGCGGATTTCGTGGAGATGATGTCCCTGCAACTCGATCTGCCGTGGTCTTATACCGTCACCATGGCACCGTCTACAGGCAATTTTTATCAGGGATTGATGACCGGTGCGGTCGCTGCCATCCTGTCGATGACCAACAAGGAAAACAACCTGATTACCGACGCCTCCAGTTTGGTGGAGGATCGTGCTCGCAAAGGCGATTATCTGCTGGATATGCGGGTCAACTTCTCCACCTGGGGCAGATCCGAAGAGGAGTGTTTGCGAAACGCCCGCCGCCTGGAACAGTCCATACGGTCATGGGGTTCCATCACCGTGGATGGCGTGGCCGGAGACCCTATTCCTTATTGGCTCTCCATGATTCCAGGCCTGCGCACGGAAACGGCGGGGCGATTGCATACGCCGAATATGTCCGATGCGCTGCCGTTTCTGCCGATTGCCACTCCGGCGTCCCCGTGGGATAGCGGTGCGTTGTTGTTCCGATCCCCGGATGGCAAGCCCATGCCGGTGCGTATCGGCTCCTCCATCCAGAATGATTTCGTGATCGCCCTGGCCGCATCGCCGGGCTCCGGCAAGTCGGTACTGGTGGGCATGCTGCTCATGGCGCACTTGCTGGAAGGCGGCCACGACGAACTGCCGCCGGCCGCCATCATCGACATCGGCTATTCCTCGCAGGGCAATGGCAAAAACCTCATCGACAGTTTGCCAGAGAAATATCGCCACCAGGTCAACTGCATGGTGCTGCGCCAGACGCGGGAGCACGCGGTCAATCCCTTCGACATGGCCCTGGGCTACCGCGCGCCGCTCCCACAGCATCGTGCGCGGCTTCTGGAGCTGTTGGTCATGCTCTGTACGCCGGTAGGCCTCACCGAGCCGCCAGAGGACCTTTACGAGACCATGGGGTATCTGCTGGACCTCGCCTATTTGCGGTACTCCGATATGAGCCATGACGGGGCGCCGAAACGGTGGTCGCAGGGTCAGAACCCCAATCCGGAGATCCAGGACTTTGTCACGAAGGGCATCGCCAGCGGGCGCTACAGCGATGGCCGCCCCGCCTGGTGGACCATCGTCGATGACCTTTTTGATGCAGGACGTCCTGATCTCGCGTCATCGGCCCAGCGTTACGCCATGCCGGTGGTGGGCGATTTGATCCAGTTCACCCGTGATCCGGAGGTGGCCGACCGGCTGGGGAAAATTGGCAAGATGTCTGAAGCCTCAGAAGGCTTGCTGGACAAGATGGCACGCTACCTGGAGTCCGCGGTGCAGGAGTATCCGATCCTGTCCAATGTGACGGTGCAGAACATGGGCGCGGCCCGCGTCAACATCCTCGACCTGGCGGAGGTGACGGCGGGTTCCGGCCCTGACGCGGCCAAACGGACCTCCGTGATGTATCTCGCGGCGCGCTTCGCGGCTACCGGCCACTGGTACGTCAACCACGAGGAAGACCCGCAGCGGGCTCCAGAGCGGTATCAGGCCTACCACCTGGAACACATGAAGAAGATGTACGACCAGCCGAAGCTCGTGGTGTATGACGAATTTCACCGTACCGAAGGGGTGGAGCCGGTGCGGCGCGTGGTGGACCGGGATGGCCGTGAAGGCCGCAAATACAATATCCGCATGGTGCTCTCCAGCCAGCGGCTGGCCGACTACGACCGGAAGTTCCTGGAGGAGAACTGCTCAACGAAATTCATCATGTCGGCGCCGGACAATCCTGCCGACCTGATCGACCGCTTCCAGTTGTCTGAGGCGGAGGTGGAAATGTTGCCGCAGTTGCGAGGGCCTTCGTCCAAGGGGTCCAATATCCTCTGTCTGTGGACGACCAAAGCGGGCAAGTACCGCATGATGCTGTCCGATCCGGTACCGCTGGAGTGGTTGTGGGCGTTTTCGACCACGTCCGAAGATCGCACGCTCCTGAGTGAGTTGCAGAAGTACGTACCGCCGTCCACCGCCCGCAAGCTCGCGGCCTCCCGATTCGGTATCTCTGCAAAAGAAGTCATTGAGCGCAGACGTTCGGAAGGAACCGCAGAGGGGGTCATCGAGAAGACCATAGCCAAAGAGCTCATAGATGCCTGGAACAGTGAGTGGGCGAAGGATACCGCCAAAAATTACTTTGCCGAGAAGGAGCCTGCGTAAAATGAAAACAATCAATCGGATAGGTTCGGTAATAGAGAGCATGGCAACATTGCGGGTAATGCTCCCGGCGTGCGTTATCGGACTCCCGGCAGGCTATCTGAGCTTTGGGTCGATGGGGATGTTTGTGGTGGCGTCGGTGCTTGGCGTGGTGACGCTGGCAGGCGTTTTGTGGACAGCGTTTGCACCGAATGATCCGAGTGATCACCGACGGCTGCTGTCGTCAGCACGGCGGGCCGACTACGACCGGGAATTTCTGGATGAGTACGGTTCCACGAAACATGTCCTGTCGGTACCGGATAGCCCTGCCGATCTTGTGAGCAGCGAAGAAGCCGCCCGGGTTTACGAGGATATCAAAGCGAGGTCGTTGGGTCTCTCTGTGGTTATTGGAAGCTGCGATCCGAGCGGCTTCAAGGTGTCCCCGGAACGGACGGAAAAACTCAAAATCACCACCAATACGGCGATCAGGGGTAGGACGGAGGATCGTGAGTCATGAAGCCATGAGCATCGAGTTCGCGGTAAAATCATTACAGAGCTTTATACGGGATATTCGAGCTGAGGCGCGCGCGGTGAGTCATGGTGAAAAACCGCGCGATTTGCCGCAGAAAAACACCCTGCGCGTGTATTTACGCACTCAGGATGAGGTCGATGAAGCCTATAGGACCATGGCTAAACAGGAGCATTCACATGAGTAACCACATGTCCAGTTCTATCAGCGTCATCGAAAAAAAAGCCAAGCCTGCATTCCTGATTCCGCTGCTCACGATTATTCTGGCGGCGGATATGGTCAGTGCGTGGTCCGGTCATCCATCCATAGCACTGCAACCTTGGCAGGCCGTGCAGGCAGACCTGACGCCCACCTATCTGGTCGAGGTTCTGCTGCTCATGGCGACAGGATATTTTTTGTTTGTGCCTATTCTCCAGTAGTTGGCCATGTTGTTGGTATCGAAGTTGCCGTCATGGCTTGTCAGTTATCAGGAATATGGTCATGGCTGGATGTCTATTCCCAACTTGGAGAAGATGGCCGTATCGCAGAACAATGCGGTGGCTTGGAATTATGTGCAGTCAGCCCGTCAAGCCCATCGCCGCGAACAGGAAGTGGGTGCGCATGTCACGCTGTTTCTGCTGTTTTTGTTGCTGGATTGGTATAACCCGCATTCTTTGCAAACTTCGGCTGGCACGGACTTTTTGTGTGGAATGGATATGTGCTGGTCTGCATGTTGTATCTCTGGGTAATGGGTTCGGCGTTCGGGATGAATTACGACATGATCTATGTCGGGGCGCCTTTCGGTCCCTGCAGCGGCACGGGTCAACGCCTGACTAAGCGTAGTAGGCTGTGGTAAGCGAGCATCAGGGACGCCGCCGTCAATTAGGATCGCAGTCGTGTGCGCAGTAGCGGTACGGCTTTTGCCGGGCATTAGGTAAGCACGAAATATGCAGAAATATATATTTCGTGTAGAGTGTCGCCATGGATAGGAAAGTCCTGCAGCACTTGATGGATGACATGGACCGGCGCGGAGTCTGGGCTTTCACGGTGCCTCGTCTGGGGATTGTTCTGGGCGAGAAAGGGGATGCGCTCAGAACGACGATCTCCCGTCACGCGAAAGGGGGCCTGATTCAGCGTGTCAGTCGCAACGTGTATGTGAACCCAAGAGCGATGAGTATGCCAGCAGAGCCTCTATTGGCGTTGGCGTCCTTTCTGCGGCCATTCGATTTTTGTTACCTTTCTTTGGAATCCGTATTGTCAGATGCCGGGTGGATTTCGCAAATCCCGTTCCGTTACACGATGATGACCACCGGGCGGAGTTTTACCTTCGATACGCCCTACGGCGTTCTGGAAATGACCCATACCCAATCGAAAGCGCCGCCACAGACGGATTTCGATCCCCGCAGGAGTATCCATGTGGCGAGCCCTGAACAGGCTTACCGGGACTTGAAGCGGGTACGAAGAAATCTGGACCTGGTGGATATCCATGAACACGCGGAGGCACCGTGATGGCCTTTCAATATACCTCGCTCCTGGAGACCGCCGGGCGTCTTGCAAAAGCACATAACGCCAGTGTTCCGGCTGTGATCAAGGAGTTGCTCCATTACGAAATCTTGCAGGCACTGGTGGAAAGCGGGGTGGCGGATAATTTGGTATTCCAGGGGGGCACTGCCTTGCGCTTGTGCCACGGTGGCGTCCGCTATTCTGAAGATCTCGACTTTGCCGGAGGGGTGAATTTTGATCCGGCACAGATGGCCCCGTTCGTTCGTGAATTGGAGAACACTGCAGGTCGTCACTACGGTTTGCACATGGAAGTGGAGGCGCACCTGCCAGATCCACATGACAAAGTGCCCGTAGCGCGCTGGAAGGCGAAGATCCGGCTGCCCGATGTGTCGCGGGATGCCAAACAAAGCTATTTTATTCATACGGAAGTGGCCAGCATTCCTGCCCACACGTCTGTGGTGGCCGTCGCCAGATCGTCCGTCATTGAGGAGATGCCGCAAGCATATCGTGCCATTGCGCTAAAAGCAGAAACCAAAGAAGAGATATTTGCGGATAAACTCATCGCCCTGGGTGCGCGCACCTACGTGAAGCAGAGAGACCTTTGGGATATCCATATGCTTGTTCAGGGTGGAGTGACGCCGCGCGATGATTTGGTTTGGCGCAAGATGGCGGACTATGGGCTGGATTTTACGGCCTTTTTGCAGCGACTTTCCGCGCGAGCCGATCAGTTAAATGGTGCCGAGGCCAAGCGAGCGTTCCGAGAAGAAATGCTACGGTTCCTGGACGCACCCAAACAACGGCTATTGGCGGACGATGCGGTGGTGGATGGT
>DAIEIW010000173.1:0-7931 GCA_027351205.1 Acidithiobacillus sp.
AGAGGTCGCGAAGAAAAGACGGTCGTGCCCGCGAACCGGAAAGGTCGCCAATGCCGTCGCTGTGTAATCCTTCTTTTAACATGACGCTAGGACCTCCGGATTTCGTGCGGTCAGTGCATCATGCCAGGCATAATCATCGTGCGCAGATACAATTGCGAGAACATCCACCAAGTCAGCCCGATGGTAATCAGAAAAAGCGGCATGAACAGCACCAGCGCCACGGTATTCCAGATGTTGTGTTCGGAAACATCGATATGCAGCAGGAAGTAGATCTGCGCGATAATCGCTATGCCCGCGCAGACCGAGATGACCATCAGCAAACCGAATGGCGGCACGGCACGCGATGCCACCAAAAAAGTAGCGACGAACATCAGGATGCTGGAAATCGCGAACCCTGAAAAATATCCCCGGGAAGTGGACATCTGTACTTCCGGATGCAATGTCGGATCCTCGTGACCGTGACTCATGACATATATCCCCACAAATAAACGAACACAAACACAAATACCCAAATAATCGCCTGCAAATGCCAGAACATGCGCAACGTCAGCAAACGACCCACTACATCCGTGGTGAATCCTTTGGTCAGCACCTGAGCCATCATCACCAGAATCCAGATCAACCCGAAGAAAACATGGGCGGCATGCACCTGGGTCAGGATGACAAATGCCGACATGCCGCCACTGGTCGCCACGGTGATACCCGATGACGCGAGATGCGTCATGTCATGGATATCCAGTGCCAGAAACAACACACCCAACACAAAGGCCGCGAGCAACCCGTTGATCACCCCGCTTCTGTTCTTGTGCTTGAGTGCATTCATCGCCAAACCATAAGCCAGCACACTAACAAACAGCGCCATGGTCTGGGCAAAGGTGTACCAAGGCTTCACAAAGTCGGCGGGAGTGGGTCCGCCGGAATAACTGTGCTGGTAGCTCAGTACGCCATAAGCGGCAAAAAGTGTCGCAAACAGCATGCCGTCACTCAGCAGATACATGAAATAACCAAAAGTACGGGTCGAGATCACGTCATGCTGATAGTGACTTTTATCCCATAGTTCTGCCGTTTTCGGATCCACATTACTGCCATGAGAACTCATAAAAAACTCCTCGATCTGTCATTCCTTGACGGTGGCCGATATCCCAGCCACCACCTGTCGGTGTGTTGTGTCATCAACTGCGGTGATCCAATCCCCCTGTTGAACCCGGCTGCGAAGCCAGTGACGGCAGATCGGAACGCGCATAGGCGATCGCCTCGCCCAGTACGCCGCTGCCTACCCGATGCTGCTGTTTACCTATCCGTGCTTCCCGGCGCATGGCGGCTTTTTCCATTTGTTCCAGTTCTGCCGCGGTAATGATGTAACCCGGATCACCCTTGAAGGAGCGGTATATTACGAGTGCAATGATTGCCAGCAGGGAGAAGGCACAAAGCCACCAGATACGCCATACCAAGGCGAAACCCAGTACAAAGGTCAGGCCGCCGAGGACAATGGCCACACCGGTATTATTGGGCATATGGATATCTTCATAGTGATCGGGCTGGACATGATCGATGCCGTTGTCACGCCGCCAGGCCACTTCATCACGCGCATTGACGTGTGGCAGTACGGCAAAGTTATAAAATGGCACAGGAGAATGGGTAAGCCATTCCAGCGAGCGGGAGGTACCCCAGGCATCCGCGCCAACCTGGTTGCTCGCATGATCGCGGACACTGACATAAAGCAGCGCAAAAAATGCGAGGACGGAGAGCGTATACACCACGATGCCGAATTCCATCACCAGCAGATAAGGATGCCAAGCGGTGTTGAACACATAATCCAGACGCCGGGTCATACCCATGAAACCGAGCATGTACATCGGCACGAACACCAGCGCCGTACCGGCAGAAAAGAGCCAGAACATGGTCTTTGCCCAGAACTCATTCAGCTTGAAGCCGAAGACCTTGGGAAACCAGTAGATCACCGAAGCAAAAATGGCGTACACAATCGTCAGCAGCATGGAGTGGAAATGCGCGACCACGAAAACGCTGTTGTGGACCATGTAATTGATGGCCGGAACCGCCAGCATCATACCCGTCAATCCGCCTACCAGCAGCAGGAAAAGCGCGCCGATGGCCCACAGCATGGCAGCGTTGAAAGTCAGGCGCCCGCGATACATGGTGAATGCCCAGTTGAACACCTTCACACCCGTAGGAATGCCGACCAGCATGGTGGCCACACTGAAGGCGCTGTTGACGTAGGGCCCGGCGCCCATGGTAAAGAAGTGATGCAGCCAGACCAGCCAGGAAACGCCGGCAATGGCCATACTGGCGAGCACCATGGTCATGTAGCCAAACAATGGTTTTTCGGAAAAGGTCGGAAAGATTTCCGACATCATGCCGAAGGCCGGAAGAATCACGAAATAGACTTCCGGATGGCCCCATATCCAGAATAGATTGGTATAGAGCATCAGATTGCCACCCAGACCAGCGGTGAAGAAATGCGCACCCAGATACCGGTCTGCAGCAACCAATGCAAGTGCCACCTGCAGTGCCGGGAAAGAAGTCAGGGCAATCACGTTCGACGCAAGCGAAGCCCAGACAAAGATCGGCAAACGACCCCAGGTCATACCCGGCGCGCGCATCTTGATGATGGTCGCCAGAATGTTGATGCCGCCCAAGGTGGTCCCCAGCGCCAGCAACTCCATGGTCCATATCCAGTAGTCCACACCCACGCCCGGGCTGTATTGCAACTCGAAGATCGGTGCATAACCGAACCAGCCGTTGTGCGCGAAATCACCCACGAACAGGGAAATCATGATCAACGCCCCGGCCGCAGCGGTGAACCACAGCCCCAACGCATTCAGGTAGGGGTAGGCCATGTCCCGGGCGCCGATCTGAATGGGCACGATGATGTTCATGAAGCCGACAAGCAACGGCGTGGCTGCCAGCAGAATCATGATCACCCCATGGGCGCTGTAGACCTGCCCGAAATGGAACGGAGTCAGGTACCCGTGCGTGGCACCGAACACTCCCGAGGAATGCGCGCCTACCGCCCAAACCTGCTGCGTCCGGATCATCAGACCATCAATGAAACCCCGGAACAGCATCACCAGACCGATGAGGATGTACATCACCCCCAGTTTTTTGTGATCCACGGTGGTCAGCCATTCCTTCCACAGGTAGGTCCATTTCCCGTAGTACGTGATCAGACCCAGCATCAGAACGGCCCCGATGACCACCGCGACAAACAGCGGCGCCAGGATGGGGTTGTCGTAAGGAATCTGAGACCAGGCAAGGCGCCCCAGCATGGGGTTCCAGCCCCCGGCTAAATCTACGAGCATCTGTCAATTCTCCTGTTGTTAGTCGCGGTGTTCGGCGTTCTGCTTCTGCATGTACGCCACCATGTTTTCCGTCATCATCGGCGGGATGGGCCAGGTTTTACCCTTCATGACCTCGTCGACGACATGATCGAACAAACCGTCCGGCACCGACGAGAAATAGGCCACCTTATGATGCACATTGATATAAGGATCGGCGTAGTCGTTGAAGCTGGTGTAGGTCATGGATGTCGGAGACTGCTGCACCTTCCGCACCCACTCGCGGAAGTCGGCCGACTTCACTATCCTGGTCTTGAAAGTCATCCAGGAGGTGCCCGCGCCGGCATAGTCCGAAGCGATGCCCTGATATTCCCCGATGTGGTTGCTTTCCAGGGCGTTTTTGGTACGCATGCCGGGCATTACGTCGATCATGCCCACCAGTTGTGGAATGAAGAATGTCGTAGTCACCGCAGAGGAGGTCAGACGGAAAAATACCGGGGTATGCGCGGGCAGCACCAGTTCGTTGGCCACGGCCATATGATACTGCGGGTATACAAAAAGCCACTGCCAGTCGGTCGCGATGACATCCACCTCGACCGGATCACTTGCGGGTTTCAGATGGTTGGTAATCACCGTCGGATTATATGGATTTATCTCGAAGGTGCCGGTTACCGCAAAATAGGACAAAAAGCCGACGGCAATGATGGGGACACCCCAGACAACCACTTCAATGGTGTTGGAGTGGGACCATGTAGGGTCATATTTCCCCCGGTTTTTGCCCTTCTGGTAGCGCCACATGAACCAGATCACCAGGAGCGCCGTCAGGCCGACGATGCTGCCCATGATTCCGACATCCACCAGCAGATAAAACAGGTTGGTATCGGCCATCAACCCTTTTGGATCAAATATCCAAAAGGGGTTACCCGCGCAGCCACTGAGCAACAGAATCGGCGCGAGGGCGGCATGGCGGCACCCGTTTTTGAGGTTATTCCTCCACTTCACTTGCATTGATATTTCTCCCTGACGGACTTCAGACCATCCGCGATATGACAGGATAGCGACCACTATCCGATTACCTTTCCCGACACTGCATGCAGATCAGAATTTCTATGGGCTTTCATGGCACAGTGGCCACCGAACCGTGGCGCCCGGGCTCCGGCGATTCCGCGGCAGGCCGGTATTGGCACCAGTTTTCACCACTTCCATAAATCATATAAATTTATACTATTACTGCCTATTGATTGCCTGGCAGTAAAACTAGTGCAGGCTGGGGCGCAAAGCAATAGAGATTTGCCTCAAATATTTTTGGGCTTATGTAAATAGTATTAGTGACGTGCGCGCGCCAAAAAGATAAATTATAATATTACCGTTATCTTATAAAGATGCAACTATAAATTACTGATGGAACAAACTGTTGGTTAATATTCACTTGTGAAATATAACACTACTACAAACTGTATGTACGTTTATTAGTATAATTTAATATTCATGCCTGAAAGTTCCCGAAGAGGTTCCCCCGGTTAATTTTTAAAAATATAAAAACATCTGTGAGTATTTTTAATGTAAAAAAGGCATCTTTCATATACCCGCAGAACGGCGCTTATTCCCCAGAAAATAACCACTCCGTCCTCCTGCAATCGAAAATCCAATGATGACCCGGCACCGTACGGATAAAGCCGAGTCTCTCCGTATCTGTGCATTTCTGCATGAAAACAGCCAGCGTCCCGGCAGAAGTCGCCCTTTTCTTGCCTGCTGGCCATGCTAAACTCTGGACATGACTACCCGGCCTTTCGTCCTTATTCTGCTCAGCGCGGCGCAACGCCTTCGCCTCAATGACGGCACCGAGGTTGCTACCGGATTCTGGGCCGAAGAGCTGGTGACACCCTGGCAGATGCTGTGTGAAGCAGGATGGCAACCGCACGTCGCGACGCCGGGCGGAGTGCCGCCGTCGGTTGATGCAGAGAGCCTCGAGCCAGCCGCTCTTGGGGGCGATACCCTTAAGGCCGCCCGGTTGTACGACGCCGTGGCGCAGATAACGGACTTAACAACACCTGCTGATTTGAATACGCTGACGGACAAGGACCTGGACGCCTTGGCCGGCATTTTCATTCCCGGCGGCAATGGGCCGCTCATGGACCTCTGTCAGGCACCCGCGATGGACCGCCTGCTGCGCTACTGCCTGGCGACGGCAAAGCCCGTCGCCACCCTCTGCCACGGCAGCGCAGCACTCCTCGCCACCTGCGGCGGGGCGGACCGTTCCCCTTTCCTGGGGCAACGGGTAACCTGCTTCAGTGCGACGGAAGAATCGGCAACAGCGCTGGCCGGGCGCTGGCCTTATACGCTCGAAGACCGGCTCCGACAGGAAGGCTTCCTGGTCAGCGTCGGCGTTCCGTGGCAAAGCCATGTGGTCACGGACCACCTCATCCTCAGTGGCCAGAATCCGGCCTCTGGGGCCGCACTTACCCATGCTTTTATGCAACGCATCACCTCCACCACAACACATAAAGGAAAAGCACATGAATACTGATGCACTAAAAAAAATGGCGGCCGAAGCCGCCCTGCGCTATATTCAGCCCGGCATGGTCGTCGGGGTGGGCACTGGCTCCACCACCAACTTCTTCATCGAGGCACTTGGTGCCGCCAAGATTCATGTGGACGGCTACGTCGCGTCCAGCATTGCCACCGAAAACCGCCTCAAGGCACAGGGCCTCAATGTGCTCGAACTGAATGCCACGGGCGATATTCCGGTCTATATTGACGGCGCTGACGAGGCCGACCCGCATTTCCGCCTCATCAAGGGCGGTGGCGGTGCCCTTACCCGTGAAAAGATCGTCGCCAGTGCCGCCAGACTCTTCGTGTGTATTGCGGATGACGGCAAGGATAAACCCATGCTCGGCAAATTCCCCCTGCCTGTGGAAGTGATTCCGTTTGCCCGCAGCTTTGTCGCCCGGCAATTGGTGAAGATCGGTGGCAGCCCCACCCTGCGCAGCGGTATCACCACGGACAACGGCAATGTCATCCTCGACGTCACCGGACTCGATTTTTCCGATCCGTTGCGGATGGAAGAAACCATCAATGCGATCCCGGGGGTGCTGGACAATGGCATCTTTGCCCATCGGCGTGCGGATGTGATGCTGTTCGGCAGCGCGGGCGGCGTCATCGAACGCAAGGCGTAAGCACCAGCGGCATCCTGAATGGAGGAGAGTATGGAAGGCGAAATAGACCACCGCAGTACCCGCCGAGACTTTGTGCATAGCGAACTGCATCGCAAGGATCTGAATCCCGATCCTTTTCATCAGTTTTCCGACTGGCTGGCGGCAGCGATCGCGGCACACAACTTTGATGCGACAGCCATGGCACTGGCGACAAGCGACGCGGAGGGGCATCCTGACGTGCGGATCGTGCTTCTCAAGCATTTTGACGAAAGCGGTCTGTGCTGGTACACCGATCAGCGCAGCCCCATGGGACAGCAACTGGCGGCCAACCCGCAGGCAGCCGTAGTGTTTTACTGGCCGGAAAATGACCGGCAGGTGCGGGTGGACGGCACCGTCGAAAAACTCGGCGATGTCGAGGCGGATGCCTATTTTCAGCAACGTCCCGAAGGCAGCCGCTTTGCCGCTGCCGCTTCCGAGCAGAGTCAGCCCATCGCCAGTCGCGCGGCACTGGAGCAGCGCGTAGCTGCCTTACGGGCCCGTTATCCCGCCGGGGACGTCCCGCGCAACCCCGCCTGGGGCGGCTACCGTCTGCAGCCGGAACACTTCGAGTTCTGGCAGGGACGCCGCAGCCGGTTGCACGACCGTTTCCGCTACAGCCGTCTGGCCGATACCGGCGGCGCGTGGGTGATTCAGCGGCTGATGCCCTGAAGAAAGCGGCGCGGCACTAAAACGACTCCAGCCGCGCCGCGTAGTCCACCACGATCATCCGGTAGATGTGCTCCCCCAGTTGCACATGGGCGGACTGCGGGGCACCGATACTGATGGTGTTACCCCCCGCCACACTCAATCCCGAGGGCCCGAAGTGCTCCTGCTCGATGAGGTCATTGAGCAGTGCCACCAACTCCTCCCGGGGTGCCGAGGCGGTATTGTCGATCAACCTGCACGGCTTACCCCGTTTGGTCATACCCTCCAGGATGACCGCACCTGAACACAGGGGTGGCAAACCATTCTCTTCCACTATTGGTGATTCCTGAACCATGTTTTCCTGCTCCTGAGTCCTCAATTGCGAAATAACCAAGGTGCCGTTTGCCGTCGCCGTGCCTCATAGACCCGGATGGCGCTGTCCTGCTGCAGGGTGATCTGAATGTCATCCAGACCATGCATCAGTTTGTGCTTGTGGCCCGCATCCATGGGAAAGGCATAGCGGCTATCGCCCATGGTCTGTACCTCCTGCGCGGGCAGGTCGATGCGCAGACGGTAGCCGGGGTTCGCCGCCACTTCATGGAAGAGATGATCCACCACATCCATGGGCAGGCGTACCAGCAGGATGCCATTCTGTACGCAATTATTGGCGAAAATATCGGCGAAACTCGGGGCAATCACTGCCCGAAAGCCATAATCCGCCAAGGCCCAGGGTGCATGTTCACGGCTGGAACCACAGCCGAAGTTTTCCCGAGCCAACAGGATCTGTGCACCCGCA
>DAIEIW010000190.1:0-32424 GCA_027351205.1 Acidithiobacillus sp.
AAATCGAGCCCCTGCCGGGAAACGGGCAGGGTGGCAGGAATCAAATTCGGCGAATCCCCTGGTTTATCCGAGGTAACGCCGAGCCAAGCCGGAAAGGTTCCGGAAGGTGTAGAGATCAGACGGTTCCCACCTACAGCCTCATGGCCAGGGTGAAGGCATGATCCAGACTCCAAAAGGGTCCTTGTGGCCCTGTGGCGAAAGCCATGGTGGGTAAGGAAAACCGGCAGGGGTTAACGCCCCTCGTGAGTTCGAATCTCACCGCCTCCGCCATATAAAATAAGTAATATTAATGATATTTAAGTGATTTATTTTTATGTGGCAGGCAACGTCTGCCCTATCGTTCCCCGCACAGATTCGTACGGGCGGAATTACCGCCTGCGGCTTCTACCTCAGGTCATGACGCGAAGCCTTTGCGACGGCTGGGAACGCATAACGTTTCTACCTCCAGGTAGGCGCACCCCATAAAAAACGCCGCAAGAGAGCGGCGTCCTGTGGCGACCATCCGGTAAAGGATCTTATGCCTCGCGCACGTCCTCAGCCTGCATGCCTTTCGGGCCGCGAACGCTGTTAAACGTTACGCGCGCACCTTCCGCCAAGGTCTTAAAGCCGCTGCCTTGAATGGCAGAATGATGTACAAATACATCTTCCTTGCCGTCTTCCGGCGTAATAAAGCCAAATCCCTTGCTGTCGTTGAACCACTTTACTGTACCAGTTGCCATGTTTAGGAACTTCCCACTTACGTTAAATTCGGACCACTTGTCCGAAAATCACCATACGGATTTTTATGGCGGTACGCAAGAACTATTTTCGTCGTTCCAGCGGGTGATCTCGGACTGGCTTGCCACCCGGGTGACCCAGGAGGCTGGACACACTTTCCTCGACAAAAAAATGATCGCTATCATCTCGCGCTGCATGCGCGGTACGTCGCCGCCCCTGTGGCGACGTACCGCGCATGCCTCACGAGAGGACCATAATCGTGCAGGCTTACGGGAGGTGTGCTGCCACCGCTTGCCTTTGGTGGCTGGTTATTTATAAGAATTTTCCCTACGATGTATCCATCGCGAGATGGAGGGGCGGGGGGATGACCAGCAAGTCGATCGGCAAAGCACCGCTTAGCGGAGGGCGTTCATGGGTGGCCTGAAGCGGTCGGGCAGGGCGCTGGTTTGCGGACTGCTGCTGGCGTCCTTTGCTGGCGGGGCGTACGGGGATGGGGCCTGGTCCGGCTGGCAGTCGCTGAAAAACTGGGGGCATGATCAGTGGGCGTCTGCCACAGCCGCGCGGCCGCCCACGCCGGTAACGGTTCCGGCACAGGGGACGATCGAGGTGGCGTTCTCGCCGCCGGGTGGGGCGACGGCGGCCATTGTGCAGGCCGTCGGCGAGGCAAAGCAGCGGGTCTGGGTGCAGGCCTATACCTTCACCAGCGCGCCGATTGCCAGGGCCGTGCTCAGTGCCGCCAAAAGAGGTGTCGAGGTGAAGGTGGTGCTGGACAGGAGCCAGCGCACCCAGAAATATTCGGTGGCCGATTTTTTTGCCAACCAGGGGGTGCCCGTGTACATCGACGACCAGCACGCCATCGCTCACAACAAGGTGATGGTGATCGATTCGGGGACGCTGATCACCGGCAGCTTCAATTTCAGCAAGGCGGCGGAGCAGGCCAATGCCGAAAATCTCCTGATATTCCGGGGGAATCCGGCGTTACAGCAACTCTACGCGGACAATTTCCGCTTTCATCTCAGCCACTCGACGCCCTATGCGGCGCGGCACGGCCTGGATTGAGCGCAGATTCAGACGAGCCCCTCCAGCATCTGCACGTCTACCAGACTGCCGGCCTTGGCGTGCCCGGCTTCGGCCGCAAGAATGATCAGGCAGTCGGCATGGGCCATTCCACTCATGATATGGGAGGCCTGCTGACCAATTCCCGCCACCTGTAGTCCGGCGGGGGTCTGCAGCAGGTGACCACGCTGGAAATCGGTGCGTCCAGGCTTTTTCTGGAGATCCTCTGCCAAAGGAAGCTGTAGGAGCGGAGGAATCCAGGGTGCCGCTTTGCCCATGCGCTTGAGAATGCTGGGGCGTACAAACTGGTAAAAAGTCACCATGGCGGAGACGGGGTTGCCGGGCAGACCGAAGAAGGTGGCGTTGCCGAGTTGCCCGAAAGCCAGGGGGCGCCCGGGTTTCATATTTATTTTCCAGAAGTTGATGGTGCCGAGACGGCCGAGAAGTTCGGCGATGTAGTCGGCGTCGCCGACGGAGACGCCGCCGGTGGTGATCACCACGTCGGCCATGTCTGCGGCGCTGTGCAGGGCCGCTTCGATGGACTCAGGATCGTCGGCGATGCGGCCGAGATCGAGGATTTCACAGTCGAGACGTTCCAGCATGCCGTGCAAGGCGTAACGGTTACTGTCGTAGATTTGCCCAGGAGCCAGCGCTCCACCCAGTGGGCGCAACTCGTCGCCAGTGGAGATAAATGCGACCCGCAGACGGCGATACACGGCCAGTTCGGCAATGCCCAGACTGGCGAGCAGCCCGATTTGGGCGGGACGCAGCAAGGTTCCGGCTTCCAGGGCCAGGGCTCCGGCCTGCAGGTCCTCACCGGGCTGGCGGATATTCGCACCCGCCTTGCTGACCGTCTGCGGGGTGACTTTCTGGTCAGCGAGGACTTCTGCCTCCTCCTGAACGAGGACGGCATCCGCGCCTTCGGGAACTAAGGCACCGGTCATGATGCGTACGCACTCGTCGACGCCGACATGCCCCTCGAAGGGATGTCCGGCAAAAGACCGGCCGATGATGCGCCGTACGGCACCGCCGTCCATGCTGCGCAGGGCGTAGCCATCCATGGCCGAATTGGACCAGGCGGGTACGTTGGCAGGGGCACGAATGTCTGTGGCCAGTATCCGTCCCAGCGCATGGCCGAGATGGATATTTTCGGTACCTTGCACCGGCAGGCTGGCCGCGAGGATGGCATCCCGTGCCTCGGCGACGCTTTTAGCCAGGGAATTATGTTCGTTACCACCACAACAGTGAGCCATTTAATCTTCCTTTTCTATCCATTGCCGGATGAATTGCGCGATGACGGACGGCATATTCAGGTCCAGTTGAACGCCCGGGATATGCAGAACACCATCCGTCGCCACAGCCATGATGCGGGGATCATCTGCCGCAAGCAGGGGGTGCCCGAGGGCGGGTCGGTGTACTTCGATTTTTGCCACCGCCAGCGCCTTGCTCCCCTCTAGCAGGAGCAGGTCCGGCGGCGGTTGCAGGCTGGCGCGGATGGTCTCCAGACTAACTTCCGTCGGCGCGGGCCTGGTCATAAACCAGCGTCTCGGACCCTGCAGTAATACCGCATCTGCCCCTGCCTCCCGCAGACGGAAACTGTCTTTTCCCGGTACATCCCAGTCCACATCATGATGGGTTGACTTGACCACGGCGACCTTCAGTCCATATCCGCGCAGCAGGGGAATCAGGGCGCAGAGCAGGGTGGTCTTGCCACTACCGCTGTATCCTACCACACCGAGCGCTTTCATGTCATATCCTCCGGACGGTTATAGTTGCGCAGCAGGTCGGCGGGCAGGGTGAGATCGGCAAAAGAGAGGTCCCGGAACCAGCCTTGCGCCCGCCGCCCGCCGCCATCCAGATAACGCTGCAGGTCGGCCAGCAGTTCGCGGCGACACAGGCAGATGACAGCATGCCAATGGTCGGCGCTGCGCACCACCACCAGGTCATGCCTGCCTTTGGCCTGCCACATACGGCGCACGATATCCTGGGGTAAACAGGGACTGTCTACCGGGATGCTGGCTACCCAGGCTTGCGTCGCGGCATGCATGCCAGCGGCCAGGCCCATGAGCGGGCCCTGAAAGTCTGCCATCAGATCAGAGACGACACGATCTCCCCATTGTGCATAACGGTCCATATTGCGATTGGCGCTGATGACGATGTCGGTACAATCCCCGTTCAGGATGGCGATGGCCCGCTCGATCAGGGGTTTCCCTTGCCAGTCCAGCCAGCCTTTGTCCACACCGCCCATGCGGCGGCCGGCGCCCCCGGCGAGGATGATGCCGGTGACCGGTAACGGGTGTACCGCGTCCTGCGCATCGGGCGGGTTTGCGGGGGCTGGGGTACGGATGAACGAGTCCACGGGTATCGTGCCTTGCTGGCAATGCCTATGCTATCCTTCCACAATTCTTTGGGGCGGAAAACCCTTTTATTATTGGCATCGTGATGAAACAAGGATCTGGTATGAAAAAAATAGCCATATTTGCGGGTGACGGCATTGGTCCGGAAATCGTGGCGGCTGCCCGGCAAGTGCTGGATGCCGTGGATCAGGCCGCGCGACTCGGCCTGCGCTGCAGCGAGGGCCTGGTGGGCGGGGCGGCGCTGGATGCCAGCGATGATCCCTTGCCGGCAGCCTCCTTGCAGTTGGCCCTGGAGGCGGATGCGGTCATTCTGGGTGCGGTGGGCGGCCCCCGCTGGGACGCGTATCCGCCCGCCAAACGCCCGGAACAGGGGCTGCTGCGCCTGCGCAAGGGGCTGGATCTCTATGCGAACCTACGTCCCGCGCAGATTTTTCCGCAGTTGCTGGATGCCTCTCCGCTACGCCCGGAACTGGTACGCGATGTCGATATCCTGGTGGTGCGCGAGCTGACCGGGGATATCTACTTCGGTCAGCCGCGTGGTCTGGAAGTGGTCGACGGCAAGCGCCGCGGCTTTAACACCATGGTCTATGACGAGGATGAAATCCGCCGTATCGCCCATGTGGCCTTCCGTGCTGCCCATAGGCGTCGCCGGCAGTTGTGCTCGGTGGACAAGGCCAACGTCTTGGAGACCACGCGCCTGTGGCGCGAGGTGGTCACCGAGGTGGCTCGGGACTATCCCGATGTGCAGCTTAGCCACATGTATGTGGATAATGCCGCCATGCAACTGATTCGCGCCCCGGCACAGTTCGACGTGCTGCTGACCGGCAATATGTTTGGTGACATTCTTTCCGACGAGGCCAGTCAGTTGACCGGCTCCATCGGCATGCTGCCTTCGGCCTCACTGGGCGAGGGTCGGGCGATGTATGAGCCCATCCACGGCTCGGCGCCGGACATAGCCGGGCAGGACAAAGCGAATCCCCTGGCCACGATTCTGTCCGTGGCGATGATGCTGCGGTATTCTCTCGGTGCTGAGCCCTGGGCGCAGCGGGGGGAGGCGGCGGTGCAGCGGGTGCTGGATCAAGGCCTGCGTACCGCAGATATCGCGACGCCGGGAGCGCCGGTGATCGGCACCAAAGCCATGGGTGCCGCGGTGGTCGACGCCCTGAACTTCAAGGATTGATACGCAGATGCAAAAATCCCGATACAACGTAGTCATTCTAGGCGCTACCGGTGCCGTCGGCGAGGTCATGTTGCAGATTCTCGAGCAGCGGAAGTTTCCGGTGGATAAGCTCTATCTGTTGGCCAGCAGCCACTCGGCGGGCGGACGTCTGCCCTTCAACGGCCAGCAGGTGCTGGTACAGGATGCGGCGACTTTCGATTGGTCGCAGGCCGATATCGGTCTGTTTTCCGCCGGAGCCAAGGTCAGCGCGGAGTACGCGCCGAAGGCGGTGGCTGCAGGGTGTGTGGTCATCGACAACACCTCCCAGTTCCGCTATGACGATGAAATCCCGCTGGTCGTGCCCGAAGTCAACCCGCAGCGGATTGCCGATTACCGGCGCCACGGTATCATCGCCAACCCGAACTGCTCGACCATCCAGATGCTGCTGGCGCTGAAGCCCATCGCCGATACGGTGGGCATCGAGCGGGTGGTGGTCGCGACCTATCAGGCGGTCAGCGGGGCGGGTCGGCGGGCCATCGAAGAGCTGGGCCAGCAAACCCTGGCAATTTTTCGTCATGAGGAGGGAGTTGCCGAGGTGTTTCCCAAGCGGATTGCCTTCAACTGCCTGCCCCAAATCGATGCCTTCCAGGACAATGGCTATACCAAGGAAGAGATGAAAATGCTTTGGGAGACCCGCAAAATCCTGGAGATTCCGGATATCGCCCTGACAGCTACCTGTGTGCGGGTGCCGGTATTTTACGGCCATTCTGAAGCGGTCAACGTGGTAACCCGCGAGCCCATCACGCCGGAGGCCGTTCGCGCGCTGCTGGAAAAGGCCCCGGGTGTCACCGTCGTGGATGATCGTGGTACGGCTGGCGCCTGGCCTTCCGCACTGGATGCTGCCGGCCAGGACGCTACCTTTGTGGGACGCATTCGCGGCGACTGCTCTCATGTACGGGGCGTCAATTTCTGGGTAGTTGCGGACAATATCCGTAAGGGCGCGGCACTGAACAGCGTCCAGATTGCAGAGTTGCTGATTAGCGACTATCTATAAAAACGTCATCGGCGACAGACCCTCGCCGTAGTGCGCTGGCGTTACCCAAATGAGGAAGATATCGATGAATAAGAACAGGTGGTTGTTGACCATGGCCGGCATTGGGTTGCTTTTGCCGGGTATGGCGCAGGCGCTGGGACTCGGTGAGCTGCGGGTGCTCTCCGCGCCGGGGGAGCCCTTTCGCGCGGAGATTCCCCTACAGTCGTTGAACCCCAAAGGCGAAGCGAACCTCAGCGTCGGACTCGCGCCGGCCAGCGACTTCGCGATGATCGATCTTCCCAGATCGGGCGCACTGGATCACTGGCATTTTACGGTGCGCAGCGGTGATAGGCCGGCGGTACTGATCAGCAGTCCCTTGCCGCTCGCCCAGCCGGAATTGCATTTCCTGGTGCGGCTCGACTGGTCCGGGGGACAGATGGTCCGGGAGTACACGGCGTCCGGTATCGGGAATAACGTGGTTCCCGCCGCCGCGCCACCGGCGTCCGTTCCGCAGTCTGTTGCCTCTCCGACAACGCCGCGGCCCGCCCGCCATACGGCTGCCGCACCCCTCTATCACGGCTGGGCAAGAGTCAGCCGTTATGGCCCGGTGCCTGTCAACGGCTCTCTTTTTCAGGCCGCGCAGTCTATGGTCAACAGTAATGCGGTCACCATCGATCAGGTCATGGCGGCGCTGCTGAAGACCAACCCGCAGGCCTTCAAGGGCGGCAATCCCGATTACCTCTATGCCGGAACCATGTTAACGGTGCCCAGTCTGGCCCAGGTGCAGTCTGCTTCACCCGCGCAGGCCAGCGCCTGGTTGTCTGCCCGACAGGCGGCGAACAAACTGTCCGTCGTTGCGGTGGCGACTGCGCCGACGGCCTCCGCTGCGGTAACGAACGCCGCTCCTGTCAGCGCGCCGGCCATTTCTGCGGCAACTGCGGTCAAACCCGCCGGGAATGCGACGCATCTGGTGCTTTCCAGCGCCCCTGCCGCAGCGGTGACCGCTCCCGTAGCCAGCGTGGCATCCCCGGCCAGTCCGCTGCAGATGCCGGATGTGATGCTCCGCAAGGATAATCAGAAGCTGACGGCGGAAGTGGCCGGCCTGGGGCAGCGTCTGAGCGCGGAGGAGCGCTTGCTGGCCAATCAGGGCGCGCAGCTTGCCGCCCTTTCCCGGGCGGAGGGCAACAACAATCTGCCGTTGATCCTGTCGCTGGGCGGAAATCTTTTGCTGCTGGCCCTGTTCATCTGGATGTGGCGTCGCCAAAAAGAGGCGGAACAACGTCAGCGAGAAATTTCCCAGCGGGTTTCCGTTTTGAGCACGGCGCCTAAAGCGCCCGCAGCGCCACCTCAGCCCGGGGCGCCTGCCCCGGTGGCTGCCGCTACTGCGCCAGCGCCCTCGGCTGTCGTCGCTGCCGAAGGGGGCGCGGCTGCCCAGGAGGCCGGTGCCGCCCGGCCTGCGGATCCCGCCAGAAGCGCCGGAGGTACCCCTGCTGGCGCTGCCGAGATCGATCCCGTCGAACAAGCCGATCTTTACCTGACCTACGGTAAGGCGGAACAGGCGGTCGCCGTGCTCAATGACGCCCTCGAAGAAAACCCGCGGCGTAAGGAGCTGTACGTCAAACTGCTCGACATTTATGCCAATCTGGATCGCCACGAAGAATATCTGGATCTCGCCGAACGTATGCGGGGGCGTTTCGGACCGCACAATGCAGCGTGGCAGGAAGTGGCCGCACAAGGGGCGCGACTCTTTCCTGGTAACGCGCTCTTCGCCATCTCCGACGAGGGGGCGGCGGTCGCTTCCGCCCCGGTCGTCGGGATAGACCAGCCTGCCCTTGGGGAGGCGTCCCCGGCGCTGGAGCCTCTGGATGTGCTGGATTTCCACTTCGACCATGCCCCTGGGGAGTCTGCGGCGGGAGAAGCATTGAACGCTTTCCCGGCGGAGGAAAAGGCCCGGCTTCTGCAGGATATCGATGAGCAGTTCCGGTTGATGGAGGAAGCAGAGGCGGAAATGGGGGCCCCGGGACCTCGGGCAAAATCGGTACTGGAACTGGCGCCGGACGTCTCGGCATCTGCTCCGGCACCTGCCGAGTCTCCCGCCGTCGAGGCGCCGTTTGGCGGTCTGGATGTTGCGGATTGGGACGCCATGGGTACCAAACTCGACCTGGCCAAAGCCTATGTGGAAATGGGTGACGGTGAATCGGCACGCGATCTGCTCGAAGAACTGATTCGGGAAGACAGCGGCGCCCATCAGGAAGAAGCTCGGCAGTTGCTGAGAAGCCTTTAACCCGGCTTGGCGGTGGAGCAGTTTGCAGAGCCGAGAGGCACCCGTTGGGCACTGGGGCTTGAATACGATGGCAACGGGTTCTGTGGCTGGCAACGCCAGTTGGATCAGGACAGTGTACAAGGTGTTGTTGAGGCTGCGTTGAGTCAGGTGGCCCAGTGCCCGATCTCTGTCGTCGTCGCCGGGCGAACCGATACGGGGGTGCATGCCCTGTGTCAGGTGGTGCATTTCGACAGCCAGGTCGTGCGGCATCCCGAGGCATGGGTGCGTGGCGCCAATACCGCGTTACCTGCGGGGGTGGCGTTGCGTTGGGCCCGGGTCGTCCCGGATAGCTTCCACGCCCGTTTTTCCGCTACGGCCCGGCGTTATCGTTACGTGATTCTCAATCGTCGCGAGAAATCCGCCCTGTGGCGGAATCACACCGCCTGGATATACAGCCCCCTGGATGTGGAGGCCATGCAGGCAGCGGCGCAAACCCTGCTGGGTACCCATGATTTTTCCGCCTTTCGCGCCTCCGCCTGCCAGGCCAAAAGTCCTGTACGGAATTTGTGCCAGCTTCGGGTCGTCCGGCGGGGCGATCTGATTGTCGTCGATGCCGAGGCCAACGGTTTCCTGCATCACATGGTGCGTAATCTTGTGGGCGTGCTGATTGCCATCGGCAAGGCTGACCGGCCTGTGGATTGGGCGGCGGAGGTGCTGGCCAGTCGCGATCGCTGTCAGGCTGGCGTTACGGCCCCGCCGGGCGGCCTTTATTTCGTGGCGCCGCGTTATCCTGCGGAGTTCGGGCTGCCGGTGGATGCGGTGGACGCCGGTTTCCTGACGGGCGATTGAGACGGGCGCCGACGGTCGGCTGCGCTCATGCTTTCTGCCAGCCGCGGTGTTAGAATGTGCCGATGGTGCGTATCAAGATATGCGGTATCACGAATGCGGAGGACGCCCGCGCGGCGGCCGCCGCCGGCGCGGATGCCGTCGGACTGGTGTTCTACCATAGCAGTCCGCGGGCTCTGGATGCTGTGCGTGCCCGGAAAATTCTTGCGGCACTGCCGCCGTTCGTCACGCGCGTCGGCCTTTTCGTCAACGCGGAAGCTGCCGAGGTGGCCTCTACGCTGCAGCAATGCCCTCTGGATGTCCTGCAATTTCATGGTGATGAATCGCCCTCCCTCTGCCGGGGATTCGGCCGCCCCTACATCAAAGTGTTGCGGGTGACTGCAGCGCAAGACCTGCGGCCGGCGGTGGACGCCTATCACGACGCGCAGGGACTGCTGCTGGACTGCGCCGCGCCGGGCGTCTGGGGGGGCTCGGGCCGGAGCTTCGACTGGTGGCGACTGCCGGATCTGGGTAAGTCATTGATTCTCGCGGGTGGGCTGCATGCCGAAAATGTTGCGGAGGCCATCGCCATCGCCCGGCCTTATGCGGTAGATGTGAGCAGCGGGGTGGAACTGTCGCCCGGACGTAAAGATCATGACAAAATGGCGCGGTTTGTCGCACGGGTGCGCGGTACCTGAGGGAGGGAGAATGGGAACTTATGCTTTGCCGGATGCATCCGGACACTATGGTCCTTACGGCGGGCGTTTCGTTGCAGAAACCCTGATTCCGGCGCTGGAGGAACTGGAGCGTGCCTACCAGGAGGCGCAGCGGGATCCGGAGTTCCGTGCCGAGCTGCACAGTGAACTGCGCCAGTTCGTCGGTCGTCCCAATCCACTCTATCATGCCGGGCGCCTTTCCAGGGAGCTGGGTGGAGCGCAAATTTACCTCAAGCGGGAGGACCTCAACCACACCGGCGCGCACAAAATCAATAATGCCGTCGGTCAGGCGCTGCTCGCCCGGCGTATGGGCAAAAAACGGGTAATTGCCGAGACGGGCGCGGGGCAGCATGGTGTCGCCACGGCGACGGTCGCGACCCGCTATGGCATGGAATGCCTGGTGTATATGGGCGAGGAGGATATCCAGCGCCAGTCCAGCAATGTGTTTCGCATGCGTTTGCTGGGTGCGCAGGTGACGGCGGTCAGCAGCGGTACCCGCACCCTGAAGGATGCGCTCAACGAAGCTTTGCGGGACTGGGTAACCAATGTCGAAAGCACTTTTTATGTGATCGGAACGGTGGCGGGACCGCATCCCTATCCGGTCATGGTGCGGGACTTCCACCGGGTCATTGGCGACGAAGCGCGGGCACAGTGCCTCGAACTCACGGGACGGCTCCCCGATTGTCTGATCGCCTGCGTGGGGGGGGGCAGTAATGCCATTGGCCTGTTTTATCCCTTTATCGAAGACAGGGCGGTGCGGATGATCGGTGTCGAAGCGGGTGGTCTGGGTCTTGGCACCGGACAACACGCCGCCCCCCTGACTACCGGACGTCCAGGGGTGTTGCATGGTAACCGGACCTACCTGATGGAAGACGAGGACGGTCAGATTCTGCCGACCCACTCCATCTCGGCGGGGCTGGATTATCCGGGGGTGGGACCAGAGCATGCCTATCTGAAGGATACCGGCCGGGCAGAGTATGTGGCGGCTACCGATGGAGAAGCGCTGGCCGCCTTCCATCGCCTGTGCCGCACCGAGGGTATCATTCCGGCGCTGGAAAGCGCACATGCGCTGGCCCACGCCTTCCGCCTGGCGCCGACCATGCGCTCTGATCAGACCATTATCGTCAACCTGTCCGGGCGAGGCGATAAGGATATCCATACCGTCGCCGCCCTGGAGGATATTCATTTATGAGCCGTCTCGCCGGGCTGTTTGCCCAACTCCGGGATGCGGGTCGTGCCGCCCTCATTCCTTTCATGACGGCGGGTGATCCATCCCTGACCGCGACTGTGCCCCTGATGCACGCGCTGGTCGCTGCGGGGGCCGATGCCATCGAACTGGGGATGCCCTTTTCCGACCCCATGGCCGATGGTCCCAGCATCCAGCGCGCCAGTGAGCGGGCGCTGGCGCGGGGGGTGAAGCTGCGTATGGTTCTGGAGTGGGTGCGCGAATTCCGCACGACCAATAGTCACACGCCCGTCATTCTCATGGGTTATCTGAATCCGGTAGAAGCCATGGGTATAACCTTGTTCGCCGAGGCTGCTGCGACGGCGGGGGTGGACGGGGTCATTCTGGTGGATCTGACCCCGGAGGAGGGGCGCGGTGAAGCCGTCGTTCTCCGCCAGCAGGGTATCGATCCCATTTTCCTGCTGGCGCCGACCAGCGGGCCGGAACGCGTGGCGACCGTCCGCAGTATGGGCAGTGGTTTTGTATATTATGTATCTCTGCGCGGCATTACCGGCGCAGCCCAGGCGGACTGGGCGGAGGTTCTGGAGCGGGTACAGCACCTGCACCAACAACTGGGCCTGCCCGTGGCCATCGGTTTTGGCATTCGCGATGCGGCGACGGTAGCGCGGGTGGCGACCGGGGCCGACGCGGTGGTCGTCGGCAGTGCACTGGTCGATCAACTGGCGGCGTGTGCGACGGATCAGGAAGCCATTGCGGCGGCCACCCGCTTTATCGAGCCGCTGGTTCGGGCCGTGCGGAGTACGGAAAGGAGAGGCGCATGAGCTGGTTCGATCGGGTGCTGCCACCCAAAATCAAAAAAACATCGGCAGAGGCCTCGGTTGTGAGCGAGAACAAGCGCACCGTACCGGAGGGCCTGTGGTCCAAGTGCCCCACTTGTCAGGTGGTGCTCTACCGTACGGAGCTGGAGGAAAATCTTTACGTTTGCCCCCACTGCGGCCATCATCAGCGGATCAGCGCCCGGCAGCGTCTGGATTTCTTCCTCGATGCAGAACCCCGGCTGGAGATTGCGAAGGAATACGTCCCGGTGGATCCCCTGCGCTTCAAGGACCAGAAGCGCTATAAGGAACGCCTGCAGGAAGCTCAGGCCAAGTCCGGAGAGAAAGATGCCCTGGTGGTGATGCGCGGCCTCCTGGAAGGGCGCCCGGTGGTGGTTGCCGCTTTTGCCTTCGAGTTCATGGGCGGGAGCATGGGATCGGTGGTGGGCGCCCGTTTTGCCCGTGCGGCGGAGACTGCGCTGACCGAGCGCTGTCCGCTGGTCTGCTTCAGTGCCAGCGGCGGGGCACGGATGCAGGAAGGACTATTTTCCCTGATGCAGATGGCCAAGACTTCCGCCGCCGTGGAGCGGCTGGCCAAGGCGGGGGTGCCTTTCATCTCGGTGCTCACCGATCCGACCATGGGCGGTGTCTCCGCCAGTCTGGCCACCCTGGGAGATATTCTGATTGCGGAGCCCAAGGCCCTGATCGGATTTGCCGGACCGCGGGTGATCGAGCAAACCATCCGTGAAAAGCTGCCGGAGGGTTTTCAGCGCGCGGAATATTTGCTGGAGCACGGCGCCATCGATCAGATCGTCGATCGCCGCCAGATGCGCGCGGTGTTGAGCGAGATGCTGGGGATGCTGACCCATGCCCCGAGTCCTCATTAAGCGCGGCGCACGGGAGCGGGTGTAGCCGGTGGCACTGGCGGTGGATTCTCTTAGCGACCGGGTCGCTGAACTGGCCGGGCCACCCGAGCAAATCGTCATGGGTCTGGAGCGAATGCGGACCGCTTTGGCGGCGCTGAAGATGCCCGCGCGTTTGCCCATGCCGGTGATGCTGGTGGGAGGTACCAATGGCAAGGGCTCCACGGTGGCTTATCTGGAGGCCTTCTATCGCCAGGCAGGCTATCGCGTTGGCGCTTATACCAGCCCACACCTCTGGCAGTTTACCGAACGCCTGCGGCTGGATGGCCGTTCTGCACCAGAGTCCCTCTGGCATCAGCAACTCACGGAAATCGCCGCCACAGTCCGACAGATCCCGCTCACCTATTTTGAGATCGCGACCCTCGCTGCGGTACGGATGATGCTGGCCACCAGGGTCGACGTGGCGATTCTGGAGGTCGGGTTGGGGGGACGTCTGGATGCGGTCAATGCCTTTACCCCGGATTGCAGTATCGTAACCACCGTGGATCTGGACCATCAGGACTGGCTGGGACCCGATCGCGCAGCCATCGGCCATGAAAAGGCGGGTATATTCCGTCGTGGGGTGCCCGCCCTTTATGGGGATACGGAAGACCCCTGCGCTTCGGTGCTGGAGGCGGCAGTACGCGCCGACGTACCCCTACAGCGGTTGGGGCGGGACTTTCATATTGATCCCCTGCGCGGGAAATGGTCAGGATTCGGGCACAGGAAACAGGTGCCCCCGCCTTTGTGGGGGGGGGCCGTACAATGGGCCAATCTGGCGCTGGCGCTGGCGGCCGTGTCGTTGTTGCAGGAGAAATTACCAGTGTCCGATGCGGCGGTTTCCGCATGGACGCGGCTGCCGCAATTGCCAGGCCGCTGTCAATGGCTTCAGCCCTGGGGTAAAGATGGCCCCGGTCTGCTGGTGGATGTCGCCCACAACCCGCAGGCAGCGCGGCAACTGGCGGCGTTGCTGGCGGCGCGAAAGGGCTTCGGGCGATGTCACGCCGTCGTCGGCATGCTCGCCGACAAGGATATCGCCGGGACACTCGCGCCACTGCTGCAGTGGGTGGATGCCTGGCATGTACTGGAGATCACCGATACCCCGCGTGCGGCGACGATGCTGCAGCTCCGCGATACCCTCTGGGGGCTGGGGGCAGCGGCGGTATCGGCGGAAGCCAGCATGGAGCAGGCCCTGGAGCGGTCAAGAACGACCCTGGCGACCGGAGATATTCTGCTTTGCTTCGGCTCCTTTCATCTCGTCAAACAGTTACCGGTGGCGTGGCTGTTGAGTGACCCGTCATGACCTTGTGGATAGATGCCGCCACGGTGGGGCTGGTGGTGCTGTCCGCACTCTGGGGCCTTTTCCGCGGAATGGTGCGCGAGTTTTTTTCCCTGGCGGCATGGGTCGGTGGGTTTTATGTGGCCTGGAACTGGGGCGGCAGTTGGCTGGCGCCCCGGCTGCCTGCGCAGATCCCCGTGGACTGGCGGGTGCTGTCAGCCTCCCTCCTCCTTTTTTTTTCCTGCCTGATCGTCGGGACCCTATGCGCTTTTGTCGTTCGTAAGCTATTATACGGCATTGGTTTCGGAGCCACGGACCGGTTTTTGGGGGCTTTCTTCGGTTTTTTGCGGGGACTGGTGCTGATTGCCATTGTGGTCACTCTGCTGCAGGCTTCGGACCTGTCCCGGTCCCCCTGGTGGGAGAGTTCCTGGCTGGCACAGGAGCCGGTGAACCGCTGGTCGCAATCGTTGACGGCACCTGCCGTCTCCTATTTGGAGTCGCAAAAATTTGCAAAATGACAATGTGATGCAGCATGCCGTGGATGACGATCATTTCCATGATGAATGCGGGGTCGTCGGGGTCTTTGGCCATCCCGAAGCCGCCAACCTGACGTATCTCGGCCTCTATGCCCTGCAACACCGGGGACAGGAGTCGGCGGGTATCGTTTCGGGCGACGGGGGTAAGCTCTTTGTGCAGCGCGGTATGGGGCGGGTGGCGGATGTCTTCGGACTGGAACAGATCAGCAAGCTGCCCGGCGAACAGGCGATCGGCCATGTGCGTTATTCGACTGCAGGTGGTTCGGAATTGCGCAACACCCAGCCGATATTTATCAATTATCGACATGGTGCCTTTGCCGTCGGCCATAACGGCAATCTGGTCAACGCGGTGGAACTCCGCGCCCGGCTGGAGCGGGAGGGGGCCATATTTCATACCGATATGGATACCGAGGTCATCGTTCACCTACTCGCCCGTGTCCCGGGCGACGATGCCGGTGCCCGCCTGGCGGCGGCCTTGCAGCAGGTTTCCGGTGCCTATTCCCTGGTCTGCCTGACCGAGAGCCGGTTGATCGGGGTACGCGACCCCATGGGTTTTCGGCCGCTGGTGCTGGGGCGTCTGATCGACTCCGGCGGCTTTGTGCTGGCCTCCGAGACCTGCGCCCTCGATCTCATGGGGGCGGAGTTTGTCCGTGATGTCGAGCCAGGCGAACTGATCGTCATTTCCAAAAGCGGCATCGAGAGCCGCAAGCCGTTCGCGTCCGTTGGCCGACGTATGTGCGTCTTTGAATATATCTATTTCGCCCGTCCGGATAGCGTGCTGGATGGCATTCATGTGTATTCGGCGCGCAAGCGTATCGGCCAGGCGCTGGCGCGTCTGCATCCGCGGGACGCAGACGTGGTGGTGCCGGTCCCCGATTCCGGGGTTGCGGCGGCCATGGGCTATGCCGAGGCCTCTGGTCTGCCCTTCGAGTTGGGCCTGATCCGCAATCACTATGTGGGCCGCACCTTTATTCAACCGGCACAGCGCGGTCGTGATTTCGGGGTTAAGGTCAAGCTCAATGCCCAGCCCAACATCCTGCGTGGCAAGCGGGTGGTTCTGGTGGATGATTCCATCGTCCGGGGCACCACCAGCGCTAAAATCGTCAGTCTGGTGCGGGCCGCCGGCGCGCGCGAGGTGCATTTCGTGGTCAGCGCGCCGCCTACGATCGGACCCTGCTATTACGGCATCGATACTCCGGATCGCTCCCAGCTCATCGCGGCCCAACACAGCATCGAAGAGGTGCGTAAAATCATCGGTGCCGACAGCCTGGGCTACATTACCCTGGACGCTTTGTATGAGGCGGTGGGTGGGCGTGGGCAGGGTTTTTGCGATGCCTGCTTCAGTGATGATTATCCGTTGCCGACGCCGGAAGGACATGGCTCGCGACAACTGCACCTGATCAAGGAACTGCGATGAACGCCAAAAATACCAACCCCGACTGGGCGGACCGGCTGCGTCCGGAAACCCTCGCCATCCGTGCCGGTATTCACCGTACCCAGGAGCAAGAGCACAGCGAGGCCATCTTCCCCACCTCCAGCTTCGTCTTCGACTCAGCAGAAGAAGCCGCAGACCGCTTTGCCGGCAGGGTACCGGGAAATATCTATGCGCGGTTCACCAATCCTACCGTACGCACCTTTGAAGAACGGCTTGCCGCGCTGGAGGGGGCGGAAGCCTGTGTCGCCACGGCCTCGGGCATGGCCGCCTGCCTGACCGCCTTCATGGGGATACTCAAGGCGGGTGACCATGTCGTCGCTTCCCGCTCCATTTTTGGTACGACGGTGCAATTGCTCAGCAATATCCTCGGCCGCTTCGGAGTAGAGACCAGCTTTGTGCCGCTGGCCGATGTGCCGGCGTGGCGCGCGGCACTGCGTTCCAACACCCGTATGTTGTTCCTTGAAACGCCTTCCAATCCGCTCACCGAGATTGGCGACATACAGGTCCTGGCGGATCTGGCCCACGCTCATGATGCCTGGCTGGTGGTGGACAACTGCTTCTGCACGCCGGCCTTGCAGCAGCCCCTCAAGTTTGGCGCCGATCTGGTCATTCACTCCGCCACCAAATATCTGGATGGACAGGGGAGAACCCTGGGTGGCGCGGTGTGCGGCAGTACCGAACTGCTCAATAGCGGGCCCCGCAATTTCGTGCGGACGGCGGGTCCGAGCCTCAGTCCTTTCAATGCCTGGGTGCAGCTCAAGGGTCTGGAGACTCTCGGACTGCGTATGGAACGCCATTGCGCCAACGCCCGGCAGATCGCCGAATGGCTGGAGGCAAGGCCGGAAGTGGCGCGGGTCTATTATCCAGGCCTCGACAGCCATCCGCAGCAGGCCCTCGCCGCCCGTCAGCAACGCCTGCCGGGCGCCATCCTGTCCTTCGATCTGCGCGGTGGCCAGAAAGCGGCGTGGGCCTTTGTCGACGCCCTGCGCCTGCTCTCCCTGACCGCCAATCTCGGCGATGCCAAGACCACCATTACGCACCCGGCGAGCACCACCCATAGCCGGGTCAGTCCCGAGGCACGAGCTGCCGCGGGGATCGGTGACGGCTTGCTGCGGGTCAGTGTCGGGCTGGAACACGCCGACGACCTGCGCGAAGATATGGAGCGCGGCTTTGCCGCTCTTGTGGCCCGCTGATTTGCGCTATGCTTGGATGAAAGCGAGTTTTCCTGCCACTTTTCTACTGCGGAGATAATGAAATGACAAGATTCCGTGCATTACAATGTCACAGACTGAAGCTCGACACGCGTATCAGCATGTTTGCTGACGGAGTACCCCTGACCGTGGCGCTTGGTGATGCGGCGCTCAAGAGCATGACCGACCTCAGCCGGGTGCCCGCTGCAACGGTGAAGCCGGAAACCACCATGGACCAGGCCATGCAGCGCATGATTCATGTGGGCGTGCGTATGCTTTTCGTGCTGGATGACTTCGGCACCCTGGCTGGCCTGGTAACCGCTCGCGATATCATGGGAGAAAAGCCGGTGAAACTGGCGGCCGAAAACCATATCGCCCGGGATATGATCCGGGTGCAGGACATCATGGTGCCTCTGGGGCAGGTCGACGTACTCGACTTTGCCGAAGTGGAACGCTCTACTGTCGGCGATATCGTTCTCACCCTGCGCAAGGTGGGGCGTCAGCATGCGTTGGTGCGTGAGGAAACCCCCCGGGGTGAAGAGATTCGTGGCGTTTTTTCCATCAGCCAGATTGCGCGGCAACTGGGCGTATCCATTCAGACCAATGATGTGGTGCAGAGCTTCGCCGAGTTGGAGCAGCTTCTCACCAGTGATGACTGAACGACACTCCCGCCATGCGCGGGCGGGAGCAGCCTCCCGTGCATGAGGTGAAAGGGCTGCTGCTGGCAGTCCTGCTGATTTTGCTGAACGGTTTTTTTGTTGCCGCAGAATTTGCCCTGGTGCGGCTGCGTGGTACCCACGCCCGAACCCTCGCCCAGGAACACGGATTGCGCGGGAGGGTTCTCCTGCGCCTGCACCGACGTCTGGACGCCTATCTTTCTGCTACGCAACTCGGCATCACCATCGCGTCTCTGGGTATCGGCTGGGTGGGTGAACCCAGCCTGGCGTATCTGCTCCAGCCTGTCTTCCGGGCTGCCGGGCTAAGAGATCCGGTAGCCCTGCGATCCGTTTCCTTTGCGGCGGGCTTTGTCCTGATCTCCTTCTTGGTCATTGTGATCGGGGAACTGGTGCCCAAGTCACTGGCCATCCGCAAGGTGGAGCCGGTATCCCTGTGGACCGGCATGCCCCTCTACGCCTTCTACTGGCTGATGTACCCGGCGATCTGGGTGCTCAACGGTGCGACCCGCATCGTTCTGCGCCTCTTTGCGCTGCGGGTGGATCAGCCCGCCGGTGATGCGCCCCATTCCCGCGATGAACTGGCGATGATCCTCGCCCTCAGCCAGGCACAGGGCACCCTCGGTCAGCGTACCGGAGATATCTTGGACCGCACCCTGGATTTTACCGAACTGACGGCCGGAGACCTGATGCGCCCTGCTGCCGATATGGTCTGTCTGATGCTGGATGATAGTCCCGAGGCAATCCGTCAGGTGATGATGAACCACCGTTTCACCCGCTATCCGGTATGTGAAGGGGATCGCCAGCATGTGGTCGGCCTGCTCCATGTCAAGGACGCCTTTGCGGCACTATCAAGGCATCCGGATCTGCGCGAGATCAAAAAACTCCTGCGGCCGCTGCCCGCCGTTGGCAAGGCGCTGCCGGCCATGGACCTGCTCACCCATTTTCGCTCGGGGCATCCGCATTTCGCGCTGGTGGTTGACGATCTGGGCACCATCACAGGCTTCGTCACGCTGGATCATGTGCTGGAGAGTCTGCTCGGAGCCATTCCCGATGAATTCCGGCACCAGCGTCAGGAATGGCAGCGGCAACCCGACGGGAGTTGGGTGGGTTCCGGCAGCCTCTCGTTGTATTCCCTGGAGCGAAGCCTTCACATCGACATTGACGAGGAAACTGCGGATACCATTGGCGGTCTGGTCATGCGTCAGCTCGAAAGGGTCCCGGAAGAAGGGGAACAGGTCGCTTTTCCCAGCTTCGACGTGGTGGTGCTGCGCAAAAAAGGCCCACGCATCGTACTGGTGCAGGTGATCCCCCATCCGCTACAAACCGAATCAGACTGGCTCTCCTGACAATTTCCATGCACAAAAAAGATTTCCATTATGAACTGCCCGACGCGTTGATTGCTCAGGCACCTCTCCCCGAACGCAGCGCCGCACGCATGCTCATCGTCGATGGCCATCAAGGCACCTGGGAAGATGCGTGGGTGCGCGATCTGCCCGGCGTGCTTCGGCCCGGCGACCTGCTGGTGCTCAACGATACCCGTGTGCTTCCCGCGCGTCTGCAGGCCCGCAAGGCGACGGGTGGGGCGGTGGAACTGCTGCTCGACCGGCTGCTCGATGCCCGGGACGGCTGGTTTCTGGCGAAATCTTCCAAGGCGTTGCGGCCAGGTATGTCCATTCATTTACCGGGCGGCGCCGTTGCCACGGTAGAGGAAAAGGATGGTATGGATGTCCGGCTGAGCCTCCCTGCGGATGTTGCGTGGTTACCCATACTCGAAGCCGGAGGCAGCATGCCTTTGCCGCCTTATATCCGGCGGGCGGCGGAGGCCAGTGATCGGGAGCGCTATCAGACGGTCTATGCGGCCCGTCCCGGTGCGGTGGCCGCGCCTACTGCGGGGTTGCATTTCGATACGGAACTGCTGGACGCCCTGACGGCGCGGGGCGTCGAGCGGACCTTCGTGACTTTGCATGTGGGTGCGGGAACATTTCTCCCGGTGCGCAGCGAAGATATTACCGAGCACCCCATGCATGCCGAGACCATGGAGGTCAGTGCGACGACGGTGGCGGCCGTTGCCGCCGCGAGGGCGCGGGGCGGGCGGGTGATCGCCGTGGGCACCACGGCCTGCCGGGCGCTGGAGACTGCGGCGCAGGACGGGACACTGCGACCTTTTACCGGAGAGACCCGTCTGTTCCTGTATCCCGGCAAGACCTTTCAGGTAACTGATGGGCTGTTGACCAATTTTCACCTTCCGGAATCCACTTTGCTCATGCTGGTATGTGCCTTCGCCGGCATGGAGTGCATGCTCGCCGCCTATCGTCATGCGGTGGCGGAAAGCTATCGGTTTTTCAGTTATGGAGACGCCATGTTGATTTCCCCTCAGGCCGGACGGCGATGAGCATTTTCCAGTTGCTGGCTCGGGACGGCGCGGCGCGGCGCGGTATCATTCGTCTCCCCCGCGGCGCCGTGCAAACGCCCGCATTCATGCCGGTGGGCACCTATGGCACGGTCAAGGCCATGTCTCCCGAGGAACTGAAGACACTAGGGGCCGAGATTATCCTCGGTAACACCTTTCATCTCTTTCTGCGTCCCGGCCTGGAGGTGGTCAGCGCGGTGGGCGGTCTCCACAGGATGATGCACTGGGACCGGCCCATCCTCACCGATTCCGGCGGTTTCCAGGTCTTCAGCCTGGGTGCGCTGCGCCAGTTGACAGAGGCCGGGGTGCAGTTTCGTGCGCCCACCGATGGACATATGGTTTTTCTGGGGCCGGAGGAGTCCATGCAGATCCAGGCGGCCCTCGGTTCGGATATCGCCATGGTTTTTGACGAATGTACGCCCCATCCCGCCAGCTACGAAGAAGCCCGTATCAGCATGGAGCTTTCTCTGCGCTGGGCGGCGCGCTCCCATGCCGCCTACACCGGGCCCGGAGAGCTCTTCGGCATCGTTCAGGGTGGCATGTACGCGGACTTGCGGCGGCGCTCTCTGGCGGGATTGCAACGGCTGGATTTCCCCGGCCTTGCCATCGGCGGATTGTCGGTAGGGGAGAGCAAGGTGGAGATGATGCAGGTACTGGACGATCTGATGCCCCATATGCCTGCGGACCGGCCCCGTTACCTGATGGGCGTCGGTACCCCAGAGGATCTGGTCGAGGGCGTGCGCCGTGGTGTCGACATGTTCGACTGTGTGATGCCGACCCGTAACGCCCGCAACGGCTGGCTGTTTACACGGGACGGCATCCTCAAGCTGCGCAACGCCCGCTATGAAAAGGATGTGTTGCCACCGGACCCGGCCTGTGCCTGCTACACCTGTCAAAACTACAGCAGGGCTTATCTGCGCCACTTGCAGCGCAGCCATGAGATTCTCGGCGCGCGCCTGAATACCCTGCACAACCTGCACTACTACCAGGAACTGATGGTGGGGTTGCGGGAGGCCATTGCTGCCGGTCGCCTGGACGCTTACGCGGACGATTTCTACCGCCGCCGCCGTGCCGGTTCCCTAGTCGGCGCCTAAAGGCTACAATGGCGGCCCTCAGATCTGACCTGGAGTGCATATGAACTTTTCGCCTATCGCCAACGCTTATGCCGGAACCGCGGCGGGGGCAGGTCCGGACTCCTTTTTTATACAAGTCATCCCGCTGGTTGTCATCTTCGCTATTTTCTATTTCCTGCTGATCCGTCCGCAGACCAAAAAGGCGAAGGAACAACGCCAGTTGATCGCGACGATCTCCAAAGGCGATGAAGTGGTTACCCAGGGTGGACTGGCCGGACGGATCATGCAGGTGGGTGACGATTACCTGCAACTTGAGGTGGCTGAAGGGGTCATTGTGAAGGTGCAACGGGCCTCAGTGACGTTGTTATTGCCCAAAGGGACGCTGAAAAAACTGTAAAGGCTCGTTACATGACTCGTTATCCATGGTGGAAGTACCTGATCATCCTCGTCGTTGTACTGCCTTCCCTGTTTTACGCACTGCCCAATTTCTATGGCTGGCATTCCGCGGTAGAGGTGCGCGCGCCCGCAGGGACCCTCCTGCCGCCGGTGGCCACCCAGCAGGGCTGGTTACAAGCTGCCGGAATTCCGGTCACCCGCGTCAGTTCCGGTGAGAAGGGGAGCACCTTCTTTTTCCCGAACAATGACGCCCAAGGGCTGGCCGAAACCTTGCTGCAAAACAAGCTCCCGGCCAACGCCCAGGTCATTCTTTCGCAGATGTCTGCAGAGCCGGACTGGCTACGCAGTATTGGTGGCAAGCCCGTCAATCTGGGCCTCGATCTGCGCGGCGGCGTGTATCTCCTGCTGCGTGTCGATACCGACGCCGTCATCAAACATGCGCTGGAACAGGATAGCGGCAGCTTGCGCACCTTCCTCCGTCACCGAAATCTGCAATATCTGGCGGTCAACATGACCGGGCCGCAAAGCCTTGCCATCGAAATGGAGAACGCTGCAGTCGCGGCACAGGCGCAAAAGGCTGTCGCCGGACGGTATCCAGATTATGCCGTCGTTCTGCAACCCAATGCAGTGCTGAGTATCAGCATCACCCCCGACGCCGCCAGCAAAATGAAAGACGATGCGTTGCAACAGGCCATTGTCGTTATTCGCAATCGTATCGACGAACTGGGCGTCTCGGAGCCGGTCATCCAGCGCCAGGGCGCTGATCATATCGCCGTGCAGTTGCCCGGCGTACAGGATACCCAGCGAGCCAAGTCCATTATCGGCTCCACCGCCCAGCTCGAATTCAAGATGGTGGATGACCAGGCCAACATGACAGACGCCCTCAAGGGCGAACTGCCCGCCGGTACCGCGCTCTTTTACGGCGTTCACGGTGCGCCTTACGTGCTGTACACCGATACGGTACTTACCGGCCGCTATCTCAGCAATGCCAGCGCGGGGGTGGACAATAACAGCGGCCAGGCCGTTGTCAATGTCAGTTTCAACAACGAGGGGACCCGCATCTTCGGTGACCTGACTACCAAAAACGTGGGCAAGCGCATGGCGATTCTGCTGGATAACAAGGTGGTGACCGCGCCGGTGATACGTGAAGCCATTACGGAGGGCCGGGCCCAGATTACCGGATTCTCCGGTTTGAAAGACGCCAGCAACGCCGCTATTGAACTGCGCGCCGGCGCATTGCCCGCACCCGTTCATATCTCCGAGGAGCGTACCGTCGGACCTACCCTGGGTCAGGACTCCATCCATGATGGGGTGATGGCCGTGGTTTTCGGCATGGCCTTCGTAGTGCTCTTCATGACCCTCTATTACCGGGCTTTTGGTTTGATAGCCGATGTCGCCATTCTGGTGAATATTCTGGCTATTCTGGCGGTGCTTTCGATCATGGGCGGGACGCTGACGCTGCCGGGTATCGCCGGTATCGTGCTGAAGATCGGTCTGGCGGTGGATGCTAACGTGCTGGTATTTGAGCGCATCCGCGAGGAACTCCGGCATGGCATGAGCACCCGCGCGGCCATCGACGCGGGTTTCAAGAAGGCCTTTGCGACCATTGTGGATTCTAATATCACCGTCCTGATCGCTGCCCTGGTGCTTTTCCAGTTCGGTACCGGCGCCATCAAGGGCTTTGCGCTGGTACTGACCATCGGCGTGATCACCTCCATGTTTACGGCCACCATGATGAGCCGTGGCATCATCGAACTCGCCCTCGGCAAGCGGCGCGTGCAAAAGCTTTATATCTGAGGTCGCGATGGAACTTTTCAAAGTCCGTACCCATGTAGACTTCATGTCCAGACGCTGGATTTTTCTGGGAGTGTCCGCTCTGCTGATCATCGCCTCGGTCGCCGTTTTTCTGGTGCGGGGGCTGAATTACAGTATCGACTTCACCGGTGGTACGCTGGTGGAACTGGCATTCAGCAAGACGCCGGATCTGGGCGCGGTGCGGGGTACCCTCACCCAGGCGGGCTTCCACGATGCGGTGGTGCAGACCTTTGGTGGTAACCGCGACCTGCTGATTCGCCTGCGTACCGTACCCGGTGAGAGCAGTGCGGTGGGCAATACGATTCTGCAGGTATTCCGGAAGGATCAAGTGGAGTATCCCGATGTGCAGTTGCGCCGCACCGAATATGTCGGTCCGGAGGTGGGTAAGGAATTGCGAAACAAGGGGATCATGGCGCTGATCATCGTCACTCTGGGTATTCTGATTTATGTGGGGTTTCGCTTTGAGTGGCGTTTCGCCGTGGGCGGTGTGCTCGCCATGCTCCACGACCCGATCCTGGTGGTGGGCTTTTTCGCCATCAGTCACGAAGAGTTTTCCCTGACCGTGATTGCGGCGTTGCTGGTCATCATGGGCTATTCCCTCAATGATACGGTGGTGGTTTTTGACCGTATGCGTGAGGATCTGCGGGCGTCCCGCAGCGGTGATGTGGCGCAGATATTCAACGTCGCCATTAACGAGACGCTATCCAGAACGGTGATCACCAGCTTCATCACCTTCATGGTCGCGCTTTCGCTCTTCCTTTTCGGCGGGCCGGTGATTCACGGGTTTGCCACGGCGCTGGTCATCGGCGTGGTGGTGGGTACCTATTCCTCGATTTTCGTCGCGAGCCCGATCGCACTGTGGCTGGGGCTCAAGCGGGAGCACGTCCTCAAACGTCAGTTCATCAGTGCCAAGGATCGTAACGATGGTGCCGCCTTATAGTCCTGTATGGTCTTTTCGGCGCTGCGGGCTTGCCGCCAGCGTCTGGAAAGATTAAGGTATATCACCTCCGCGGAGAGGTACCGAAGTGGCCATAACGGCGCCGACTCGAAATCGGATGGGGGGTAAAACCCCACGTGGGTTCGAATCCCACCCTCTCCGCCATATTGAATAGCAAGTTATCGCAGTGCACTCTCTTCCGAACCACCTTGCGCGATTTTCTGTCGCATAGCCCCGAGTGGCTAAAAATGGAATTTCAAATCCGCCGCAGTAATGGCGTTAAATTTTTTATAATAACTGATCACCGGGAATTCGTTGTATGTGGCGGTATAAGATAGCTGCAAGGCTAATGGACCATACAGCCGGGATTGCAGGCTGGTAACCGACTCATAAGTGTTGTTGTTGGCTGTGGATAGCAGGGCGGTTACGGTTTCCTTGAAAGTCGCATGGCGGGTCAGGTGCCACTGATAACCCACCGCCAAACGAGCGGCCGGGTTGGTTTGATATTTCATGCCTATAGGCTGGTCTTCCTGGGCGCCGATGCCTCCCTGGTAATCTATGGACATGGTTTTGGCGAGCGATACGATATTGCCTTCGCCTATGGTTTCTATCAAATGGTAATAATATCCGTTAAATTGATTTCTGTCATAACGGATGTCACCGAAGATATAGTGAATCTTTGGTTTGAAATAATATCGAAGCTGATTCTCCAGAACGAGGCGATTGGCGTAAACCGCCGTTGATGCAGCAGCGTAATTGTAACTCACGTGCGCACGATTTTCCCAACGGTGATATTGGCAGCGTACCCAGTCGTCACTGTGGAGATTTAAGGATGGGTATGTTCCCGTGGCGCTGGAAAATCCGAATGCCACGCTCCCTGACCAGAGCTTTGTTTTCTTGGCTGTGTTGGCGAAGGCGCATGTGACTGATGTGATCCCGGTGAAAAAAACGAGAATTATAGTAACTATGATATGCACGCGGTATTTTTGGCGGGATGGTATTTGAGATGTCGGCGGCGATGGCATAGGCTCTCCTCGAGCAAAGTTAACGGCACAGGATGATCGAGACGGGGCACCATACAGCGATGTTTTGCCGGTATACGGTGGTATTCAGGGGGTATCCCGGAAAGGCCATTGCCAGTCGGTGATTTCCTGCGGGTCCACGCCGTACTCGTACGCATGATTTTTACAGGCGAATTGCAGGTTGAGCAGTGTCTCACGCACACCGGAACCCGTGTCGCAAAAACGGGGGATCCGGTCAATGGCATCAATAGCCAGGCTGAACCGGTCGGTCTGGTTGCGGATGGCGAGTTCCAGCGGTGTGTCGATGTTCCCCTTTTCCTTATAGCCCCGTACATGAATGTGGTGCTGGGCGGGACGGCGGTAGGTGAGCCGGTGTATCAGCCAGGGATAGGAGTGAAAATTGAAAATAACCGGTTTTGAGGAGGTGAAGAGTGCCTCGAATTCACGGTCCGTCATGCCGTGGGGGTGTTCGGTATGGGGCACCAGTTTGAAGAGATCGACGACATTCACAAGGCGTACTTTTATATCGGGTAGATACTGGCGCAGCAGGGCGGTCGCCGCCAGAGATTCCATGGTGGGCACGTCACCGCAACTGGCCATGACCACGTCCGGCTCTTCTCCCATGTCGTTACTGGCCCATTCCCATATCCCGGCACCCTTTGCGCAGTGCGCCATGGCAGCGTCCATGTCCAGATACTGCAGATGCGTTTGCTTATCCGCGACGATCACATTGATATAATTCACGCTTCGCAGGCAATGATCCGTCACCGAGAGCAGGCAGTTGGCATCGGGTGGGAGATAGATGCGCACGACATTGGGACTCTTGTTGGCGACGACATCCAGAAAACCTGGGTCCTGGTGAGTGAAACCGTTGTGGTCCTGGCGCCAGACCAGACCCGTAATCAGCAGGTTGAGTGATGCCACCTTGGCGCGCCAGGGTAATTCGTTGCACTTTTCCAGCCACTTGGCATGTTGATTGAACATGGAATCGATGATGTGAATGAAGGCCTCATAGCTGTTGATGAGGCCGTGCCGACCGCTGAGCAGATAGCCCTCCAGCCATCCCTCCAGGGTATGTTCGCTGAGCATTTCCATGACCCGTCCGCTCAACGCCAATGCGCCGCCATCGGCGTCTTCGGGAAAATACGCCCCCAGCCAGACTTTTTGCGTGACATCATATACGGCGTCAAGTTTATTGGATTGGGTCTCGTCCGGACCGAAGATGCGAAAGTTCTGCATGTTTCGCCGCATAATCTCCCTGAGAAAGTGTCCCAGGGTGGGCACATTGTCCGCCCGGGTTCCGCCAGCTTCCTGTACCGCGATGGAAAATGCGCGGAAGTCGGGCATATCCAGAGGGCGGCGTAGCAGACCGCCGTTGGCCACAGGATTGGCGCTCATCCGACGTTTATCCTTCGGGGCCAGTTCGCACAGTTCGGGGATGAGCCGCCCCAGCGCGTCGAAGCACTCCTCCGGCTTATAGCTGCGCATCCAGGATTCCAGCAGTTTCAGATGCGCCGGATTGGAAAGGACGTCAGGAATGGGGATCTGATGTGCCCGCCAGAAGCCCTCCAGATAGTGTCCGTCCACCTTGCGGGGTGCGGTCCAGCCCTTGGGGGACCGGAGGATGATCATCGGCCAGCGCGGACGGAAGGCCGCGCCGGTCTGCCGCGCTTTGTCCTGAAATTCCCGGATTTTCAATACGCATTGTTCCATGGTGGCAGCCATCGCCTGGTGCATGCTCGCAGGGTCGCTCCCCTCCACAAAATAAGGGGTATAACCATACCCGATGAATAATGCCTCCAGTTCCTCATGGGTGATGCGGGCCAGAATGGTGGGGTTGTTGATTTTATAGCCGTTGAGATGGAGTACCGGCAGTACCGCACCATCGGTAATCGGATTGAGGAATTTATTGCTATGCCAGCTTGTGGCAAGGGGCCCCGTTTCTGCTTCCCCGTCGCCTACCATGACCAGGGCGATCAGGTCGGGGTTGTCGTAGACGGTCCCAAATGCGTGCGAAACACTATAGCCAAGTTCTCCGCCCTCATGAATGCTGCCCGGGGTTTCCGGTGTCGCGTGACTACCAATGCCTCCAGGGAAGGAAAACTGCTTGAAAAATCGCTGCATTCCTGCGATATCCTGACTTTTGTCCGGATATATCTCCGAGTACGTTCCCTCAAGGTAGGCCTGAGAGAGCATGGCCGGTGCCCCGTGCCCCGGTCCGGAGATATAGATCGCGTTCAAGTCGTATTTGTTGATCAGGCGATTAAAATGAATATAGGTGAAACATTGGCCCGCGTCCGATCCCCAGTGGCCTAACAGGCGCGGCTTTATGTGCTCCGGCTCGAGCGGGTCCCGCAACAACGGATTGTCCCGGAGATATAACATCCCCAGACACAGGTAAAGACTGGCCTGCCAGTAGGCATGGATCTTACGCAGATCGTCGGGACTCAGTGGGTGTTCTTCGACTGTCGCGCGGGCGGTCCCATAGGCGCTGATGCTCTCATTTTCACAAACTGCATCGTGTTCAGGCGTCATTCCAAACCTCATTTTTCTGGAAATGGGTTGAAGGGGATATCGTTAAAATTATAGGTGACGAAGGGGTGCGGGGCTGGCGCCTGTCTGCTCGCCATCGGGAGGCGGTTAATGGTCATGCAGATGGTGCATGTCTGGCGTGTGGGCGTGGTTGTGGGTCAGCGCCTCGTGCTGGTGCGGGTGGCGATGACGGGCTCCTGGCGCCACCGGAAACGCATGCGTGTGCTGGTGATGTACTCCATGCACGTGGGTATGATCATGTTCCATAAGGGTATGGGTATGGCTATGTTCGTGGCGCTCGGTGAGATGCATCCAGATGCCCCAGCCCATCAGCGCCCCGGCAATCACCAGGAGCGGGCCGACCGGAGCCCCGAGCATCACGCTGAGTACGGCACCGACAAAGGGCGCGCTGGAAAAATACGCTCCGGTCCGCGCACTGCCGAGATGGCGCAGGCCGACCACGAAAAGGGCGAGGCTGACGCCATAGGCGAAAAATCCGAGCAGCATTGCCGCCGCCGCGTCGGGCAGGGCGGGCAGATGGTCACCGAGCAGCAGGGCCAGGCCGAGATTGACGCCGCCCGCCACCCAGCCCTTGTTGGCGGCGATCCAGCTCGTATCCGCCAGGGATACCTTGCGGGTCAGATTGTTATCCACACCCCAGGCGAAGCAGGCGCCGATGATGGCGGCAGCAGACCAGAGATGATCAAGATGCACCTGCCCAGGCCAACTGAGGAGGACCATCCCCAGCACAATCGCCGCCATACCCCAGGCAATGCGCCGGTCAAAACTTTCCCTGAACACCCACCAGGCGAGCAGCGTCGTAAACACCGTTTCCGCATTCAACAACAGGGATGCCGTCGATGCCGCAGCATCTCGCAAACCGATCATGAACAGCACCGGCGCCACGATCCCGCCGGACAGTACCGAAGCGGCAAACCAGAAGGCGTCCCGGCGCGTTAGGCGCACGGATTCGGCACGTCGCAACCGGCGATAGAGCGTTAGGCCCAGACCTGAGCCCAGATAGAGCAGTCCAGCCAGCATCCACGGGCTCACCGACGCCAGCAGGATCTTCGCCAGCGGCGTGCTTGCGCCGAAAAGCAGCGCCGACAGAAGAGCGGCCTGAATGCCAGGCCGCTGCAGGGTATGGAGGCGTGGCATGGGAATCCTGTCGTTGGGGCTGGGCAGTTTACGCCCTGGATTCATCGCTGATACGTAACCCGCGCGCTACCGACGGGAAGGCGCGGTTGCCCTGGCTGCTCCTGACCTGTGGAGCCAAGGAGCAAACCTCCGCCCGCGACTTAACTTTTCCGCGCAGAGGCGTGCTGCGCCCTAACGCCGCGGACCGGCACCCATCCCACCGCCCGCCCCGGTTCCCATCATTCCGGCACCAGGGCCCATGCCCGCCGCGCCGCCACCCATACCTGCGCCGCCATTCATACGGCCGGGACCCATGCCTGCGCCGCCTGCGGGTGGTACCGCGGGTAAGGTCACCCCTCTTTTCTTGGCCAGCTCCATCATCTCTTCGTGATGTTCCTGACGTATCCGTTCGCGTTCCTGGATAGTCTTGGCCGCACGCAATTTAGCGCGATACTCCACACGCTCCTTGGGGGTCATCAACTGGCTGCCATACATCATCTGGTTTTGAACCTGTCCGGCAGCAGGGGTCGCATCTGCGGCGAGGACAACCCCGGCCGGCAGACACAGGACAGCGCCCAAGATCGGAATGAAAAATGATTTTTTTGACATCTCACACCTCCAGTGCACTAACAAGGCTATCAGAATATAGTTTCCATTGCCCCTTCATGCAAGGGAACTGGTCCGCTGGTCCGGGTCCGACAGCGGGCGCTTGACGGGCCATGTGGCATATAGTACCGGCGCGAGCCACAAGGACATGAACACGGACAGCAGCAACCCGCCCATGACCGCTACCGCAAGGGGCTTGAGCAGGTCGGTGCCGTGGCCGATGCCGATGGCCAGTGGCAGAAAGCCGAGGACATCGGCGAGCATGGTCATCAGGATGGGGCGTAGGCGCTGGCGGGCGGCGAGGGCGACCACGGCGGGGCGCGGTTGCGGGCCACCGAGTTGCCGGGCCCGGGCGAAAATCAGAATCACATTATTGACGGCAATGGCAAAGACCAGCAGCACCCCGAGAAAAGCGGTGCTGTCGAGATCGATGCCGAGCAGCAGCAGCGCCAGCAAGGCTCCCGGCGCAGCCAGCGCAATGGCCAGCAGCGCAGAGATGGCGGCGCGCTGACTGCTGAACTGAAAGCCGAGCAGGATCAGGAGCAAGGCCAGCGCGCCGCCCAGTATCAACGCCATCTGCTGAAAACTTTGGGACTGCTGGCGATAGTAGCCGCCGAGCAGGGTCGTCACGTTCGTGGGCAGATGCAGACCCGCTACCACGGCGCGTGCCTTGACGGCAGCCTGTGCCAGCCCTTCGCCGGGCTTCGGCTGCAGCCAGACATAGGCGTCGGGCACCAGATTCTGATGGGTCACGAAGGGTATCGCGCCCTGCACATGCACGCGGGCGATGCTTGCCAGCGGAGTAAAGCTTCCGTCCGGCAGGCGAATGGGGAGACTGTCCATCGCGCGCGGGGTGAAATCGTGGCCGGCGAGGTTGACGCGAATCGGCAGAATCTGCTCGCCGTGCAGAAGGAAACCCGCCTGCCGCCCCCAGAAGCGCGCCTTAACCTGGCTGGCCAGTACCGGCGGGGTGATGCCATAGATGGCAGCCAGTGGCGACGGGGTGATCTCCAGTTCGGGGCCCGCAGACGGTGACTTGAAGTTCACGGATTCAAAGGCCTGGCTCCGGCGCAAGGCCGCCGCGAGGCGCGTTCCCTGCGCGCGCAGGGTGGCGGAATCCGAGCCGAAGAGATAAACCACCAGCGGCGCGTGGGCACCCGAGAGATTACCCAGACGCACGATCATCGTCTGGTGAAGGGTCATGGAGAGCAGGTTGGGAGCCATCTGACGGAATTGTGCATACAGCGTGTGCATCACCGCCTCGGTGCTCTGCGCATGACCGGGCTTGAGGACGATGGCGATGGCCCCTTTGTTCGCCGGCGCATGGAGGAACTGGAAACCGCGTCCGACCATCAGCGATGCCCGCTCCACATTGGGATTCTCCAGCGCCACCCGCATGAAACCCCGCCCCACGCGAGTGGTTTCCGCCACGCTGCTGCCGACGGGGGTACGGAAGGGCACCGAGATCACGCCCTCGTCCCAATGAGGCAGGAAGGCGGTGGGCAAGGTGATCAGCGTCAGCCATCCCGCGACTGCAAGGAGCAGGACTACCGGAATAGCCCACCACGGGCGGCGCATGCCGAAAATCAGCGAGCGGCTGAAATGTCGGCGTAACCAACGTTCTGCACGGTTTCGCCGGTTTTGCCGCGGACGCCCGGCGAGCCATGCGGCCAGTACCGGCGTCACCAGCAGGGCGACGATTTGCGAAGTCAGCAGTGCAATGACGATGGCGAGCGCCATATGCCGGAACAACAGACCCAGCGTGCCGGACAAAAAAATCAGCGGTAAAAAGATCAGGCAGGAGGTGAGGGTGGCCAGGGTCATCAGCGGCAGGATTTCGGCGGCACGGCGCAGGGCGAGCTGTCGTCGCGCGGCGCGGTCGCCATGCAGCCCGTGGAGCCCGCGTTCGATCACCACGATGGCATGATCCACCAGTGCGCCAATCGCCGCCGTCAGACCGCCGAGCGTCATGATGTTGAGTCCGTAGCCCAGCGCATGCAACACCAGAAAAGTGGCGGCCAGGGCCAGCGGGACGACTACCAGGGTCGCCACTGCTCCGTCGAAACGACCGAGAAACGCCAGGACCACCAGCCAGGCGATCAGACTGCCGAGCCCGAGGGCGATCCAGACATCGTGCAGGCTGCTGCTGATCAGATGGCTCAAGTCGTAGATCGGTACCAGTTGTACACCCGGTGGCAGGTGCGCTCGCAAGGTTGCCAGTCGGCTCTGAACGGCACGGGCGACATTCACGTCGTTGGCCCGCGATTGGGACAGCACATCGATGATCAGGGCATGGCGATAGCCGGGAACGGCGGCGTCGGTGAGCAAGGGCGGTGGACCGACCCGCACC
>DAIEIW010000207.1:0-2657 GCA_027351205.1 Acidithiobacillus sp.
TTTACGATCCCGCCGAGCAATGATTATTGGGGCGTAGCCAAGCGGTAAGGCACCGGATTTTGATTCCGGCATTCCCAGGTTCGATCCCTGGCGCCCCAGCCAAATTGTCCTCGGACTGTTTTGCCACCTGCGAAGAGAGAACGACATCACATGGCCCACGGCAATCTCATGGTCTTCAGCGGGAACGCCAACCCCGTACTGGCCGCCCAGGTAGCGCGCTTCCTGCAAATTCCTATCGGTCGTGCCGAAGTCAGCGCCTTCAGCGACGGCGAAGTCTTTGTTGAGATACTGGAAAACGTGCGCGGGCAGGATGTTTTCGTGCTCCAGCCTACCTGCACGCCGACCAACGATCACCTCATGGAACTGCTGACCATGATCGACGCACTGAAACGCGCTTCGGCCAATCGCATCACCGCCGCCATGCCATATTTCGGCTATGCCCGTCAGGATCGCAAGTCACGTTCACGCACAGCCATCACCGCCAAACTGGTGGCCGATCTCGTTACCAGGGCTGGTGCCAACCGGGTCCTCACCATGGATCTACATGCTGACCAGATTCAGGGCTTCTTCGATGTGCCGGTTGACAACATTTACGCCTCACCCATTCTCCTCGGCGACATCTGGCGCCAGAGCTATCCGGAGCTGATTGTGGTTTCCCCGGATGTAGGCGGTGTCGTCCGCGCCCGCGCCATTGCCAAGCGCCTCGAAGTGGATCTCGCCATTATCGACAAACGCCGACCTCGCCCCAACGAATCGGTCGTCATGAATATCATTGGAGATGTGGACGGCCGCACCTGTGTTCTCGTGGACGACATGGTCGATACCGCCAACACCCTCTGCGAAGCGGCCCATGCCCTCAAGGCGCGCGGCGCCGTCAAGGTCTGCGCTTACTGTACTCACCCGGTACTGTCCGGCCCCGCCATGGAGCGCATCGAGCGATCCGATCTGGACGAACTGGTCGTCACCGACACCATACCGCTCAGGCCGGACGCCCGGGCCAGCAGCAAGATCCGCGTACTGTCCGTTGCCGAGCTGCTGGCCGAAACCATCCGCCGGATTGCGGAAGAGGACTCGGTCAGCTCGCTGTTTATGGATTGAACGAGCCGTTTCACCGACCTTGCAGCCGGGCGTCGGCCATTGTATGATCTGCGCTCTGTCAATGGTGGCTGTAGCTCAGTCGGTAGAGTCCCGGATTGTGATTCCGGTTGTCGCGGGTTCGAGCCCCGTCAGCCACCCCATATTTTCAAGCAGTTAGGCACTCTGTGGCACAGTTCTTAGCGGGGACTGTGCCATTTTTGTGCCACGCACTCCCCATATTGGCAGCGTAACCGGCCCATCCGCCAAACTCCTTGAGGACCGCCAATGGCGTACGCGCCAGGATGCCCAGGTGTGCCACAAGCCATGCCAGGTGAAGTCCTTGATGCTTGCACGCGCCAGAGCCTTCTCCCACGCTTTGGTGCGAACGCTTGCAACTGGGCGTTCCTCGCTCAAGACCACGCTAGCAGTCATGAAAGTCCTGGGGATTGAACTTACGGCAAAACCGGGTCCACAGGGCCGATGATGGCCATAGATTCTCTCCCCCCTCACCTGCCCAGGCTCGAATGGACCATTGACGGGGGCCCGCCATAGAGTAAAGGGGAGCGCCAGATTGCTAAAAGTCCTTACCCCACCAAACCTTCAGCCTGCTCAATAACCATATTCACCGCCCCTTCCTGCATGTCGGGCGGATAGCCATGTTTCCGCAAGACCCGCTTCACCATCCTTCGCAAATGCGCCCGCGCCTGTTCCCGGATGGACCAGTCGATGCGGGTGTTCTGGCGCACGGTATCGGCCACTTCCTTGGCGATCATTTTCAGGGCATCGTCGCCCATGGCCTGCACGGCGGAATCGTTGGTCGCCAGGGCGTCGTAAAAGGCCGCTTCGTCCTTGCTCAAGCCCAGTTCGGCATGACGCTGATCCAGTTTTTGTAACGCCTTCGCCAGTTCGATGAGTTCCTGCATCACCTCGACGGTATCCACCGAACGGTTGTGATATTTGCGCAGGGCTTCATCCAGCCGTTCCGAGAAGGCCTTGCTCTGGATCAGATTGCCTTTTCCCTCTTTGCGGACCTTGTCTTGCAGTAATCGGCGCAACATTTCCAGGGCCAGATTCTTTTCAGGCATGGCCTCGATCTGGTGGATGAATTCATCGGAAAGCAGGGATATTTCGCTTTTGGGCAGCCCCGCCACGGCATAGAGGTCCACCACGCCTTCCGGGGCGATGGACTGGTCGATCAACTGGCGAATGGCGTATTCCTGCTCTTCCACCAGCGTTTCCGCATCACTGGTCTTGTCCAGGGTAGCGCGAACACTCAGGAAAAACACGATCTCAGTCCGGCAGCGTTCCACCACGTCGTCGCCCGCCGCCAGCGTGGCGGCCTTTCTGAGCCCCGATGTGGCATTGCGGAAACGGCGTTTGAGACCGCCTTCCGTGAGTTCCTGGGACAGAATGAATTCAGTGGCCTTGAGCAGGGTGGCCACCTTTTCCGACCCGTCGCCGGTCAGATAATCCTGATAGTCACAGCCGTGGAAAATGCTGCGGCAGATGTCCAGCTTTTCCAGCAGGACCTTGATGGCGGCCTCGACGGTTTCGGCGGGGTTCCCTTTGCCGCCGGACCG
>DAIEIW010000214.1:0-3923 GCA_027351205.1 Acidithiobacillus sp.
GTAAAGGGGTTGGCCCTGGCGGGCCTGCAGGTGGCGATGAAGGGCAAAAAAACCAGGGGATATTGTAGACCTTTGGCGGCGTGGATGGTGACCACGCGTAGCAGTCCGGCATCGCTCTCCAGACGCAGGATGTGGGCGTCGCTCTGATCGCTCCCGGTGGCGATGGCCTCGCGCAGGTGGCGAATGAGGGCCTCGGGGCCGTCGAGGGTGGCGCTCGCCTGCTGCAAGAGTTCGCCGAGGTGGAGCAGGTTGGTGAGGCGACGTTCGCCCTCGGGCTGCGTCAGCAAGCGAGCGGCAATGCCGAACTGATGGATGCTGTGGTGGAGCATGGCCAGGACGCCCTGCCGCCGCCACTGCCGGGACAGATCCTGGAACTGCTCCAGTTGCGCCTCCCAGGCCGCTTCGTCCTGATGGAAGGCATCCAGGGCGCTGAGGGACTGTCCCAGCAGCGGCAGGGCGAGGGCGACGCGCAGGCGGCGGGCATCTTCGGGTTCGGCCACCGCCTCCAGCCAGAGGAGCAGTTCGCGGGCTTCCTCACTGGCATAGACGGAATCCCGCTCCGAGAGAAAGACGCTGCGTAATCGGCGGTGGTGGAGGGCCTGACGGATGCTGGCGGCTTCATGACGATCGCGGACGAGAATGGCGATGTCCTTGGCTTCCAGCCGTCGGGTGATTTCTCCCTCCTGCGCGAACCCCGTTTTCGGGTTGTCGAGCAGTCCGGCAATACATTCTGCGGCTTGTGCTGCGCAGCGTTCCAGATAGTCGCCCTTGTTCAGCTTCTCGCCGGCATCCCAGAAAGTCAGCGCGGGGGCGGATTTTCCATTGATCCGCCAGACTTTCTCATGGCCATGGGCCTGCACCGGCTGGTAGGGCAGGGGGTTGTCGGCACCGGGGGCTGCATAGGCAAAAGCGCCTTGGGGGTTGTCGTGTTCGGCGGCGGTATAGACGGCGTTGAGGGCGCTGACCAGCGCGTGGCTGGAGCGATAATTGGTACCGAGCGCGTAGTGGCGGCCCTCGGTCAGGCGACGTGCCTGCAGATAACTGCCGATGTCCGCGCCGCGAAAGGCGTAGATGGACTGTTTGGGGTCACCGATGAGCAGAAGCAGGGTGTCGGGGTCGTTGTCGGCGGCGTGGTAGATGTCGTCGAAGATCTGGTATTGCAGGGCGGAGGTATCCTGAAACTCGTCGATGAGGGCGGCGGGATATTTCTGCCGCAGGCGGGCGGCGAGTGCCGGTCCCTGGATTTTGTCGTGCAGTACCCTGGCGAGGCGCTGCTGATAGTCGGCAAAGCTGACCTGCCCGCTCTGGGCCTTGAGCTGGCTCAGTCGGGCGTTGATCCACGCGGCGGCGTGGCTGCGAATTTCGCCGTGCATCTGGGCGAACTGTTGAGTGATGGTCTCTAATTCACTGAACAGGGTATCCAGTGTCTCGGCAGCGGGGTGGATGACGAGAGGCGGTTTGTTCTTGCAATAGGCAGACAGTTTGCTGGCAGAAAGGCGCTGGCATTTATCCGCTTCGTCGGGAATCAAGATATCGGAATGGTCGGCCCAATCGCGCAACGCGGCGAGGGTCCGACCGACAATAGCTGCGCTTAGGCTATTACCCTTCAATGGATTGTCTGACTTGGGACCGTTTACGAGCCCTAACAACCACTCCGCAAAAGCATCATGCTCCGCCGCCCATTGCGCCTTGAGGGTGGCGAGCTGCCGCCGAGGCGCACTGACGGCGGCGGGCAGCCAGTCCGCGAGCGTCGATTCGGGGTCGGGCAAGGGCGGATCGAGTTTGCACAGGGCTTCTGTTTCCTGCCGGACGTTATCGGGGCTGGAAAAGAGCTGGAGGACCTCACCGAGGGCGGGTTCGCTCAGCGGGTAGACTTCCTGCCGCCAGAAGTCGCGCACCGCGTCGTCGCGCAGATCGGTCTCATCCAGGAGCAGCGTCTCGCGGAAGTCGCTGCCGGTGGCAAAGGCGTGCTCGCGCAGGGTGCGCTGGCACCAGGCGTCGATGGTAAAAATGGCGCTGTCATCCATGGCGTCGGCGGCCAGGGCAAGCTGGTGCGCGGCGCGGGCGCGGACCACGGGGTCGGGATAGTCGGCCAGCAGTGCTTCGAGAAAGGGATCTGGCCGCGTTGGGCGTTCGGTGTTGCGGAAATATCGGGCGGCCGTTTGCAGGCGATCGCGGATGCGCTCCTTGAGTTCCTGGGTGGCGGCGCGGGTGAAGGTCATCACCAGAATATCTTCGGGCAGGAGGGGGCGGGAAAAACGTTCACCTTCGTTGCCGTGCCCAAGGATCATGCGCAGATAGAGGGCGGCGATGGTCCAGGTTTTGCCGGTGCCGGCGCTGGCCTCGATGAGGCGGCTGCCGTGCAGGGGCAGGTGCAGGGGGTCGAGGATCGTGGTCATGGATGCGCCTGCCATTCCAGGGTTTCCAGCCAGTCGGCGAAGGGACGGTAGAGGGCTGCGGCGTATTCCGCAAAGCCGCGTCGTTGCGGCCCGGTTCGGACGCTGCTGAGGGCGGCGAAGTCGGGATAATCGCGGAACAGGCTGAGATTTTTCCGGGCTTCTCCGGGCAGGCGGTCATTGCCGTCGTAAATGGGTGCCGGGTTTTTGCCCTGCAGACTGACGAGGGCGGTTTTGAGGGTGACCGGTAGGGGTTGGCAGAGACCTTCCTGCCAGAGATCCAGCAGATCGTCCAGTGCGGCAATGGCGTCCGGTGGCGGTGGCGCGGCGCGGACAAGCACATCCCGGCCCACAACGATGCCATCGCAGCGCAGGCCGATAGCGTTGGCGAGCAACTGCTGGAGCCAGAGGGCCGCGAGTTTGTCCCCTTCGGGTTTTTTGCTGTCTTTGTTCAGCAGGCGACTGGCGCGGAGCTGGACGAAGGCGAGGTCTCCTGCATGGTTTTGGTGCAAGGCAGGCAACCAGTCCTCCAGCAATATCCGGCCGTGGGCACGGTTAACGACCCGTCGTTGCGGTGCTGCGGTCCATTCCGTGCCGATCTCCTGCCAGACGGTAAGGACGGGAGTGACGTCGTCGAGCAGTGTGGCCGCGGTTCTCGCCGCCATGCCCGCGAGGGGATACCGACCACTGCGCTGTTGTGCCCGCACCCTTTCGGCAACTCGGTCAGAGCCGTTTTTTTCCGCGGCGCGGAGCAGGTCTTCGAGCAGGTGGTAGGTCTCGAGACTGTCCAGCGTGAAGGGTTCGTCGTCCTCCTCAGCCGGATCTTCCTCGTTGAAGTCCGTGCGCAGGCGTTGCCGGTAAAAGGCGCGCGCGGGCAGGCGGAAAAACTCCAGCAGCTCGCGGATGCTGCGGGGGGTGACCTCGGCAGGGTCGGGTAGCGCGGTGTTTTCCGGGGCGCTGTGCGGAGAGGGATACCACTCGCGGGCCAAGGTGCGCAGGCCGGGTTTGCCGGACAGATAGTCGGGGCTGAAGGGTTGTAGGGGATGCTCGAAAGTGCGCTTTTCCAGGGGCAGCGGCCAGCCGTCGCGAATGGCATCCCGCAACTGCGCCACCAGTAGGGAGGGCGCCCGTTCATGGTTGTTGCGCTGATCCCTTCCCGCCCAACTGACGTAGAGCTCCTGACGGGCGGCAAGGAGGGCCTCCAGCATCAGATAGCGGTCGTCATCGCGGCGGGAGCGGTCGCCGGGACGGGCCATGCCGGGTAGCGCCATGAGGTCGAAGTCCGGACGGGGGCTGCGCCGCGGGTAATCGCCCTCGTTCATTCCGAGCAGGCAGACCAGCGGGTAGGGCACCGCGCGCATGGGCAGGAGGGTGCAGAAGGTGACACCGCCGCCAAGAAAGCTGCGCCCCAGATCCGGCGCATCCAGCATCTCCAGCCAGGCGCCGCGAAATACCGCGAGGGGGAGTGCTTCGTTAAAATCTGCCGCGTCGCAATCCGCTTGCCATTGGCGCAGGGCCTCTTCCAGA
>DAIEIW010000236.1:0-8454 GCA_027351205.1 Acidithiobacillus sp.
CAGACGAGGTGGTTGAGATGGACTTGCCATACCTGAAGATCAAAGGACGGTCCCTACTCCCGGTGATACAGGGGGGTATGGGTATTGGTGTTTCCGCACACAGCCTGGCCGGGGCGGTGGCTGCGGAAGGGGCGGTCGGAACGATTGCAAGCGTCGAATTGCGGCGTTTGCACGAGGACCTGATGCGACACCTGCGACGTCTGAGAGACCCCGCAGCCTCGGCCCAGGCGAACCTGACCGCACTGGATCGGGAGATTCAGGAAGCGCGGCGAATTGCCGGCAAGGAGGGGTTCATTGCCGTCAATGTCATGCATGCCATTTCCGGCTATCGGGAGCATGTGCTTCAAGCCATCAGGAGTGGGGTGAACGCGGTGATCGTGGGCGCGGGTCTACCCATGGACCTGCCCACACTGGCGGCGGAGTTCCCCAACGTCGCACTGATCCCGATCCTTTCGGAAGCGCGCGGCGTGCAAGTGGTGGTGCGCCGCTGGATGCGCCAAAAGCGCCTTCCGGACGCCATCGTCATCGAGAACCCCCAGTTCGCGGGCGGGCATCTGGGCGCCACACGTCTGGAGGACGTTTCAGATTCTCGGTATGGTTTTGCCAATGTTTTGCCCGCAGTCCGCAAACTGTTCGAAGAATTAGGCCTGAAAGCCGACCAGATTCCCCTCATCGCCGCCGGAGGGATATCTTCCCTTCAGAAAATGCGGGAGATATTTTCTCTCGGCGGCAGCGGCGCCCAGTTGGGCACCCCCTTCGCCGTAACCACCGAGGGCGACGCACACATCAATTTCAAACGTGTCCTGGCGGACGCGACGCCCAAAGATCTCGTGACCTTCATGAGTTCGGCGGGTTTACCCGCGCGCGCGGTGCTTACCCCTTGGTTGCGCCGCTACCTGGGACGCGAGGGAAGGCTGCGCGCCTGCGCGAGTCCCGATCACTCGCAGTGCCCCAGCCAGACGGAGTGCCTGGTTCATTGTGGTTTCAAGGACGGCCATTCATCTTCCGGACAATTCTGCATAGAGGCGCAGCTCGCTGCTGCGCAACGCGGTGACGTAGAGCATGGGCTGTTTTTTCGCGGCGCCGGACAGTTACCCTTCGGACAACAGATCAGAAGCGTTCGGGAGCTTTTCGCCACGCTGCTGGGTGAAACCGCGCGGAACTCTATGGAGGGGTGCATGCCGAGGGTGGCTGTATGACCCCCATCCTTCCGGCAAAGACGGATCAGCGCCACCGTTGCGATTTTTTTTGGGAACGTCCATCAGTTAATCACCAGGTTGGTGAATGCTAACACGCTAAAAATGGCCACCCAATGTCTGGAGTCAATTCTATGTCGATGATTCATCTTTTAACGGGGCGGGGTGCATGGAAAAACCCTTGCGTTTCCGCGTTACACCATAATAATTCACGTACTGTGTTGCGTGCCCAACCAAATGGCAACCCGTTTCAGGACGCCGGCGCGAGTGCGCGTTTGCAAAATCAGTTGTTGCGTCATGGTCTTGTGGTCACACAAAGCGTGCCTATGGGCTCACAAGAAAGTTGAATGGCGCACTGGCAAACATCGTCTATATAATGCTCTTAGAGAGGTCCTTCCTGTGAATATGTAATAAGGGTTTTTGTTTACAACCGGCCTATAACTATCAAAAAGCGGTAAAAGGAGATTGATAGTTGCCAGCCCTAACAACCAAGGTGCCACATATGCTACAAAAAAAACCGCTTTTATCCGTTATCCCACTATTCTCTATGGCAATGGTCATGGCTTCGGCGGCCTATGGCTCCCCTCTCGCCGAAACGGTCTCCGCCGCCCCTGCAGCGGCTACGGCCAGTGCTGTCAGTGTTACCGCGGCGACGGCGTCCGTCACCGCAAGCGGTATCCCCACGGTGGTGCAATCCACCTGCATGGCTTGTCATGGCATGCAGGGCATAGCGGCTGACGGGGGCATGTTCCCGAATCTGGCGGGGCAATGGAAGCCCTACCTTTTGCGTCAGCTCGATCATTTCAAAACCCATATCCGCGCGGACCCGCAATCACCCATCATGTGGGGGATGGCGGCTCCGCTGACAGCCGCGCAGATACAGCAGGTCGCCGACTACTTTTCCTCCCAGAAACCCGCGTCGGGACACGTTTACGATCCCAAACTCGTGGCCGAAGGGGAAAAGCTGTACTTCGGTGGCCTGCCCGACAAACACATGCCGGCCTGCATGGCCTGCCATGGCGCAACACTGGCCGGGCTGCCCCCTTACTTCCCCAGGCTGGCGGGACAAAAACGCACCTATGTGATCAATCAACTCACCTATTTCAAATCCGGGCAGCGGGTCGCCACCCACATGGGCATCATGCAATACGTGGCCTCCAGACTGAACCCGAAGCAAATCACGGCACTGGCCGCTTACATAAGATCCCGGTGAGCGCCATGACGGAACATGATTATACGAAAGCGAAAGGCGACGGCACCCTGGACGGGAAAACGATACTCGTGACGGGTGCAGGAGATGGTATCGGCAGGGCGGTGGCCATCGAGTATGCCCATCAAGGCGCTACGGTCATTCTATTGGGCAGAACGAAGCGTAACCTGGAAGGCGTCTACGATGAAATCACCGACTATGGCTATGCCGAACCGGCCATCCTCGTGGTAGACCTGGCCGACCCGGCAAGCGACGCATTCAAAACCATAGGCGCCGCCATTTCCGGCGAGTTCACCCAACTGAACGGCATCGTGCACAACGCCGCAGAACTCGGAATGCTGACCCCTCTGGAGAACTATGAAGGGGCATTATGGGACCATGTGTTTCAGGTCAACGTAAAGTCTCCACTGCTGGTGACGCAGCAGTGCCTCCCGTTACTGAAAGAGGCACCATACGCATCCATTATTTTCACGACAGATGAGTCCGGCGTAAAACCCAAGGGCTATTGGGGCGCCTACGGCGTGAGCAAAGCGGCCATATTGCACATGGCCCGCATGTGGGCGATAGAGTATGCCAACACGCATATTCGGGTAAATATCGTAGATCCGGGTCCGTGCCGAACGGGGCTGCGTCTGCTCACACATCCCGGCATGCCGATGAAGCGATATACGCCGCCTGAAGCCATCACCAGTATCTATACACAATTAATGGATTGTGACGTTCTGGGTCATAACGGCGAGTTGTTTTATGCCCAAAATTTCATCAATCCCGATCTGGACGACAGAACGGAAAAGGATTTGGCAACTTCTACGGTGTAGTCCATCAAACAACAGACAGGAATCAATATCATGTCAGACGAAACGCAAGACAGCAAACATGCTCCAAATGTGACACGCCGGCGCTTTCTCACGGCGCTGGTCACGGTATCCGGCGCCGCAGTGGCGGGCACCATCGCAATACCCATGGTGAAATCACTGGACCCGACAGCCGCAGCCGCGGCATTGGCCACCACCACCATCGATCTGAGCCCCATCGAGCCCGGCATGCAAATGGTGGCGTTATGGCAGGAGAAGCCGGTCATCGTAGTAAACAGAACACCGGAAATGCTGGCCAGCCTGGATGAGGCAGAGCAGAAGGGCATACTGAAAGATCCCAACTGCAATGTTCCGCAGCAGCCCCCTTATTGCAAGAACAAGTACCGGTCACGCGTTCCCGAATGGTATGTGGGTATAAAAATTTGCAACCATCTGTGTTGCATACCGCATTACCGGCCGAAAAAAGCCAGTGTCGCTCCGTGGTGGCTCGGCGGATTTCATTGCCCCTGCCATGGCTCCATGTACGATCTTTCGGCACGCGTAATCAAAGGATCACCTGCCCCCCATAACATGGCAGTTCCCGAATATGACATCGATGTGGCCAAGAAAACCGTCGTTGTCACCAAAATGTACCCGCTCGCCCATTTGTGCTGAGCGCGGTAGCCGATAAAGGAGGCTGATATGAGTTTCAAAGAATGGTTTGTCAAACGTTCGCCGCTGCCCGAAATGTGGCGCGAACATATGGCCGAATACTATGCGCCAAAGAACTTCAATATTTTCTACTACGCCGGGTCGTTACTTTTGCTGATGGTTGTGCTGCAGTTCCTGTCGGGATTCCTGGTGCTGGCGCACTACATACCTACCGCCAAAGGTGCATACGACTCCGTTTATGGCATCATGTACGACGTGCATTACGGTTGGCTCATGCAGTACATGCATGTGGATGGCGTATCGCTGATATTCGTGCTGCTGTATGTCCATATGGCGCGGGGCATGCTGTACGGCTCCTACCGATCACCACGGGAACTGGTCTGGATCATCGGCTATACGACCTATCTGGCTTTCATGGCGGAGGCATTCTTCGGATATGTGTTGCCTTATTCAAATCTCTCCTACTGGGCCGGTACGGTAATCACTTCTTTATTGAAGTCCATTCCGTTTATCGGCGGCTGGGTTACCACCTTGGTGCGCGGTGGGCCTGGCATGAGCGGCGACACGCTGGACCGATTTATGGCACTGCACGTTACATTGGTGTTTCTGGTCATCGTCGGGCTGATCGTTTTTCACATCCTTTATCTCCATAAAGTCGGCTCCAACAATCCCGATGGCATCGAGATCAAGGCTAATAAAGGGCCTGATGGCCATCCCGTGGACGGTATTCCGTTTCACCCCTACTACTCCGTGAAAGATCTGTTTGGATTCGGTGTATGGCTGATCATTTTTGGCGCGATCATCTTCTACGCGCCGACGTTTCATCATATTTTCCTGGAACGTACCATGTCTACGCCGGCAAATCCGCTCAAAAGTCTGCCGGATGTTACGCCGCCGTGGTATCTATCGCCTTTTTACGCGATGCTGAGATCCATACCCAACAAGACTGCCGGCATCATATTAATGGTGTTCGCGGTGCTGGTTCCATTCGTGCTCCCATGGCTGGACAGAAACCCGGTGAAATCGACACGATATCGTCCGGTCACCCGTATCCTGCTGATCATATTTTTCATCAACTTCTTCGTGCTTGCCTATCTTGGAGAGCAGCCTCCGCTGCCGAAATATTTTTTCGCGGAAAGATTGGGGGCGTTCATCTATGTGGCGTTCTTCCTTTTGCTGCCGTTCGTGAGCAAATTCGAACCGACCAGGACACCGCCAGCGCGCGTCCGTTTCCATGCCCACTGAGTCCGGGCAGAGAGGAGGAGTTATGAAAAAGTATGTTGTGTGGGCAGGGATGGCCCTGGGACTGTTTGCTGGCAGCGCATCGGGTGCATTCGCGGACAACGGGCCACAATTATTGACACCGCATTATACCTATAATGCAAAGACCATCATTAGCGGCGCAAGGTTATTTGCCACCAACTGTATGGCATGTCACTCCATAAAATTCATGCGTTACGAGTTTTTGACCCATGATCTGGGCATGTCAAGAGCCGATGTGCAAAAATATGTCATGTTACCGACAGGATCGACATTCAAGGATAACATGATATCCGCCATGCCGACCCAGATGGCGCATAAATGGTTCGGGCTTCCCCCGCCGGATCTCAGCCAGATGGTCCGGTACAAGGGTCAGGACTGGATCTACACCTATCTGCTCTCTTTTTACCAGGATCCCAAGCGCCCGTCGGGGTGGAACAACCATGTATTTCCCAATGTAGCCATGCCGGACGTGCTTGCCCCGTATGGCGGGATCGTCAATGAACATGGAAAGCTGCTTCGTGCGGGGGACGAATCTCCCCAGAAATTCAAGGAACAGGTCACGGATATCGTCGCATTCCTAAGATTCGTGTCCGACCCATCCGTCGTGCAACGACACGACGACGGACCTTGGGTGCTCGGGTTGCTGGCGTTTTTTACCATAGCGGCCTATTTTCTCAAGAAGGAATACTGGAAGGAGGTAAAGTGATGGAAGGTTATTTGGATATATGAGGTGGTATCCCGCTGATCGTAGTGAGGCAGGCTGTAAAACCGTTCATCTGAAGGAGCGATATCATGAGTGAGAAATTGAAGGAAACCGGAAATTCCCAGGCCGGGAACATAAGCCGTCGTGACCTGTTGAAAGGCATCGCCATTACGGCTGGCGTCGTGGCTGCGGGGACGGTGGTCGGAGTAAATCCCATCGGCGCTGCCCATGCGGCGGGTAATTGCCCAGGGACCACGCCCAAGGCGGAAGTACAATATCAGCCACACCCCAAGGGGAAGGACCAGTGCTCTGTCTGCGCCAATTTTATTGCCCCGAAGTGCTGTAAGGTGGTAGCCGGACCCGTCGCGCCCGACGGGTATTGTATTGCGTTTACGCCGATGCCCGCATAGTCACATTTTGCCCTGAGTTCCTCCTGCTTCTCCCCTTCTCTGAAGGGGAGCTTTTATTTTTTGACGTACCATGTATGCTGCCGCTTCGTTGCCCACCGGAATCCGGACATTCGTTAGGTTGCAGCAGACGTTGGTGGTACCCTGTGATCATACAACTGGATACGGGAGTCAAGCATGCCTGGGCAGCAATATGACCTGAAATCAAACCCTGCCATGGTGTTGGCGGATGTTACCGTCGCCCAGTCGGCATATTTTGGTTCGCTGATTATATTTATCTGCAGTTTTCCGTTTTTATTTCTCGGCACAGGATTTTTCATCGTAATTGGTGCAGTATTCATCGTTTTGGCATTTATTGATGCCACCAACATAGCCACTCTGACCTTTACCACAAGCTGTGCTGCAGACAATGACAAATTGATTGTCAGATACGGACTGATTCGTCCGATAAGGGCAATCATCCCCGCTTCGGCCATTCGCCATATAAATGTTGATCAGAGCTGGATTGGGTCAAAACTCAAATATGGCTCGATAATCATTCTCGGAGATGACCTTGGTATTCGCTTGCAGTATATAAAGGACCCGCAGATCGCACTGAGCGCGATTAAAAATTCGATAACTTTGTCGACAGCGAGGAGCAGCAAGGATGGCGCTTAATGACCATAGCGTTGCAGGCAAAAGCGGCGCACACGATTTTGACAACACTACCAAGATCATACATCTGGCCATGGCCATCGTCTTGACGCTGCAGATGTGTATCGGTTTACTGGTCCATGATCCGCAGACGAGGTTCTTTTTATACCTGCATGAGTATGTCGGCATACTGTCAGCGCTGGTCATTTTCGTCGAGTGGTTATGGATATATACCGCGTCGCAGTTTTCCGTTTTGTTTCCATGGAACCGTGCCGGCGTATCACTCGTGGTGAAAGATATCAGAAACCTGGGGAGACATAGGCTTCCAGAAGGTGGCGATACCGTGGGCCTGTCCGGATTTTGGCATGGAATTGGTGTATTGTCGTTTACGTTTATGGCATTGACCGGGACTGTTCTGCTTTTTGTTTTGCCCGGCGGACATTCCATACTCGGACTGCACTCGACTGATTTTGTATTATATACCCGCATTTCCCTAGTTCACCGGCTGGTGTCCTATCTTGTATGGGTATATCTGCTTGGGCACGTTCTTTTCGCCATTTTTCATCAATTGACCGGGAACGATGTATTAGGGAGAATTTTTCTTTTCCGTCGGGATGGATAATTTGGTGTCCGCGCCATGGCGGGAAAGAGAAAAGGCCCGGAATGCGATCCCAGACCTTTGCGGGAGTTGGTGCGCAGTACTGGAGTCGAACCAGTGACCTTCGGCTTCGGAGGCCGACGCTCTATCCATCTGAGCTAACTGCGCGTGGGCCAGATTATAGGGAACTCCCCCCGCCGTTGTCCAACCTTTCCTGCGCAACCCCCTGAAAGTCCAGCGCCAGCCAGTACTGCTCCGTAGAGCGCGCGCGCGAGGCTTCCGGCTTGCGTACCACGATCTTCTTGAAGTCCCGGCGCAGCGCCCGGCGCAACTCCTCCGCGCCGGACCCCATAAACACCTTGATCAGCAGCGCTCCGCCCGGCACCAGCCAGCGATGGGCCATGTCCAGGGCCAGCTCCGCGAGATCAATGGCGCGCGCCTGATCGACACTGGCAATACCGGACATGTTGGGCGCCATGTCACTCATGATCAGGTCGGCGCCGCCCGGTAGGGCTTCCTGGCAAGCGGCCAGTATGGCGTCGTCATAGACGTCGCCGCAGATTACCGTGGCATCCGCCACCGGGTCCATTGCCAGGCGATCCACCGCCACCAGTCGCCCCTTCCTGCCGATCAACGGCGCCGCCACCTGCGTCCAGCCACCCGGCGCCGCGCCCACATCCAGCACCCGCATGCCCGGCCGGATCAGGTGATCCTTCTGCTGAATCTCCAACAATTTGTAGCTCGCCCGCGAGCGATACCCCTCTTTCATGGCGCGCTGCACAAATGGGTCTTTAAAATGCTCCTTCAGCCACTTCTCACTGGATTTACTTCTTGCCAAAATACACCTCCGGGCTTTGACCCCCGTCCTCCGCAAACGTACACTCTGCCGCTACACCATAGCGGCCCAATCAGACTGACGAGGATACCATGCTGGACGCCAAACATAGACAAGCCCTGCGTGGACAGGCACACGCCCTC
>DAIEIW010000020.1:0-2284 GCA_027351205.1 Acidithiobacillus sp.
GCGCTGGAATGACTATTGGATCGAACTGGAGTCGGTCGTCGAATTCAAGCGCGACGTCTACCGCTCCGCCCTGCAGGAACTGGAGCGCTTTCTGCTAAAGGACAACCGGTATCTGCGTAGTCCTGCGCGGCAGGGGGGCGGGTACTGGCCCTCAGTGGGCCATGCTGACCCCCCTCGTTGAGACGCGGCAACGCAGGATTTTTCATGTTCGCGCCCAGGGCGCGGCCGTCTTTTATCTGGCGGATGCCGAAGCGGGTGGCGTGCTGATCAATTCGCCAGCCTTTGATCACCACCTGCTCAGAGCCTTGACCGATGTCGCGCCTTTGCGTTATGTCTTCTATCCGAGTTTTCTGGGCGCGCAAGACGTGGACCTCTGGCGTGCGGCCGGCGCGCAAACCCTCGCCAGCCGGGAGGAGTCGGCCGCCATGCCGGGCACGGTAGATATCGCGCTGGAACGAGAGCACCGGTTCACCCGTACAATCTCCTTTTTCCCCATGTCAGGGCGTACTCGCGGCAGTTGCGCGTTGTTCTGCCGTAACAAGCCTGGAGTGCTGTTTTTGGGTCCCGTTTTGTCCCTGGGCGCGCGTGGCTGGCCAACGCTCCTCCCGCATGCGGATGACTATTCGTGGGAAAACCGCCTGCTCGGGGCGCTAGGCCTGCGTGACGCACGGTTCGACTACGCCTTTACCGATGATTTTGAATTGGGGGCTTCAAAAATCGGCCCGGGCGCCGATAAAGAAATCCAATGGGAGCTGCAAAACATTCTGGGCCTCTAAGCCGCCGGGTGCGTTGAGCTTTACTAGGCAGGGGCATATATTGAAGACACTTGACAGCCCTCGGAGGGAAATATGAAAAGTGGATTCGGTCGCCTGCCTGTGCGTCATCTGGGAGACATCTCGGGCCTGCTTCAGCCCACCTGTGTATTGCCGGACAGGGTGACGTTGGACAATCCCGCCATTGATGTCATGACTGACTTCCGCCGGGTTACGGCCTACATCGCCACGCCTTACGACCCCATTGCGGCGGCCGAGGAGCGCATGCAGCGCCGCAAGGTGCGGCTGTTGTTTGTCATGGATGAGTCCGACCATCTTGTGGGGCTCATCACCAGCACCGATCTCAAGAGCGAAAAGCCCATGCAGATCGTGCACAGCCGCGGTATCCGGCGGGATGAAATTCTCGTGGGCGACATCATGACACCGGCTGCTGCCTTGGAGGCCGTTGCCTTCGAGGATGTCGCATCGGCGCGCGTCGGGCACGTGCTGGAAACCCTCAAGGCCAGTGGTCGCCAGCATGCGCTGGTAGTGGAATCCGTTAATGGCAAGCCCGTTGTGCGGGGCCTGTTGTCGCTATCCCGCCTGTCCAGGCAACTAGGGGTCAATCTCGTTACCGCCGAGGTGGCCCAGACCTTCGCCGAAATAGAGGCTCAGTTGGCACATGCCTAGCCATGGCTAAGGAAGCGCTCATTCGCGGTGGCCACCATCTGCCGGAGGGTGGGGCGGGGCTTGCCCCCGGGCGGCCACTATGGCAGATCGTGCCTACGCGCGATGAGCATGGCCGGCGCATGACTGATTTCATGATGCTGGTGCCGCACCTCAAGACCCAGCCAAAAATATACGTTGAGATGGCCATGCGTCATATTCAGCGGGTACTCTCGCGTTATGACGAAGTGGTGTTCGCCGACCTGAATCTGCAACTCAACCTGCTCTGGGTGTCCCTCAAGCATCGTCCCGGCCCTCCCGGCCTTATCCTGGAAATCGCTGGCCGTATTCGCCTCCTGGTGCCCGAGGCGGTGCTGGTGGCACAAAATCCCCACGTGCGTTGAATATTGGGTTTGCATCCGGCCTCGTGGCGGATTAAACTTGAGCGTTTTCGTCAAGTATTGCTGGAGCAAGCATGGCCATTTCCGAATTGCAAGTGCAGACGGCCCTCAAAGAAGTCGTCGATCCCAACACCCATAAAGATTTCGTTACAACCAAGTCGGTACGCAATCTCAAGATTGAAGGCGATGACGTATCTTTGGACATCGTGCTTGGGTACCCGGCGAAAAGCCAGGTCGGGGCCATCAAGGAAGCGGTCGAGAGCAAGCTGAAGGGGCTTCCAGGCGCCGGCAAGGTGAGCGCCAACGTCAGCTTCAAGATCACGTCCCATGGGGTGCAGCGCGGTGTCAAGCTGATCCCAGGGGTGAAAAACATCATCGCCGTGGCGTCGGGCAAGGGCGGGGTGGGCAAGTCCACCACCGCGGTGAACCTGGCGCTCGCTTTGGCGGCAGAGGGCGCCGCCGTCG
>DAIEIW010000043.1:0-5216 GCA_027351205.1 Acidithiobacillus sp.
AGGTCAGCGCCGCCATCAGCAAAAACCACGCGGTCGTGGTGCTGGAAGACCTGAAAGTACGGAACATGACCGGCTCCGCAAAGGGAACGGTCGAGCAGCCCGGACACAACGTTCGGCAAAAGGCGGGACTGAACAAATCCATCCTCGATCAGGGCTGGGGCATGCTCAAGCAGATGCTGGGCTACAAGCTCCGGTGGGCCAGCGGCATGCTGCTCTTCGTGGACCCGGCCTACACCTCGCAAATCTGTCCGGTTTGCGGTGCGGTGGATGCGGAGAATCGCAAGACGCAAGCCGTGTTTCACTGTCAGCGCTTTGGGCATGAAGCCCATGCTGATGTGAACGCGGCGCAGAACATCCTCGCAAGAGGGTTAGCACCCTGCAATGGGTTGCAGTCAACGGCGGGGCACGCCGGGGTAGCCTGTTTCGCGGCGTAAGCCGTGAAATTGGCCCAAACCAAAGGGAATGGGTCAATCGAAGTGGCTGAGGTAGGGCCACTGCTGGCAGGAAGGAATCCTCGTCCTTCAGGGAGAGGAGGATGTCAAGATCCTAGATGGAGCAGAGCCAAGATGGGCCAACCTTCTAACGGCTTCCGGAAACTCGAGGGAATGCCCGAATTTGTAGCGCACGTGCGTGGCGAGGGGAAGGTTTGTCAGTCGTTGGAATCACACCTGTATGGTGTTGGTCGCTTTCTGCAAGGATAGCCGGAAAATTGGGTTTTTCTACTTAGCGTGAACTACTTGGGTTGCTCCATTATTTTGGTAAGTTCTCACTCAACAGATAACCTTTTAGAGTGTGTAAATGCCAAAGTATAAAGCGAAGACGGTAAAGTATTTTTTAGCATTACGCCGGTGGTCTGGGTAATCATATACTTTTCATTTAAATTTTTAGGGATAGACATCGGGTTTAAATATATGGTATTTTCCGACGTTGGTTCTCTTTGTGAAGCTTGTTGTTGGGTGGGTGGTTATATCACTTACCGCGTTTATTGCATTCTGGGTAGCCGCGCGCTTTGCCACCATCAAGAGACCGCATTGCCGGCCCATTTCGCCTCTACGCTAATTCCTGCGTTATTTCCCGATGCAAAAGCGCGAAAAAATCTCGCCGAGAATGTCTTCGACGTCCATGTGGCCGGTGATGCCGGCCAGCGCTGCCGCGGCTTCACGCAGGGACTGGGCGACCAGTTCCGGGGCATCCCCCAGGCGGTGCACGTCACGTGCGGTGCCGAGCCGGTGCGAACAGCTTTCCAGGGCTTCGACATGGCGACGGCGGGCGCTGAAGGGGCAACTGTCGCCCTGCACACCCAGTGCTTCAATCAGGCTGCGGTGTAATGCGTCGAGACCTGCGCCGGTTTGCGCGGAGAGTGCTATGGCTTCCTCACCCGTCGGGGTGGCGGGTGGTGCGGAAACCAGATCCATTTTGTTCCAGACGATGCGGCGAGGTCCTTCCGGCAGGTCGCGCAGGATAACTTCGTCCTCTGTTTGCCATCCCGTGCTTGCATCGGCCACCAGCAGGATTAATTGTGCGCTGTGCAATATGTTGCGGGCGCGGGCGACGCCCTCCGCCTCCACGGCATCCGTCGCCTCGCGCAGTCCCGCGGTGTCGACGAGTTCCACCGGTAGTCCGCCGAGGACGATCTCCTCTCGAAGCAGGTCGCGGGTGGTGCCGGGGATGGCGGTGACAATGGCGGACTCGCGCCGGGCGAGGGCATTCATCAGGCTGGACTTGCCGACGTTGGGTCGTCCGGCGAGCACCACGCGACCGCCGCGGGCGAGTCGGGCGCCTTGCTGTGCCTGCTCGAGCAGATGGGCGACCTGAGCATCCAGCCGTACCAGGCCGTCGCCGATCGCCTGCTCATGGGCATCGCCAAGGTCCTCTTCACTGAAATCCAGTCCGGCTTCGGCGAGGGCGAGGAGGCGCAGAAGCTGGCCGTGAATATCATCGACGGCTTGTGAAAAGGTGCCCTCCAGGCTCGCCGCCGCGGCTCGTGCCTGAGCATCGCTGCGGGCGTGGATGAGGTCGGCCACCGCTTCGGCCTGGGCAAGATCAAGCCGGCCGTTGAGAAAGGCGCGTTCACTGAACTCCCCGGCACGCGCCGCCCGCGCGCCAAGAGCGATAGCCTCGGTGAGCAGGCTGCCGAGGGCCAGCGGGCTGCCATGGCCCTGCAATTCCACGACGGTTTCGCCGGTGTAGCTATTAGGGGCTGGAAAATAGAGGGCAATGCCGTGATCGATCAGACTGCCGTCGCGGGCGTAAAAGCGGCGAAAATGGGCATGGCGGGGCGTCAGCGGTTTGGCTGTCGGTCCGCCGCAGAGCGCCGTCGCGATGGACGGCGCCTGTGGTCCGGAGAAGCGCAAAATGCCGACACCGCCTTCTCCAGGCGGCGTGGCAATCGCCACAATAGTGTCTCCCTGCTGATAATCCATGCCCTTAACTCAGCACGGACAAATCCTCACCCGCACCCTAGTCCTTGGCCGCCATGATATGGCGGGTGATCAGGTACTGCTGGCCGATGGAAACCACGTTGTTGGTCAGCCAGTAGAGCACCAGGCCTGCGGGGAAGAAGGAGAAGAACACCGCGAAGACCACTGGCAGCGCGGACATGATGCGCTTCTGCATGGGGTCTACCGGCGCGGGATTGAGGCGCTGCTGGAAGAACATGGACACGCCCATGAGCAGGGGCAGGATGAAATAAGGGTCGGGTATGGCCAGATCATGAATCCAGAGGATGAAGGGCGCCTGCCGCAGGGAGACGCTCTCCACCAGTACCCAGTACAGGGCGATAAAGAAGGGCATCTGCAGTACGATGGGCAGACAACCTGCCATGGGGTTGACCTTCTCGCTGCGATACAACTCCATCATGGCCACGCCCAGCTTCTGGCGATCGTCGCCGACTTCCTGCTTCAGTTTCTCCAGCTTGGGCTGTAGCTTCCGCATGTTGGCCATGGAACGGTAGCTGATGGCCGAGGGGTAGAAGAAGATGGACTTGACCACTATGACGAGCAGGATGATCGCCAGCCCCCAGTTGCCGACCAGCTCGTGGAACCAGGTCAGGACTACATGCATGGGCTCGGCGATGATGGCGAACCAGCCGTAGTCCACGGTCTGTTCCAGGCCGCGCCCCATGGCGGCCAGCGTTTGTTGCCGCTTCGGCCCGAGGAAGAGCTGTTGGGTGACGGTGGTGCTCTGGCCCGGCGCCAGGGTAGGCAGCGGGGTGCTCACCCCGGCAACATAATTGGTACCCGAAGGACGCGCATAAACCTGAACTTGCGCATGATCAGAGGGCAGGATGGCGGTGAGAAAGTAATGGTCCATCATCCCCGCCCAGCCGGGGCCGGATTTCAGTACCGGATGGTCGTGGATATCGCTGAAATTCACCTCGCTGAAGTTGCCTCCGTGCATCAGCACCGCGCCGGTGAAAATCGACATGAACATGTGCGTTTCGGTGCGGTCGTTACGCAGGATCTGATCGAAATAGCTGCCGTTCCACGGTGCGGACCCGCTATTGGTGACGGTGATGTGTTCTTCCGCCACATAGCTGTCGGGTTGGAATGTCCAGGTTTTTTGTACGGTCAGGGGGCCGGCCTTGCCGGTGAGGACGATGGGTTGACCTGCGGCCGCCTGACCGGCGGGGGCGGCAAACCGGGCGGTCAGGGTCTGCCCGTCGCTGCTGACGAAGCCGCTCTGTTGTATGGTGAGCCTGGCCGGTGCCCCGTCGAGGAGAGGATAAGGGGCGGAATCGTCCACCGCCTGCGGATAGTGGCGCAGGCCCAGGTTCTGAAGATCTCCGCCGTTCAGGCTGATCCGACCGGTAAACACCTGTGTCTGGAAAGATACCGTGGCCCCGGTCGCCGGTGGGAGACCGCCGGCGCTAACCGGCACTACATCCACTGGCGCCGGCGAGGTGGCCGTAGCGCCGGGCGCCGTTACACTCCGGCTGACGGCAGGTCCGGCCGCAGGTTTCGGCGCATTTTGCTCCTGCCAGGCCTGAAAGAGCAGGAAGACGACTACGGCAAGTGCAACGGCGAGGATGGTCTTCTGATTATCCATGGGGCCCCAGGGCGTTTAAGGAACGGGATCAACACCACCGGGGTGCCAGGGATGGCAGCGGCTGATGCGTTTTATGCCTAGCCAGGAACCTTTGGCGATGCCGTAGCGTTCGATGGCCTGACAGGTATATTCGGAGCAGGTCGGAAAAAAGCGGCAGTTGTGTCCGAGCATGGGGCTGATGACGTACTGGTAGCCGCGCACCACGACGACTGCCGCGCGCCGCATACTCATGTCCTCTCCAGGGTTTGCTGAAGGTAGGCAACCATGGCCCGCATGCTGAGTTGCCGGGCACTCGGCCGCGCCACGACCAGCACATCGCGCCCCCGTGTGCGCACCGGCTGCTGCCGGAAGGCTTCGCGCAGGCGCCGCTTGATGCGGTTGCGGACCACGGCATTGCCCACCTTGCGACTCACCGCCAGACCCAGCCTTGGATGTGGCAGCTCGTTACGCAGGGCGTAGATCACCAATTCCGGAAAAACCTTCTTGCGCCCCTGCTTGAGGGTGCGCTGGATAGCCACCTTCTGGCGGAGACGATCCTCGCGGGTAAAACGATGAGGATGCGCCAGCGCCAGGTTCATCGGCTTACGGGCAGAGACGCTGACGGCCCTTGGCACGACGGCGCTTGAGCACGAGGCGGCCGGATTTGGTGGCCATGCGGGCACGGAAACCGTGGGTCCGCTTACGGTGAACGACGCTGGGCTGAAAAGTACGCTTCATGAGACACTTCCTGCGGGTAATTCTTAAGGGCTGAGAAGATAAGGAGATGCTGCGTGAAAGTCAAGGCGCCTCAGCGCACGATGGGCTTGTAACGCAGGCGGTTGGGCCGGGCGCCCTCTTCGCCCAGGCGACGTTTTTTGTCGGCCTCATACTCGTGGTAGTTGCCCGCAAAAAACTCGACATGGGCATCGCCTTCAAAAGCGATGATGTGGGTGGCGATGCGGTCGAGGAACCAGCGGTCATGGGAGATGACCATAACGCTGCCGGCGAACTCCAGCAGGGCGTCTTCCAGCGCGCGCAGGGTTTCCACGTCGAGGTCGTTGGAAGGTTCATCGAGGAGGAGAACGTTGCCGCCGGCGATGAGGGTCTTGGCCAGATGCAGGCGGCCGCGCTCACCGCCCGACAATTGTCCCACCAGCTTTTGTTGGTCGGCACCCTTGAAGTTGAAGCGG
>DAIEIW010000044.1:0-1692 GCA_027351205.1 Acidithiobacillus sp.
CCTGGATTCTGCCGTGTCGGCGTTCCAGGGCGGGGCCTTCGAGTACCTTCCCAAGCCGTTTGATGTCGATCAGGCGGTGGAACTGGTCCATCGTGCGCTTGCACACACCCAGCGCAGCGACGAGGCGGTGGAGGAGGAGGCTGTAGCGCCCGAGATCCTCGGGCAGGCGCCGGCCATGCAGGAGGTCTTCCGCGCCATCGGGCGGCTGTCGCAGTCTCATACCACGGTACTCATCACGGGCGAGTCGGGCACAGGCAAGGAACTGGTGGCGCGCGCATTGCATCGTCACAGTCCGCGTGCCAGCAAGCCTTTCATCGCCCTCAATACTGCGGCGATTCCGCGCGACCTGCTGGAGTCGGAGTTATTTGGCCACGAGCGGGGCGCCTTCACGGGCGCCCAAAGCCAGCGGCGCGGGCGTTTCGAGCAGGCGGATGGCGGTACCCTGTTCCTGGACGAAATCGGCGACATGCCTGCGGAGTTGCAAACCCGTCTGCTGCGCGTGCTAGCGGACGGCACCTTTTATCGCGTCGGCGGGCATGCGCCCATCAAGGTGAATGTGCGGGTGATTGCGGCGACGCACCAGAATCTGGAGAAAAAAGTCCAGGACGGCAGCTTCCGCGAGGATTTGTTTCATCGCCTGAATGTCATTCGCCTACGCTTGGCCCCTCTGCGGGAGCGTCGAGAGGACATCCCGATGCTGGTCCGTCATTTCATGCAGAAAAGCGCCCGCGAACTCGGGGTGGAAGCGAAGCGTCTATCGGAGGGGGCGCTCAAGGCGATGATTGGTTTGCCGTGGACGGGGAACGTGCGCCAGTTGGAGAATGTCTGTCATTATCTTACCGTGATGTCGCCCGGTCAGATCGTCGAGGTGGCGGATCTGCCTGCCGACATGCTGGGCGAACAGGCCGCTGCCGTACCGGCTGGCGGAAGTTGGCTGGAAGCCTTGCAACGTGAGGCGGACATGAGGTTGAGCCAGGGGCAGAGCGCGATATTGGAGGATCTGTCGCCCGCCTTCGAACGCACGCTTATCGAGGCAGCCTTGCGCCATACCGGCGGGCGACGCATCGAGGCCGCCCACCTGCTAGGCTGGGGGCGCAACACGCTCACGCGCAAAATCCAGGAACTTGGCCTGGAAAGCGGGGACCCCGCAGAGGGAGCCGTCTAGCCGGGCACGGCCCCGCCGTTACCGCATCCCGACGGTCGGGTTGGCGTGGCCGTGCCTCCGGTATCATAGGAATCTTCCCAAGCCACACCTTCCAGGCCTGTTTCCCATGCCCTCAGTGGACACCATACCCGTAACCTTGCTCACCGGCTTCCTCGGCAGCGGCAAGACTACTGTGTTGAACCACATCATCCGTTCCGCGCCGCGCACTGCTGTATTGATGAACGAATTCGGCGAAGTCGGTCTCGATCATCAATTGCTGGAGAGGATGGAGGGACCATTGGCGTTGCTAGCGGGGGGGTGCGTGTGCTGCACGCTGTCCGGCAGCCTTGCCCCCAGCCTGAAAAACCTCTACATGGCGCGCCAGAAGGGCGACATCCCCGCGTTCGAGCGCGTGGTCATAGAAACCACTGGTATTGCGGATCCTGCGCCCATTCTTGACGTCCTCCTGCATGATCCCTGGCTTTTCGCCCGCTTCCGGTTGGATGGCGTGGTGACTACGGTGGACGCCGTGCTGGGGGAACAGCAAC
>DAIEIW010000047.1:0-5396 GCA_027351205.1 Acidithiobacillus sp.
TCGGCGATATGGGGCGCAAAGGGGGCCAGCAGCAGGGTCAATGCGCGCAGTCCTTCGCCCAGTACCGCCCGCAGGTCGGCCGGAGCATCCGCAGGGACCTTCATCAGGCTGTTGGTCAGTTCCATGATGGCAGCGATGGCGACGTTGAAATGATAGCGCCCGTCCATATTGCGGCTGACCCGATCAATGCACTGATGCACCGCGCGGCGCAGGTCCACCGCCTCGGCAGAGAGCGCTGCGGGCAGTGCCGGGGGCGTGGCGCCATACTCGTGGACCAGACGCCAGAACCGGTTGAGGAAGCGGTAAGCGCCTTCCACGGCGCTGTCCGACCACTCCAGATGCTGTTCCGGCGGCGCCGCGAAGAGAATAAAGAGGCGCGCGGTATCAGCCCCGTAGCGGTCGATCAGGCCTTGCGGGTCCACCGTATTGCCCTTGGATTTGCTCATCTTGCTGCCGTCTTTGAGCACCATTCCCTGAGTAAGCAGACGGCGGAAGGGCTCATCGTGGGCGCCGTCGGCGGGCAGCAGGCCGACATCGCGGAGCAGGCGGTTGAAGAAGCGGGCATAGAGCAGATGTAGCACCGCGTGCTCCACGCCACCGACATACTGATCCACCGGCAGCCAGTCGGCGGCGCGCTGGTCGAGCATCTGCCCGGCATCGGGGCAGGCGAAACGGGCGTAATACCAGGAGCTCTCCACGAAGGTGTCCATGGTGTCGGTTTCACGCCGGGCTGCGGCGCCACATTGGGGGCAGGCCACCTGGGTGAACTCGGGGTCGTCCAGCAGCGGCGAACGCGGGTCTTTGAGCTGGTAGTGGGTTGGCAGAATCACCGGCAGATCCCGCTCCGGTACCGGCACGACGCCACAGTGGGGGCAGTGGATCATGGGGATAGGCGTGCCCCAGTAGCGCTGGCGGGAGATGCCCCAGTCGCGCAGACGGAAGTTGACCGTCTTCCGCCCCAGTCCCTTGGCGGCTACGTCCGCGGTGATGCGGCTCTTGGCCTCTTCATTGGCCAAGCCGTCGAAAGTCCCGGAGTTGAACAAGGTGCCGCTGCCGGTGTAGGCCTCCGTCATGGTTTCGCCGTCGGTGGCGACAGCCTCGGCCTGAATCACCGCGCGAATGGGCAGATCATATTTGCGCGCGAACTCAAAATCCCGCTGATCATGGGCGGGTACGCTCATGACCGCGCCTTCGCCATAACCCATGAGCACGAAATTGGCGGTCCAGACGGGCAGCTCCACGCCAGTAAGCGGATGCCGCACGTTCAGGCCGAGGGGATGTCCCTCCTTCTCCTGGGTTTCGATGCTGGCTTCGGAAACGGCGACATGGCGGCAGCGTTCGAGAAAAGCGGCAAGTTCGGCGCTATTTCCCGCCGCCTGAATGGCCAGAGGATGTTCCGGGGCCACCGCCAGATAGGTCGCCCCCATCAGGGTGTCGGGACGGGTGGTGAAAACCTTGATGACCCCGTCGCCAGCGACCAGCGGGAAATGAATCTCAGCGCCCTCGGAGCGACCGATCCAGTTGCGCTGCATGGTCAGCACCTGCTCCGGCCAGCCCTCGCCCAGGGTGTCGAGGCCGGTCAGCAGTTCTTCGGCGTAGGCGGTGATGCGTAGGAAGTACTGCACGATCTCCTTGCGCTCGACCGGAGCGCCGGAGCGCCAGCCACAGCCCTCCACCACTTGCTCATTGGCGAGGACGGTCTGGTCTACCGGGTCCCAGTTGACGGTGCTCAGCTTCTGATAGACCAGGCCCTTCTCCCAGAGCTTTACGAACAGCCACTGCTCCCAGCGATAGTAGTCCGGCGTGCAGGTAGCGAACTCCCGTGACCAGTCGTAAGACAGGCCCAGCCGCTGCAACTGCCCGCGCATGTGGGCGATGTTGTCCATGGTCCATTGCGCCGGTGCCAAACCATGCTTGAGGGCCGCATTCTCCGCGGGCAGACCGAAGGCATCCCAGCCCATGGGCTGCATGACTTCTTTCCCCAGCATCCGCTGATAGCGGGCGATGGCGTCGGCGATGCTGTAATTGCGCACATGCCCCATGTGCAATTGCCCCGAAGGGTAGGGGAACATGGCGAGGGCGTAAAATTTGTCTCCCGAGGGCGTCGCGGCGGCCTTGAAGGTCCGCTGATCCTGCCAGCGCTGCTGCACGGCGGCTTCGATCTCTTGGGGGGAGTAGGCGGGAGTTTCCATAAGTTTTTCTTGAACCGGATACCAAATGTGGCACAAAGGTTGCCATAGGCACGGGGGTGGCGCAATGGTCGACGGTCGCGTGCGGATGGTCAGCCAAGGTTTGCAGTGAAGTCGCTCGGTATGCATCCCGTGCAGGATGGGGATGGCGTTGATTTCATGAAGGTTGGAGATTGCGGCGAGGAATCCGCGGAGGGCTGAAGTGACCGGAGCAGTCTGTCCATGGACAGGGGTTTTTTTGCGTTGGATGCGCTCATTGTGGTTACTTGTCGGTACCTACTTTACAAAAGGAGTTGATGAGGGTCTATTAACGGACGGGCTCTTGTTTGGAATCCATACGCATAAGGAGGCGCTGAGTGAGCAGGATATTAGTGCTGTATCACAGTTTATGGGGGCATGTAGAGCAAATGGCCGAGGCGGAAGCGGAGGGCGCCCGCTCCGTGAGTGGGGTTCAGGTGGATGTCCGGCGTGTCCCTGAGACCATGCCGGCTGAGACCCTGGCTGCGGTTCATGCCAAGACACACCAGGCGGCCCCGGAGGCCCACCCTGATGACCTTGCCAATTATGACGGCATCATTTTTGGCACTCCCACCCGTTTCGGTAATATGACTGGTCAGATGCGCAATTTTCTCGACCGCACCGGCAACCTCTGGCAGGAAGGCAGGTTGGTGGGCAAAGTCGGGAGTGTATTTGTGAGTACGGCCACCCAGCACGGCGGTCAGGAAACCACGCTGACTTCCTTTCATACCTTTCTTTTTCATCAGGGTATGTTGGTGGTTGGGGTTCCCTATAGCTGCACAGAGTTGATGAATATGGATGAGATCAGCGGCGGTACACCCTACGGTGCCAGCACCCTGTCCAAAGGTGACGGCAGCCGCCAGCCCTCCGCCAACGAATTGACCATCGCCCGCTTCCAGGGGCGGCATATCGCAGAAATCACCCGGAAACTATTCGGTTAACCCAGGAGGATATTTTATGTTTTCGCACAAAAATAAATCATGGTTTCTAGTTTGCGCGACTTTGATGCTGGGTGTGGCTGGAGGCGCCAGCGCTGCGCCAGCGCACTACATGCCCCTCAATGGTAATCCGGACGGGATCTATACCATTGATCCGCAGCATACCAACGTGTTGTTTACGATCGGTCATGTAGGGATTACCGAGTTTACCGGGCATTTCGACAAAATCTCCGGAACATACACCTTTGACAACTCGGCTCCACAAAAAGACCGGGTACGCATCGCCATCCCTGCCGCCAGTATCAATACCAACTTCGCGCTTCGCGACCAGCACCTGCGCAGCAAGGAGTTTTTTGATGTAAAGAAATATCCGGACATCACCTTCGTCAGCACCAAATATGCGCCCAATGGGGACAAGGCTGGAAATCTGTATGGCAACCTAACCCTGCACGGTGTGACAAAGCCGGTCATGTTCAAGGTGCGTGAGATTGGTGCAGGCGAAATTTCCTATTTGCCGAAACCCTGGGGTGGCTACTTGTCTGGTTTTGTCGCGACTGCCACCATCCACCGCTCTGATTTCGGTATGACCGCGTACCTGCCTGAGGGATTATCCAATACCATCCGCATCAAAGTCGAGGTGGAAGGCGTGAAACAATCTTGACGGCTCTTCGCCGGATCGGGTGGTAGGGGGTGGAATGCGAATGCGGTGGAGCGGTTCCGCCGTGGTTGGCGAGTCATGCGATTTTTACAATATAACTGGTCAAGACGATGCGCCCTGATTATCTGAACATACCCATCCGGGACTGCGGTGAGCCACTGCTGGAGATTCCCGAAGGCGACTTCCCACGGGTGACCCCGCATCCTTACCTCGCACTGGGGGCGCCTTATGCCGGGTCGCCCTGGCGGCTGCGCTCCGGGGTGCTTTCTGCCCTATATCGGGCGCAATCCTTGTTGTCAGCGCGATGCCCAGGATGGCGCATCGCGCTGTTCGACGCCTATCGCCCTCTGGCGGTTCAGCACTTCATGGTCTGGGATGCCTTCCGGCGCGAGGCGCAGGCGATGGGCTGTCTCACCATGCTCTCGTCCTGCGCCGGGCCGGATGCGCTGGAGCGCCTGAATCCCGAAATCTATACCTTGCTCGCCCCCAAAGTGTACCGCTTTTGGGGGATTTCCGACCCGGACCCCTGTCGTCCGCCGCCCCACAGCACCGGCGCCGCCATAGACTGTAAACTGGTGGATGAGGACGGTCGGGACGTACCCATGGGCGGGTTTGTCGATGACTTCACCGATCGCGCCATCCCGGATTTTTACGCCTCTGCCCCGCCGGGAACGCCGGAGTATCTCCATCACCGGAATCGTGAGCTGCTGGTCTCTGTCATGACCCAGGCGGGGTTTGCGCAGCATGTTGGAGAATGGTGGCACTTCTCCATCGGAGATCAGATGTGGGCGCGCGCGCTGGGTGCAGAGCACGCGCTGTATGGGCGGATTCCCTTTGCCGCCATTGGAGCGCCAGCGCCCACAGGTTAGACTAGGGCGCTTATCACGGGTCTCAAACCTCATTGTTCCGGAGAAAAACATGGCCGAGTTGCCAGAAATAGAACTGCTCAGACAAAAGCTGCGGCGCAATATCCTGCACAAGCGGGTCGGTATCATGCAGATGCAGAATGCCAAAGGCGAGGCACTTCCGGATGGTGCCGGCATCGAAGATGCCGCACTCAAAGGCAGGGCCATCACCGACCTGCATCGCTACGGTCAATACCTTTTCCTGGAACTGGATCGCAAGGACATCCTCGCCCTGCAGTTGGGTGGTGAACTGAGCGGCGAACTCGAACGCGGCCCGGTTCATGCGGAAGGCGGGGAAGAGCCTCGAGCGGCATTGGAGATTCAGATCAACGGCCAGCAGCGCCTGCGTTTTCAGGGGACCCAGTTGGGTAATCGCCTGCGCATGTTGGATGAAAACAGCGATGTGGACTTTCTGACCAAGCTTGGCCCTGATCCACTGATGGTGCATGGGGAAGGGCTTGGTATATTACGTGAAGCCCTGAGCCGTCGCCGCAGCGCCCTGCGTAACATCCTGCTGGATGATACCTTCGCGCCGGGCATCGGCGGTATCTGGGCGGATGAAATCCTTTTTCAGGCCCGTCTGCGGCCGGATCGCACCGCGACCAGTCTCAGCGAAGAAGAGCGCGAGCGTTTCCTGGAGCAGATCCCCAAGGTGCTGGATCGCGCCGTGCGCTGTCAGGCGAAGACC
>DAIEIW010000052.1:0-5990 GCA_027351205.1 Acidithiobacillus sp.
GAATCAGGAGAACTGCTGATTACCTTGACCATTCCCTTGGCGTTGATCAGGTAATAAATATCCGGGTACTCTTTAGAATTATAAATATTTCTAAGGTCTTTGGTTGCTGTTCCAAGTACCACGCCTTGTACATCTTCGAGCGAAGGTGCGAATCTACTCGTAAATTCTTTTACGGTGGGGCCGCTATACCCATCATTTCTATAATTATCCAACGCAATCAGCGTGACCCCATCACGCGCCAATTCCGATCTTTTCTTTTGTAAAGCATGAAGCCCTTCTGCACAGCTTGAGCACCATGTCGAGTATAGCCAAAGCATGATCTTGTGCCCCCGATATTGGCTGAGATAATCCTGTTTTCCATTGACTAAAAAGCTCGCATCAGGCGCTGGCACAGGATGAAACACCTGTTTCCTCCCGATTGCGGCAGACGGCAACGGAGCGGATTCGGGATTGATATTTTTCCAAACCACCCATGCTGTTACAGTAATCACAATGATCACCGCCAGACCGGCCAATATCGATTTAATACGCATATATTCTGGTTCCTTTGCCACTTTGATTGATTCAAGGATATGGCAGCCTGCGGGTCAAAATATGGGCGTTCATTATATTATCAAAATAAATAGCCATATTATGGGCAGCCCCTGGTATCCTGGTTCTACTTCAACTGCGGTAACAAGGTGATAAGCTGTTTTTTGGTGGCAAGACCGGGTATGAGGCCGAGTTTGCCATTCTTCATTTGATAAATAACGGCGGGTGTTCCCATGATACCAAGGGCTTGCATGATCCCTAAATTCGTATGGAGATCCTTGGCTGTTTTGGCGCTCAACTTGGCCTGCGGCAATTGAGCATAGCTTCCGCTTTGAAGCGCACTTTCCACGATCCGTTCGAAATGTATTAATGCAGCCACTGGATTCGGCGCCTGCAACCAAGCGGCAGCCTCGGCAGAGCTATACCGGGTAAGGAAAGCCACAGGGACATAGCGCACGGTTAACTTGCCTTCTTTAATGAGGGGTGCCTCATTGTCGTACATTACATGGCAGTAGGGGCAATTGGGATCCTGGAAGTCGTATACGATGGGGCCGCGGTGCCCTTCCTGGATGTAAGTGAGGTGATGGGCCAGGATCTGGTTCCACAAAGTCTCAGGCGTCAGCTTGTTGGGCTGAAGATTACCCGCTGTGGCGGAAGACATCCCGGCCATTGCGATATTCCATCCGAGCAGACAGCCGATTGACAGCTTACCAAGTAAGTTCATGCGTGGTTTCCTTTTTGGTGCATTCATTGCAAATGGGGCAACATGGTGATCAATCCCTGACGCGAGATCATTCCCTGCACCAGACCCACTTTGCTATTTTTCTGGTCATAGAGGATAGCCGGCACCCCCATCGCTCTGGCCGATTGCAGGAGACCGATGTTTTCCTTGAGCTCTTGGGCGGTCATGGGCAGCACTTTGGCCGAGGGCAACCCTGGCACGCCGCTGGCTCCGAGCGGCTTTCCGAAACTTTTCCCGACGATCGGCTCGAAATGCTGGAGGGCTGACAACGGGTTCGGGGATTGCAGGAGGGCGGCGGCCTCCGGAGCGCTGCTGGGCAACAAATAGGCGACCGGCACATAACGTACCGTCAATTGCCCGGTCCTAATGAGCGGCTGCTCTTCGTTGTAAAGGGTGTAGCAATACGTACAACCTGGATCGAAAAAGTCATAGATTACCGGCCCCTTATGCCCTTCCTGTATGAACGTCAGCTTTTCTCCCAGCAGTTTCCAGAATCCCGCTTCCGTCATTTTCGGCTGAGGATGCGTTGCGGGCGCCGCCATCGCGACAGAAATCCCCGTCACTGCACCGGTAGCCATCAGGAAGAGGCCAACACCCCATTTCATCCAAGTGTTCCGTGTCCACATCCTTTGTTACTCCTGTCAGTTTCGTGCGATAAATGGTGAAGGATCCGAGGATGGTGTTGGCAGTTTCTGATGCAGATGTTGCAGCAGGGTGTCGGGTCCCTCGTACCCCTCGTATTGAGCGACCATGGTGCCCTGTGGGTTGATTAGCAGCACCGCAGGGGGACCGAAGAGGTGATACTGTCGAAGCAGATCCCGGGATGCCGCATCACTGGCGGTCATGTCGACCCGGATCAGGGCAAAGTGCTGCAACACCTTTTCCACCTTGGGATTATCGTAGGTCATCACATCCATACGATGACATTCCACACACCACTTCGCCCAGAAGTCCACCAGCACGGGGCGGCCATCGGCTGCCGCCAGCGCCGCCTGCAACTGGGGGAGACTATGTACCACCTGGAACGGAAGATGACGATCCGGCATCTGCACCTGGCCACGGTTCGTAAAGGGCGCCAATGGATCAAGAACCCACGTGGCCCCGGCCAGTGCCCCGGCACCCAGCGCCAGACCGTAGGCAAACAGGAGCAGCCCTACGCCCTGCCAGAATCGGGACCAACCAGCAGAGCCCGGCGGCGAAGACGAGAAAGCCCCGATAAATACGGCAGTGATGACCGCAAGGGCAGACCACAAGGCCAGGGTGACGGCCCCCGGGAGTATCCGCGAGAGAAACCAGATGGCGACACCGAGCAGCACAACGCCGAAGGCGTCCTTGACCACGTTCATCCAGCGCCCGGCCTTGGGCAGGAAATGCCCGGCGGAAGTGCCGATGATGAGTAACGGAACACCCATGCCCAGACCCATCAGGAAAAGCGCCAGCCCGCCCAACACCACGTTGCCGGTGTGGGCGATGAACAGCAAGGCACCCGCAAGCGGTGCGGCCACGCAGGGGCCCACGATCAACGCCGAAAGAACCCCCATCACCAGGGCGCTGAGGAAATGGCCCCCCTTGCCATACCGGGAAAGGCGCGACTGTATGGCCGTCGGCATCTGCAATTCGTAGAATCCAAACATGGACAGCGCGAGCAGAACGAACAACGCACTGAACCCGGCCAGTACCCAGGGGTTCTGGAAGGCGGCCTGCAGATAGGAACCCGTCAAAGCCGCCAGAATACCGGCTATGGTGTAGGTCAGCGACATGCCCAGGACGTAGAACAGCGAAACCCAGAAGGCATGACGCCGTGCGTGCCTGGGGTGCGCCTCCGCATCCCCATGGCCGACCACCAGTGCCGAAAGAATGGGAATCATCGGGAAAATGCAGGGCGTGAAGGCGAGACCCAGCCCCGCAAGGAAGAAAAGCAGCAGCGTCCAGACAGGTTGTCCTCCCTGCAAGCCACTGGAAAACTGCGCTTCAACACCCGCTATGACCGCCATCGGCGCAGCACCGGGTTGCGCCGCTGATGCGCCGGTGGATGATGATGTGGTGGCAGGAGACGGTAACGCCGCTATTGAAGATATGGTTTTTGGACCCGCCTCGCCAGGGAGTGGGGTCACTGGCAGCGAAAGGGTTTTGGTCATCTCCGGATAACAGACGCCTGTGTTGGCGCACCCCTGAAAGCGACTGGTGACGACGATGGCTTTCGGGAGGGCGCCCGTAAACTGTAGTGGAACACGTAGGGTGGTGGTGCCTTCATAGACCTGCAGGCGCCCCACAGCGGGAATGGTCATCCATTTCCCGGGAGGCAGCGTGTAAGGGGCCAGGCGGGCCATATTGGGAGAGACTTCCAGATGGATGCGATCCCGATAGAGGTGGTAGCCTGGGGCAGCCATCCATTGAACCACCAGAATATGGTGTAGCGCTATCCGCGCGTGAAATGAGAACGCTTTTGCAGGGGGCAGAAAGGAAGGGGTCGCAAAAAGGGAACTCGCCTGGGCCATGGGCATGACCAGAAACAGCAGCGCGAGCGGCACAACCCGTGCCCAGATTAGACGCTTCATGATATTCCTTGCGCAGATTTCCCAGTGGACTTCGTTAAACTGAAGCAGGAGGAAGTGAACCCGCTTGAGATTGAGTGCTCTGGATTTGGTTGACCAAACCATCCATATCCAATGGCATCCAGGTGATGACTTCGCGACGGCGATCCGCCAGCACATCCTCCAGGGTGCATCCGTCGGCTACCGTGCGGACGGCCACATCGCGCGCCCAGAGTAACTGTTCGATATGGGGGCGGAGCAGGTGCAGCAGGGCCGTGATCCAGCGATTGACCAACCACGAGGGATAGGCGTGTTCCATCCGATAGCGATTCAGGTGTTGGATCGTGGGGGCGGCCGGCAACCAGGAGCCTCCGGTTACCCACTGATTGACCGTGAATAAAGCCCTTGGCCTCCCCCAGACATTCATGGAAATGGCGGGTAAGGCCAATAGGTCGCCACCGGGATCATCACTACGCAAGGGGACGAAGGGGTGGAAATGTCCGTGCTCGTCCCTATCTGGATCGTGGGCGTGATAAAAGAAGCTGCACCCGGATACAGCATCACGAGCATCATCGGGCGGATAGTGCTCAAGCGCCGTGAATGCCTCGTGGCCCCGCAGAATGTCCGCCACCACATTCACACCGCAGCCCTCCAAATCGGTGGTGATGCGCTCCACGACTCGCGCAGCCCTGCCCATCAGCTTCAGCCGCCGAGGCGACAGATGGGCCAGATCCGGAGCTGCCACCCGGACGGGCCAGGGGATATCTTCCCGATCATTTACTGGATGCACATTTCCCTGCTGTTTTGTGCGCACAAGGATGTGATTGCGTGGCCCCCGTACGGGCCGGCTGGGCCTTGGCCATGGGTGTTTGGGACGGGGTCCGGGACGGGCCGGATTTCGGTGCGCAGGGATGAGCCATGGTCTGTGCCCCGGCCACGGGAGCGGCGAGGGTCAGTGAAGAGGCAATGGCGATAGTGAGTAGAGCGACCTTGCGTTGTGACATGTAACCTCCATAGTTACAGCAGAAAGACGTGGACGGCACGTTGACCAATATCGGCGCCGTTTTGGTATTAGCCAATAGGAAAAAATGTGAGATGGACCGGAGTGGGATTTCGTACCATATCCATTACCGGAGAAGTGCTTTGGACATACTCCAAAAGTTCAGCGATAGCGCTGTCTGGGGCAGGACTTTTAATACGGGCAGTTACATCAATGGACTGGCAGCCCGGTCGAATGGTATCAGACAGCCCCAGGAATCCATGCAGGTCGATATCTCCGCTGATGTCCAGTCGCATTTCCTGAATCTCGATGCCACGTGCCGCCGCGTTGTAGGCAATCCCCACCGACAGGCAGGCAGTGAGGCCGGCGAGCAATAATTCAACGGCATTGGCGCCTTGGTTGGCTCCCAATAGGACCGGCGGCTCATCGCCTTCCAAAAGGAAAGGTGTGGATCGGGAGGTGTCTTCTTGTTTAACTCCATGGAAGCCCTGAATTCGGGTCTGCACATGTGCCCCTGATTGCCATTCCGTGTTTGCCCGAAACTGGAAGTTGGCCAATGCCGGATCGGCCTTCACCGCCTCAATGGTGGCGCCCAGTTGCTGCACATCGACGCCATTGGGATGTGACTCGGTCATGATCGTTTCTCCTCAAAGTATAGTTTGCGAAATTCTAAATCATTGGAGAATGGAAGCCTCGAATAGTTCCCACTCAAAAACACCCTATCTCATCGGCAGCACTGATTCAGATGGAGAGCCCTGTTAGGGATCTTTTACTGACACCTGCGGCCCAGTCTTCCCTTTCAGGTATCCGCTACAGCACGGGACCTCCAAACCTAAATCAAGCAGTTCCTATAGCAATGATCGGGCACTCCCATTGGGGCCTGCATGGGGCACGATTAATGCGGTCGTCATAGGGTAGACTTCTGATCAAGTGGTTACGGGATGCGTTTCTTGTACTGCCAACGCGATCCAGAGGCCCGATAAGGCGACAATGCCGGCGGTCAGCCAGATAGCAGGAAGAATCTCATCACTCCATTGCGCCACCAGGCCGAGCACCAGTCCGCCGATGGCGTAGCCCGTATCGCGCCAGTACCGGTAGGTGCCCAGAATTCGGCCACGCTCCAGCGGCGGAGCCACATCTGAGATGGCGGCGATCAGGTTGGGGTAGAGAAGAGCCATGCCCA
>DAIEIW010000072.1:0-8877 GCA_027351205.1 Acidithiobacillus sp.
TTGACGATCACAAAAGGACGCTGATGAATACCATAGTGGGCATAACGCTCGCGAGTAATCTCCAGTACGGCATCCACGTTCGCAACCAGGCACTCGCGGCCTTCGGAGCGCATAAAGTCAATGCCCTGACAACGCCGAAAAACGGGGTCAATCAGCCAGGGATCGATGCCAATCACCTCCGCCAGCTCCTGTGCCACAGCACGGTAATGGGTGAAGTGCTGAGATTTACGCCGGTTACGCCAACCTGCCGCGAGGGGAGGCAGAATAGGTTGCTCCAGGCCTGCCAATATTTCCGGCACACCACCCGATAAATCATTATTCAGTAAAATCAGTTGTGCATCAAAACCCGTTGTCGACAGGCGCCCGCCGTCGCGACACAGCGGCTCCAGCAGCAACTGGCTACCTGAAGGCAGATCATAGACCGTATGCTCTTCCAGAATCAGGGAGCCCACCCGCACGTCCAATCCGGCGAGTTCCAACAGTTCACGCAACCGTGCCACGCTCTCCAGATAAAAAAGGTTACGCGTATGATTTTCAGGAATCAGCAGCACCCGTTCCAGACCCGGATGGTACTGGTTCAGATAATGCTGAATAGCCGAAACATAGAGCGCCGAAAACTCCGGATTGAGGTTATTAAAGCCCGCCGAAAACAGATTGGTGTCCACGGGCGCCAACTTGAAACCGGCGTTGCGCAAGTCCACAGAGGCATAGAAAGGCGGCGGCGTCCGCTGCCATTGTCCCCGAAACCAGCGCTCAATCGTGGATTGCTCGGCGATCAGGTGACGCTCAATGTCCAGCAGAGCCTCCACCCGATCCGTGGCCAGGAAAGGAATATCCCGTATTACTTCCGTCATGCGTCTTTCCTAAATGCGTCGCGCCACGGGAACATAGCGTTGATCCCGTTCCCCTGTATACACCTGCGTAGGCCGGAAGATCCGGTTATCCGCCAGTTGCTCCCGCCAGTGAGCCAGCCAGCCCGCAGAACGAGCCATAGCAAAAATAGGCGTAAAAAGGTCCGCTTTGATGCCCATCTCGTGATACAGCACGCCTGAGTAGAAATCCACATTCGCGTGAATCCCCTTGGGACCGAGCCGCTCCGTAGCCTGGCGTTCCACTTCGATGGCAATTTCAAAGAGGCCGCTATGACGCAGATTTCCATGACTGGCCATATCCTCCATCATCTCCTTGAGAATCACTGCACGCGGATCGCGGGTTTTGTAGATGCGATGCCCGAAACCCCAGATTTTCTCCTTGTTGGCCATCTTCCTATCGAGATAGGGACCCACCTGCTGGACGGAACCGATTTCTTCCAGCATTTCCACCACCTTCTGATTGGCACCACCATGCAACGGGCCGGCCAGGGTTCCGATCGCCCCACCGATGACATGATAAGGATTGGTCAGGGTGGATCCGGTCACCAGCACCGAGAAGGTACTGGCATTGATGGTGTGCTCGGCATGCAGAATCAGGCAGGAGTCGAGAATTTTGGTATGGGCCGGATCAGGTTCGCGACCCGACAGCATATAGAGAAAGTTGGCTGCATGGGAGAGATCCGGGCGAGGTGAAATAGGATCATTGCCAAACCGCATCTGCTCCCACATCGCGACAATGGTGGGCATGCGAGCAATGATCCGCATCGCCATGGCGTCCAAATGGAGCGTATTTCCGCGTTCGGCGTCGGAAAGCTCCTGCTGCGGGTAGAACATGCCCAAACTGGCCACGGCACAGTGCAGCATATCCATGGGGTGTCCGGTCACGGGCATGAACTTCATGATTTCCCGGACATTATATTTGACTTGGCGGTGCGCACGCAGACCGTGGTCGAACCGTTCCAGATCTGCAGCGCCGGGCAGGACACCATCCAGCAGCAAGAGCGCCACCTCCTCGAAGCTGCTGTGCGCCGCAAGATCCGCAATGGCAAAACCACGGTAACTCAGCAGGCCGGCAGCGCCATCGATGTTGGAAATGCTGGACTGGGTTGCAGCCACACCCTCCAGACCTGGCGCAAAGTTCGGTTCCGCCATACAGAACTCCTTTTTTCATTCTGATGTTTGACTGCCCGGACCTTCGGCGGTCGCCGCCAGTCGGGACACTGCTCACGGGCGGCATCCTGCACGCAGGCTTTCGGACGACAAGCCGCCGGGTCATCATAACCTGCCCGTAAAATAAAAGGGAGGCCGTCAGCCTCCCCTTGGGGCACTTCCGTACCAACCGGCGATCAGGCCGAAAAGGAAGATCCGCAACCGCAGGTGGTCGTTGCGTTGGGATTTTTGATGACGAATTGCGCGCCTTCCAATCCCTCGCTGTAGTCAATCTCCGCGCCGACCAGGTACTGATAACTCATGGGATCAATCAGCAGACTCACACCCAACTGATGCACTTCCGTATCACCTTCGTTCATATTCTCATCGAAAGTGAAGCCATACTGGAAACCGGAACAACCGCCCCCCGTCACAAAGACGCGCAACTTCAGATCGTCAGAACCTTCTTCTTCAATGAGTGACGCGATTTTGTCCGCTGCATTTTGTGTCAAGGTCATGACTGGGGGAATGGAATCCAGATCCGTCATCGTTTCCGTTGCTGTGCTCATTATTCATCGCTCCATGCGCCGCAGCGCTTCATCCAGTGGATACCCGAGTATTTTGCTCGCTTTTGCGCGCAGGCGTCAAGCCACGACGGCATCCTGCTTGAGACTCGCTCCGCGCTGGAATGGCAAGCCAATCAGCTCGCCGCCCGGGCACTGCGCCGCAGACGGGATAACAGACGTCGCGCCATTTCGCCGAAAAGTTCAGTCTGAGTCGGATGGGGATGAATGGCGCCAGCCACCTGCTCCAGGGTTAAACCGGCGCTGACCATCATCACGGCCTCGCCCACCAGGGTGTCCGCATGATCGGCGAGGAAATGCACACCGACGATACGGTGGCTGATCTTGTCGGCGACGATCTTGATCAGTCCGTCGGTCTCGCCGGTCATCATGGCCTTGGCATCGATGCTCAGGGGCGCCTTGACCTCGACGGCGTCGACCCCTCCCGCCTTGGCCTGCTCCAGGGAAAGGCCGACAAACGCGCACTGCGGCCGGGTGAAGGTCACCCCGCAGTCTTTAGCCGCTTCATAACGGGCGCTGTGGCCAAGCAAACTGGCAGCCGCCACCCGTCCCTGCTGACCGGCGGTGTGAGCTAGCATATAGCCGCCGATGACATCACCGACCGCATAGATATGGGGCACATTGGTGCGTCCGGAGGCATCGACGGCGATGACGGCGCGATCTCCCAAAGCCACACCGACCGCGGCCAGATTCAGACCGCTGGTATCCGGGCGCTTACCCGTCGCCACCAGCAACAGATCACAGGCATAATTCGCCACCTCGTCGCCTGACTGGTAACGCACCTCCAACTGGCCGGGTTGCCCCGCGACGTCCATCACTTTGACCCCGGTCAGCACCTGCAAACGCAGGCTGTTATGGGCGATGGCCTTCATCAACTGTTCGGCGACGTCCTTCTCCATCTCAGCCACCGGTCGTGGCAGGGCTTCCAGTACCCGCACTTCGGCGCCGAAGTCGTGGAACATCTGCGCCATTTCCATACCGATGGCACCGGCGCCGATGACGCAGAGGCGCGCGGGCGGCTGTTTCAGGTTCCAGACCGTATCGGAAGTCACCGCCGCACCACTCTTCAACGCGTCCTGAATGCCGGGAATCGGCGGCACAAAGGCGGGTGCGCCCGTAGCAATGACACAGGCTCCGAAGGTCAGGGTCCGCGCATCCTTGCCGCTGATCTCGACGCTGTGGTCACCGGTGAAACGGGCATAGCCTTCCAGTACCTGAATTTTCACGCCCTGATCGGTTTTCAGGGCCATTTCTCCGCGGGTCTGGAGAATACCGCGCCGATGCTGTTCCAGTTGTGCCCAATCCAGCCTGGGCGTGCCCAAGGTAATGCCCATCGCCGCATCGTGCTCGCGGTCGCGGATGCGATCCGCAGCAGCGCGCCAAGCCTTGGAGGGAATGCAGCCCCGCCACAGACACTCGCCGCCCGGCAGGGGTGCATTGTTGACCATAGCCACCCTGATGCCGTTCTCTGCGAGCTCGCGGGCGCAGTCTTCGCCGCCGGGGCCTGCGCCGATGACCAGCACTTGCACGTCGTAATCCCCTTCGGGAATCACCGGGCCGCCACTACCCAGCCAGTTCTCGGGATGCTCAATGGCCTGCTTCAGGTCATTGAGGAACAGTGCCGCCTCGGCGCCGTTGACCACCCGGTGATCTGCCGTGATGGTGATGGGCATGCCTTCTGGTCCATTCCCGGCGATGGCAATGATGGCCGCCGTCCCCGGGGTAACGATGGCATCGAACTGGGCAATGCCGTACATCCCCATGTTCGAGATGGTAAAGGTAGGGTTGGTATATTCAGGCGGACTGAGACGACGTTTGCGCGCCTTCTCCAACAATGAGGTCCACTCCGTCTGCAACTGTTCCGGCGCCTTGCCTTCGACACCGCGCAGGACAGGCACAACCAGGCCACCGTCTTCCGTAGTCGCGGCAATGCCGATGTCATGCTGACTGCGTTCGACAATCTTATCCACAGGCTGATAAGCGGCATTCACCAGAGGGTGTCTGTGCAACGCCTGCGAAGCGGCCTTGGCAATCGCCACCGTGACGGAAAGCTTGTGTGCCTTGGCGGCGCGGATCAGCGCCTCGGGCCTGACCTGCACGGTGACATGGAAAACCGGAATGCTCAGGGAAGCGACCATCGCCTGGCTGATCGCTCTTTCGATGGCCGTCATGGCGCGGCCGTTACCGGGCACCGCGGGCTCGGCAGCACCGGCGGACGCGACCGGGGCCGCGTGGCCACCAGCAGCGCCGAGAACATCTGCGGCGACAATCACGCCCGCAGGCCCTGTACCGCGCAGCCCGTTGATATCCACGCCCCGCTGGCCCGCCAACTGCCGGGCAAAGGGGCTGGCGGCACCCTGCTGCGGACGCGGCGCCGGATGTGCACCCGGTACTGGGCCAGACATGGCGGCGGCAGGCACGGGAGTCGCTACGGGCGCCGATGTAGCATCGGGCCGACGCAGCCCCACGTCATGGACAGCATTTTCGTGGCTTACCTGCTCCGGCGACGCCATTAGCCAGGCGATGGCCTCGCCTACGGGCACCACCGCATCCACCGCCACCAAAGGACCCGACAGGTACCCCTCACGGAACACCTCCACGTCCATGATGGCCTTGTCCGTTTCCACCGTCGCCACCACATCCCCGCGCTGTATCCTGTCCCCTGGGGCTTTTTCCCAGGACACCAGCACACCTTCGGTCATGGTGTCGGAGAGCTGCGGCATCTTCACCGCATAGCCCTCAGAGGCGGGTGGCGTCGCGGATGCAGGCCCCGTCGGCACGACCGCAGGCGCCGCGGGAACAGGCGCTGCCACCGTTTCCACCGCGCTATCGGTGATATAGCCGATAGTCCCGCCCACCGGAATGACACTGTTGGCCTCGGCCAGGGGCCCCGCCAGGTAACCGGAACGAAACACCTCGACATCCATGATGGCCTTGTCCGTTTCCACCGTCGCCACCACGTCGCCACGCTCTACCCGCGCGCCCGCGGGCTTCTCCCAGGATACAAGGACACCTTCCGTCATGGTGTCGGAAAGTTGCGGCATTTTGATGACGTAAGGTTCAGCCATATTTCACCATTGTTGAGTCAAACCGAGGTTAAGGAGGGGACGGATTGCCGGAATCTTACCGGCCCAACATCTTCCGCACAGCGGCGACCACTTCTCCGGCATTGGGGATGGCCGCCTTTTCCAGGCGGCGATTATACGGAATAGGCACATCCAGCGCATGCACCCGTACCGGCGCAGCGTCGAGCTCGAAAAAGCATTCCTCATTGAGGATCGCCATCACCTCGGAACCCACGCCCACCGGCGCCTCGTCTTCTTCGACAACGACGGCGCGATGGGTCTTGCGCACGCTGGCCGCGATACCGGCCCGATCCATGGGTTTAAGTGCCCGCAAATCCACCACTTCGGCGTCAATGCCGTAATCCTGAGCCAACTTCTGCGCCGCATCCAACGCCCAATGAACGCTGATGTTATAGGCAAAAATACTGACGTCCTTTCCCGGCCGCATCACTTCGACGCCTTCCAGCGGCGTAAAAAACTCTTCGTCCGGGATCTCACCCTTGAGGTTATACATACTCTCGTGCTCAATGATCACTACCGGATCATCACAGCGCACGGCGCTTTTCAGCAGCCCGTAGGCGTCGCGCGGCGTTGCCGGAGTCACCACCCGCAGGCCGGAAATACCCATGAACACTTTCTCCATACGCGCCGAGTGCTGGGCACCCAACTGGTGCGCAGTGCCGCCCGGTACCCGCATCACGAAGGGACAACGGATACGACCACCGGACATGTAATGGATTTTCGCGGCATTGTTCATGAGCTGATCCATCGCCAACCAGGCGAAATTGACGCTCATGATTTCGACGATGGGACGGGCCCCGATCATGGCGGCGCCCACCCCGATACCGGTGTAGCTGTTTTCGGAAATAGGCGTATCGATTACCCGCTGCTCGCCGTACTTGGCGAAGAGGCCGCTGGTCGCCTTGTAGGTACCGCCGGCGACGCCGATATCCTCACCCATGGCAAAAACCAGGGGGTCCCGCGCCATCTCTTCATCGTGGGCGCGCAGGATACCCTGCCAATACATCATTTCAGCCATGGCTGCCTGCCTCCTTTTCTGTGTATACGTAACGCGCGATATCTTCCAGACGCGGCTCCGGGCTCTCGGCAGCAAAGCGCACGATTTCATTTTCGATTTCGTCCAGTATGGCCTTGTCCATGGCGTGGAACTCGTCCTCGCTGACCACCCCGGCTTCCAGCAGACGGCGCTTGTAGATGTCGATGGGATCGCGCTGGGCCCATTCCTCCACCTCTTCCTTGGAACGGTAGGCGCCCGAGTCGGACATGGAATGGCCCCGCAGACGATAGGTCATCAACTCCAGGAAGTAGGGTTTACGCTTTTCCCGCACGTACTGCACCGCCTTTTCGGCGTGGTCCATGACCACATCGATATCCTGGCCGCCGCACTGCGCCGCCTCGATTCTGTAGGGTGCCACCCGCTTGTACTGGTTGATCTCCACCGTCGAACGTTCAATGGCGGTGCCGATACCATACAGGTTGTTTTCGCAGATAAAGAGCACCGGCAGATTCCACAGGCTCGCCATGTTCATGGTCTCGTGGAAGGTGCCCTGATTGTTGGCGCCGTCGCCCAAAAAACAGATCGAGATTTCGTCACCACCGCGCAACTGGATCGCCTTGGCAAAACCGGCTGCCAGCGGGAAGGGGCCGCCGACCAGCGCGTAGCCGCCCATGAAGTGCACATCGGGATCAAAGAGATGCATGGAACCGCCACGGCCTTTGGAACAGCCTGTCTCTTTGCCGAAGAGTTCCGCCATCAGCGCCTTGGGATCCATACCTGATTTCAGGGCATGGATATGATCGCGATAGCCGGTCACCACGTAGTCCGAACCGGTGCGGGCCTTCTCCAGCACACCGATGGCACAGGCTTCCTCACCGGGATAGAGGTGCAAAAAACCGCCGATCTGGCGTTCGTGATAGGCTTCCGCGCAGCGTTCCTCGAAACGGCGGGCAAACAGCATTTCACGCAACAGGCGCTTCTGGTCCGTGGCGTCCATGGTCCTCCTAGACAAAAAACATTGGACCTGTGTCACTAGGGACACAGGCCTCAGGTGAATGAGTGAGAGCAAAGTCTTGAGAATGATGGCCCAGGCTGCGGCAAAGCGTCAAGAGTGCCCGCATATTAAGCACCGACTTGCCAGTAGGGGCGGCAACAAACAAAGCCGGGCACCAGGGCAGATTTGCGATGCTGCGAAAAGCCCTTAGCATAACTCAGGACGCGCACAAAACCCGCCCTACATTTAGGCGGGTTGGCGCTGGACTTCATTTCCACCCGCTGATTGGCCAGGCGCCAGAACGGGGCGCATGCGTGGCAACGGGAACTGGCGGGTCTCGGCTTCAAAACATGAAGCCGGTTTCTACCATGTCATGCTACCCACCCGCAGGGCTCCGACGCCTTGACATACGATAACTCCGCGCGCACGAAGAAACCGCCATCCCGACATGTGGGAGTCAACGTAGCAGGTGTTGTTTCAGTTGCCGTTCAGAGTGCGCTCGATACTGGGGAGTGCCGCGCCTATACCGGCACCAACCGCACCGCCGACCGCAGCCCCTACAGCGGGATTGCCTGCAGCGACAGTACCCAGAACCGCACCACCGGCCGCGCCAATGGCGCCGCCGCTCAGGGCACGCTGACCAGTAGGGCTCATATTGGCACAACCGCCGAGCGCCACAACGCAAAAAGCCAGCGCGAGAGGAGACAACCAGCGCCGCCGATCTGCAACAGCGCTTACGAAGTTCCCTGATATCATTGTCCTGCTCCTGTTTTTTCCGTACCTACCACCAATCCATTAGACCGGGCATTCGTCACTTCATTCAATGATGCCAGTCATCATCGTGCCGCCAGCGCCCCGCCCAAGGCGGAGGTCCGCGATGCTCCCAGCGACGGCGCTCATAAATCTGGGCGCGCATAGGTGCCACATAATAGCCAGGGCGCGGAGGCACATAATAAACGGGGCGAGGGGGCGGGGCGTAATAGACCGGTGGGGGCGGGGCGTAGTAACCCAGACCGTTGCCAAGAAATACGCTCAACCCCGGAATAGCGAGCCCGAGGGACATGTCATCGTCTGCCCGAACCGCGGTGCTGGTCAGACCGCACAGCAGCGCCAGGGTGGCGACAAGTACCAAATGGCGGACGCCATAAGCTGACGACTTGATCATAATCAAACTCCTTGTATCAGGTAGTGATTC
>DAIEIW010000081.1:0-3670 GCA_027351205.1 Acidithiobacillus sp.
AGGGCCGAACCAGTCACAGGGATTCACTGGTTTCTCGAAGGCGATGCGTGACGTGCATCGGTCGGGCTGAACCTCAGCCGGGGTGTAACACCATCAAGGCCGGCAGCCTTTTCAGAAGGGCGCAAGCGCCTCTCTGAAAAAGCCCCCGTAGGGGCAAAGAAGTATAGGCGTCGTCTTCGTACTCATGGAGGCCACCGCGGTGGTCACAGCGATATTTCACGGTGAAGGCCATGGCTACTCATCCCTGCGTCTCCCGATCCTGAGCGATGCAGGGGCGAAGCTCCAGATCGAGCCTTTCAATCAACAGGAACTCCTCGACCATTTCCAGGGCCGCCTGTTTGGCTGCGAGATCAAGGTTGTCGGCCTCGTCGTAGGTGCCATCACTGAGCCCGCTGTCGATATCCTCGATATGCGAGCGGGCCATGTCCACGACCAGGCCCAACGCTTCCAGCCTTTCTTGCTTCATGTGCATTCTCCTGTAAAGGAAGGGAGCACACCCGCACAACGGGGCATACTCCCCGTTGGGGGTTGGATCAAAAAAGTCAAAACAGTGCGAGCTGTAACTCGCCGGCAAGAGGCGCTATGCCGGCTACCTGGTCGGGACGGGCCTTGGTAAGAGGCACCTCACTACCTATGGACAATTCGCCTACCGTCTTGCCATCACTCCAGTACAGCACGGTGTGCTCGGTGCGACGGCCGCCGATCTCACCGCGATACCTGGCTACAGGGTGGCCACATAGGGAAAACCATTTCGGCTTTCGATTCTTGAACATCAGTGAACGCCATCCAGTACCGCGTTCATTGTTGTCATAGGCAATCGCTTCCGCGATGGTCAGCGGGGCCGCTCCGGGAAGATCCTGGTAAACCAGGACCGATTCGGCGCATACCATGCGCTTACCCCTGACCAACACCACTAGCCCCGTCATGTCACCGCGTTCGCGCAGGCCCGCCTCAATCGCCTTCGCGTCGTGATAGACCTCCGTAGTCACGCCGTCGTAAGCGGCCTCCAGAACCAGGCGCCATGCCTCAACCCGGTAACTGTTGGTTTTGAGACTCAGTCCATACCGCCCATAGCAAACCGCAAACGCCGTGTAGACGATTCCGTGGTCGGTGACAGTTCTGACGCTCAAAGGCTTGCCGCCCTTGTGCTCTGTCGCCAGATCGGCGGAATAAGCCTTGGTGAACGGCTCCCACTTCTCGGCTGGAATAAGGATCTCGCCCATGGCGGTGACCCTAGCCTGTCGATTTAGGCCGCGGATACTTGCGGTCCATCTCGGCTTTGATCCATTCTGCGCAAGCTTTCCATCTGGCTGGGTTAATCATGGCGTTGCCTGCAATCACGACGTTAGGATCAGCGACGCGGTCGACGTACGCACCAATCGCTTCAATAATCACCAACTGGGAGAAGGCCCCGTAGGGACTGAATTCCATGATGCGGGTAACGAATTCGACGTTGGTTTCTAGTTCCATGATCATCTCCTCAGATCAGACCGAGTATCGACAGCCAGGAGTCCGGGTGGTCCGGCTCAACGGTGTCGCCCTCGGGTGTCTCGCACACCGAGTCGAAGATCCAATGGTCGATCTCCTCGAGTGACGGGACGTCATAGTTGTTGCCATGCCAGGAAATGGCTTTGGGTAATGTCATGCTGACCTCCAAATGAAAAAGCGGAGGCGGCACGGCCCCAGTGCGGGGGGTGTGCTGTCCCCGCGAGGGTTGATAAAGCGACGGTATCCCAGGCCCGAGGGCCGAACCAGTCACAGGGATTCACTGGTTTCTCGAAGGCGATGCGTGACGTGCATCGGTCGGGCTGAACCTCAGCCAAGGTAAAACCGGGTTGGCGGGATGCCCTCGATCAAAGGCATCCTGCGAACCCCGAGGGGCTCAAGGTGAGACTGTGGTGCATGTGATTCAACCGCATCCCCGTCCGAGATCACTCGGGGCGCCCGCACGCGGGGATCTGGGCGCCTACCATTCGCGCTCCAAGCGCAAAGCCGCGGCATGTGGGCTGCCGCTACCCAGTTGTCTACAAGCCCTGACGGGCTTTCCGATGGCATGCGCCATGGCAAAGCCCGCCTGGCGGGCTGAAGAACATTACGGTGATTCTTTCTGCGTCCATTGACCGCCTGCCAGTGCAGCTTCCGCAGCACCCCATGTCGGCCAGTATTCTTGTGACTCACGGCTGCACGGCCCGTCTTCATCCTCAGTGCCGATGTAAAACTCGTTATTGGCACGGAGGATTTTGAGGGGAAGTTGCCGCCCCAGGTATAACGCAGCCAGCAGGCCATATCTACTCACTGGATTCCTCCTTGAAATCGATGAGATGGGAACATTCGCGGGCAAGTGCCTCCAAACGCGCCCAGTCGCCATACGTCTGAGATCCGGACAGCCAATCGGCGATCAGATCCGTGGCCAATTTGCGGTTCTCGATGTCAAGCACCTCCAACTCGTTGAACGCAAACTTGACGTCCCAGGGGCGGGCCAGAGCGCAAATAACCCGCGCCAAGGCACTGCCGCTTCCACACTCGCCCAGCCGGCGGATAACCTCCTCCGTCCTGATAGACGTGTCTTGCATGGTCATCTCCTTCTTGAGTGGCGCCCAGAGCACGCAGAGGTGCGATGGGCGCCGTGTTCACTAAGCGGTGACCTCTCCAGCGATCCAGGCCTGGGTTTTCGCGTCGAAGCGATAACCAAGCTCCTTGAGTTTGTCGCGCTGGATACGGAACTGGCCACGGTCGACAGTGGGATCTAGCTTCACTTCCTCACGCTTGGCGACCAGGCTTGCCAATTCCCTTCCGAAGACCTCTGAAAGCTCCAGAACGGCGGGATCGAGTGCCTCCGGTTGGTCGAGGACAGGCGCCGCCACGGGGGTTGCTGCCGGCTGCGCAGGAACGCTTGACGTCGCGCGATCGGTGGTGAGCGGATCCGGCTCGGATTGGCTTTCGGCCACCGTGCCCTCATCCACGATATCGAGCGAGATCTCCGTCACCTTGGCGCGAATGTCGGTCGTGGATTTTCCACGCCAGACATACGAACTCAGGTAGAACCGCTCCACCACAAATTCGCCTTCATAGCGCCCTTCCTCGAACTGGTCGAGAATGGGCTCCTTGACCTTGAAGTCACCTTCCGGTGTGCTGAGGTCGCCGACGCAGAACCTGCCGTTGGCGCCTTTGATTTCCTTGACTACGAGTGTGCCGCTGATGCGTATCATGATGCGCTCCTGTTGAAGATGAGGGGCACACCATGACCCGATCGGGGATAGGTGATCCCCTCGGGGTTGAAAACTGCGGACGTTATGTCAAACTGATTGCGTAACCCTTTGGAGGCCGCAATGACTACTCAGGACGACAAGGCCCCATTCGAGATCATCGAGGGGGGGCGATTCAAACTGGAAGAACAGGCGCTGCGCGCCATCTGGCTGGGTGGACCCGATGAGTCACAAGCGCTCATGCGCATGCTGAAGTCACCGGCCAACAGCACACTGCACTTGGTTAAGTGTGACGCGACTGACGCAGCAACAGCTCCTGCTCCAGAAAGCGCACGATCCGGTTAGCATCGGCGCGCACGTCGGGATTCCTGATCCCCAGTGCCAATAGACTGCGCGTGTCCTGTAGGCGCCTCTCGATTTCCGAGGTTTCAGCGTCATCGAGGAAATTCAAAAACCCTTTCCAG
>DAIEIW010000096.1:0-8286 GCA_027351205.1 Acidithiobacillus sp.
TGGCCGTGCGCGCGCTGGATCTGCCCGGGGTGCAGGTGGTCGCCATGCTTCACCGCCATTATCCGTACGACGCGCTCTTTTCCCACGTCGTCGGCTATGTCAGCCCAATTACCGGCACCGACCTCAAGGATTTTCGCGCCAGCAACTATGTCGGACGCAACTACATCGGCAAGAATGGCCTGGAACGCTATTACGAACGCCAGCTCCGCGGCACCATGGGGTATCAGATCAAGGATATCAATGCGCGCGGCCTGCAGGTGGGCACCCTGCGCGAGATCCCGGCGCGCCCTGGTGAAAATTTGCTCACCCACCTGCGGGTGCGGGTGCAGGAGGCGGGGGCACTGGCCTTGCAGGGTAAGGGGTATCGCGGCGCGGTCGTCGCCATGAACCCGAACAATGGCGCCATACTGGCCATGGTGACCAGCCCCAGCTTCAATGCCAACTGGTTCGTGGATGGCATCAGCACGGCCCACTGGCAGAGCCTCCTAGACAATCCGGGCCGCCCATTGATGAATCGCGCCGACAATGGCCTCTACCCGCCAGGTTCCTGCGCCAAACCCTTTTATTCTGTAGAAGCGATACAGGAAGGCGTCATTGCGCCCGATTACCATACCTTCTGCGCGGGTAATTATCAGCTTGGCGGCCATACCTACTGGGACTGGAACCGGGGAGGATTCGGCAACACCGGCCTGACCAAGGCACTGACCTGGTCGGTAGATGTTTTCTACTACAAACTCGCGGTGAAGATGGGCATCGCTCTGCAGGACAAGACCCTGTGGCGATTTGGCTTCGGCAGCAAACCACCCATCGATCTGCCGGGGGGGGCCAGTGGCCTGGTGCCCACCCCCGCCTGGAAGCTGGAGCATCTGCATGCCCCGTGGTACACCGGGGACTCCGTCATTCTCGGAATCGGCCAGGGGTATCTTCTGGAGACCCCCCTGCAATTGGCGCGGGCGGTCTCCGCGCTCGCCAACGGCGGCTATCTGGTCCGGCCCCAGGTGGCCAAAGGCTTCATCAACCCGGACAATGGCAGGGTAGAGCCCATCCCCGATGCACCGCCCATCGATCTCCACATTTCGGCGGAGGCCATGCAGGCTGTGCATAAAGGCATGGAGGCCTGTGTCACCAGCGGAACCTGTCATACGATCAGCATACCCGGCATCACCATTGCCGGGAAGACGGGCACCGCGCAAGTCCCGGTAGGGTACAAAAATGGTCGCACCGTCTATAACAACGACTCGCTTTTTATCGGCTGGGCACCGGTACATCACCCCAAAATCGCCGTCGCCGTCGTGGTGGAATATGGTGGGCATAATGCTTGGCAAGCCCTGCCGGTAGCCCGCGCAGTGATCAAAGCCTATTTGCAGCCCGATGAAAAAATACCGGAAACGGTTGCCGAAAAATCCGCGGCGCATTATGATGCGCCCCTTGCCATTGGGGAGAAAGGTTCTGTCAACCCTCGCCCCGCTCAACCCGCGATACCATAAGGAGTCCAGAAAATGACAGATTTTGCGATTGCGGCCCAGCCGCGCGAAGATATTGGCCGTCGTGCCAGCCGCCGCCTGCGCCGCACCGGCATGGTACCCGCCGTGCTCTACGGGGACGGCAAGGCCGCGATGGGCATCAGCATCGAAGCCCGCCTACTGCGCAAGCTCTTGCCCGACGAGCGCGCGTATACCCACATCATCACGCTGCAACTCCCCGGCAGCAATGAGACGGCCCTGATCCGCGATATTCAGATGCATCCGTATAAGGAAGAGGTCCTGCACATGGACTTCCTGCGCGTTCACGTCGGCGAACAGGTACGCTTGCATGTGCCCATCCATTTCCTGAACGAAAGCACTTGCGCCGGTATCAAGGCAGGCGGGGTATTGCATCGCGCCCTGGTGGAAGTAGAAGTGGAAGCGCCGGTGGGTCGTCTGCCGGAAGCCCTCCAGGTGGATATCGCCGGGCTGCACATTGGTGACAGCCTGCATCTGTCGCAGATCAGTGTGCCCGCCGGCGTGACACTGGTGCCTTTGCTGCATGAGGACGACAAGGAAGTCGTCTCCATCCACAATCCGCGTACCGGTGCCGAGGCGGAAGAGGCCCCGGAGACCACCGCCTGAGGCTTTATGGACTGGTTGTTGGCGGGCCTGGGTAACCCCGGCGCGGAATACGCCCGGACCCGCCACAATGCCGGTTTCTGGACGCTCCAGACCCTTGCGGATCGGGTAGGGGCGTCTTTGCGTATGGAGAAGCGCTGGCACTGTCTGGCCGCTGCGGCGCGGGCTTCCGGACTGGAACTTGGGCTGTGTATGCCCCAGGATTTCATGAACCGCAGTGGCGGCCCGGTGCAGGCCATGGCGGCCTTTTATAAAGTACCGGCGGAACGGATTCTGGTGATGCATGACGAACTGGACCTGCCGCCGGGTACGGCGCGGCTGAAACGCGGTGGCGGTCATGGCGGCCACAATGGCCTCCGCGACCTCGATCGTGCCCTGGGCACACGGAATTACTGGCGGCTGCGTATCGGCATCGGCCATCCGGGGCACAAGGACGCGGTCATCCCTTATGTGTTGAGCGCCCCGTCGACAGCGGATAAGACCCTGATTGAAGAGGCGATTGAACGCAGCCTCGGTGTACTTCCCGACTTTCTCTGCGGCCGCGCGGATGCGGCGCAAAAAACACTGCACAGCGACTAGGAGTTTCTTATGGCTTTGGCCTGCGGCATCGTCGGCTTACCCAACGTCGGCAAATCCACCCTTTTCAACGCCATCACCAGGGCGGGTATCGCGGCGGAGAACTATCCCTTCTGTACGATCGAGCCCAATGTCGGGCTGGTTGCCGTGCCGGATCCTCGTCTTGAGGCCCTGTCAGAGATCGTCAAACCACAGAAGGTACAGCACGCCACTATGGAGTTCGTGGACATCGCCGGGCTGGTGGCCGGTGCAGCGCAGGGTGAGGGTCTGGGCAACCAGTTTCTCGCCCACATCCGCGAGACAGACGCCGTTGCCTTGGTCACCCGCTGCTTTGAGGACCCCAATGTGGTTCATGTGAGCGGCCACGTGGATCCCGTGGCAGATCTGGAGGTGGTGCTGACGGAGCTGATTCTGGCCGATCTCGGCACCGTGGAGAAGGCCCAGGCGCGGGTGGCACGACAGGCCAAGGGCGGCAACAAGGATGCGGTGGCCGAAGTCGCCGCCATGGCCCGCCTCCTGCCCCATCTGAATGAAGGAAAGCCAGCCGCCAGCCTGAACCTGAGCAGTGAGGAGCAAGAGCATCTGCGCAGCCTCTGTCTGCTGACCATGAAACCACTCATGATTATTGCCAATGTCGCTGAGGACGAGTTGCAGGATGGCCCCTGGCGTGCACCCCTGGAAGCCTGGGCGGCCGAACGGCATGCGAGTGTGGTGCCTGTCTGCGCCGCCATAGAATCAGAGCTGGCAGAACTGGAACCAGAGGAGCAAAGCGCTTTCTTGCAGGACTTGGGGCTGGAGGAGCCCGGCCTCAACCGCATCATCCGTGCGGCTTACTGTTTACTGGGTCTGCAGACCTACTTCACTGCCGGCGTCAAGGAGGTCCGCGCCTGGACCATCCCGGTGGGCGCCACAGCGCCACAGGCGGCGGGCGTGATCCACAGCGATTTCGAACGCGGCTTCATCCGCGCCCAGACCATCGCCTATGACGATTTTATCCGGTACAAAGGCGAACAGGGGGCGAAGGAGGCGGGCAAAATGCGCGCGGAAGGAAAGGAATATGTAGTGCAGGACGGAGATGTGCTGAACTTTTTATTCAACGTGTAGGGGAATACCGTCTAAAATAGCTTGCATGGCGCGTGTTTTAACGTACACTCTCCGCCCATGGAACAGGTCTGCAAAAAAATTCGGCAACTTCGCGAGGATAAGGGATGGTCCGTGCGCGGACTGGCGGCGCGTGCCGAAATTTCACCCAGTGCCCTCTCGCAGATCGAGGCCGGACAGAACTCCCCCTCCATCGCCACGCTGGAAAAAATCTGCGCGGCGCTGCAGATTCCCATCGTCGCAATTTTCGATGACGGTGAAACGGCGGGTTTGCCATGGGTCATGCGCAGCGGTGACCGACGCAAGTTTTACAGTGCCGGTTCCCACGCTTCACTGGAACCGCTGGCCCGCGGCCTGCCACAAAAGAAAATGCAACCGCTGCTGATGGTACTTGAACCGGGCGGGGAGTGTGGTGAGCACCCCTATACCAGTGCCGAAGGAGAAGAATTCACCATCGTCATCCGCGGGACAGCCGCTTTTGAGCAATCCGGGGTGACCACGGAACTGGGGGAAGGCGACGCCATTTACTATGATCCGCGTCTGCCCCACAACTGGCACAACCGCGGCCACTCCGCAACGACCCTGTTGGTAGTGGTAGCCCAATGATCTCCTGCCTGCCTCTGGATCTCGCCACTGGGGCATTACTGCTCTGGCTGGGTCTGGGGCTACTGGGCTTTCTGCTGGGCGGCTGGCCAACCGCTGCCTGCCGGTTGATCTTCCCCCTCAGCAGCGTGGTTGCCCTACTGCTGGCCGTTGCCGGATTCAGCGCGCTGACGGCACCTCCGGACCAACTGCAACTGCGCGGGCTCCTGCCCGCCTTGCCCTGGTCTTTCCAGATCGATCCCCTCTCGGGGTTTTTCCTGATTCTGCTGGGGTTGCTGGCCTTCGCCGTAACCTTGTTTGCCACCGGCTATTTCCGCGCCCTGTCGGGACCGGCATTGCGTCGGCTCATGCTCCAATACCACACCTTTCTGCTGGGGATGGGACTGGTTCTACTAGCGGCCAATGCCTTCACTTTCCTGGTCGCCTGGGAAACCATGGCGCTGGCCTCGTATTTCCTGGTGGTGACGGAGCATGAAGAGGCGGGCAGCCGTCATGCCGGTTTCCTCTATCTGCTCATCGCTCACCTTGGGGCGCTGGCCATCTTGCTGGGCTTCGTACTTCTCGCCGGAGCGGCCATAGCCCAGGGTGGGCCGTTCAGCGCCATGCTGCACGCGCCCCTTGATCCGTTCTGGGCATCGGCCGCCTTTCTCCTGACCTTTTTCGGATTCAGTGCCAAGGCGGGCTTGCTTCCCCTCCACATCTGGCTGCCGGATGCCCATCCTGCCGCCCCCGCCCCGGTCTCCGCGCTGATGAGCGGGGCAATGCTGCAGATGGCCTTCTATGGCATGTTGCGGGTGGACTTTCTCTTTCTCGGCAAGCTGGCCTCGTGGTGGGGTCCCTTTGTACTGGGGGTGGGCCTGGCGACGGCCCTCTTCGGTGTGCTTTTTGCCGCCGTCCAGACGGACATGAAACGTCTGCTTGCCTATTCCTCCATAGAAAACATGGGGCTGATCATGGTGGCCTTCGGCCTCGCCCTGATCTTCCGCACGCATGGACTTGGTGCCCTGGCGGCATTGGCTCTGGCCGCCGCCCTGTATCACGCCCTGAACCACGCCTTCTTCAAGGGTCTGCTTTTTCTCGGCAGCGGCAGCGTATTGCACGGAGCGGGCAGCGTGGCCATGGATCGACTGGGCGGCCTGATCCGGCAAATGCCTCAAACCGCATTTTTTATGCTCTTCGGCACCCTCGCCATTGCCGGGCTGCCCCCCCTTAACGGCTTCGTTTCTGAATGGCTGCTTCTGCAGGCGTTTCTGCTGTCGCCCGCCCTGCCCCAAAGCACCCTCAGCGCGGTGTTGCCCCTGGCGGCCTCCGGCGTCGTGTTGGCGGTAGCTCTGGCGGCCTATGCCATGGTCAAGTTTTACGGTATCGCCTTTCTCGGTCAGGCGCGCGGCGCACGGCATGTCCATGAGGCCGGACGCTGGGAACGCTCGGCCATGGCCCTGCTGACTGTCGCCTGTATTTTCCTCGGACTCTTTCCGGGTATCCTGTTGAATCTGCTGCATCCCGTGCTGCAGGAGATGCTCGGCCAAGGCTTCGCCGTCCAGCAGGGGTTGTGGCTGACCCCGGTCTCCGCGCAACGCGCCAGTTACAGTCCGGTCATTTTCTTCCTCGGCATGGCCACCGCCTTGGGGCTAAGTTTTCTCCTGATCTGGAGCTTCTTTGGCCGACCCCTGCGGCGTGTGCCGGCCTGGGCCTGCGGTTTTCCCGTCCGGACGCCGGCCATGCAGGATAGTGCGCTGGGATTTGCGCAACCCCTGCTGCGCATCTTCGCCCCGCTGTATCAGGCAGAACGGGAGGCAGACGGCGCCGGCCGCTGGCGAATGCGGATCGGAGAACCCCTGTACCGTGGCTTCTATCTACCCCTGAGCCTTCTTGCCTTCTGGCTCTCGGCTCAGGTGCTGCGCCTGCAGCAGGGTCGCATCACCCTGTATCTGCTCTACAGCTTCCTGACCCTGCTGATTCTGCTGGCGGTCTGGCGATGACCGGCATACTGCTAGAACTGGCACAGGTACTGCTGGTGGCATTTCTGGCGCCACTCTTTGCGGGGTTGCTGCGGGCCTTGCGGGCGATCCTGCAAAACCGGCGACCGGCAGGCTGCTGGCAGAACTACCGTGATCTGTATCGCCTGTTCCATAAAGAATCTCTACAGGCGGAGGGCACGTCCTGGCTCTTCCGTTTCGCCCCTTACGGGATTTTCGGGGCGTTCTGTCTGGCCGCGGCGATCATCCCCATCCTTGCCACCGGCTTGCCTCTGGCACCGGCTGCCGACGTCATCGCCCTGGTGGGCTTGTTCGCCCTGGCGCGGGTTTTTCAGGTGCTGGCGGCCATGGACACGGGGACACCCTTCGCCACCCTGGGCGCCCATCGGGAAATGCTGATCGCCGGACTCGCGGAGCCCGCCCTGCTGGCCACACTCTTTACGGCGTCCCTGCTCTCCCGGTCCACTTCGCTGAGCGTGATCGTAGCCCACCTGGAACAACTGCGCTTCGCCCTGCACCCCAGCATGGTTTTCGCGGCCACCGCCTTTTTCATCGTGCTGCTGGCGGAAAACGCGCGAATTCCCGTGGACAATCCCGCTACCCACCTGGAACTGACCATGATTCACGAAGCCATGATCCTGGAGTACTCGGGACGGCATCTCGCACTCATGGAGTGGGGGGCGCAGATCAAGCTGACGCTCTATGTGGCCATCGGTATTGCGCTGTTCCTGCCCTGGAGCATCATGCCCGCCGCAGAAGTCGCGACACTGCCCATGGCCCTGCCGGTCCTGCTGCTGAAATTTGCGGGCGCCGCAGTGATCCTGGCGCTGGTCGAAACCCTGCTCGCCAAGCTGCGTCTTTTCCGCGCTCCGGAGTTCATGGCCACTGCCTTTCTGCTCGGAGTTATCGGGCTTCTGACTTTTTTCATGCTGGGGGCATGACATGACCATTACCGCACAGGGACTCGCCTGGGGCATCCCCCTGCTGCGGCTCCTCGCCGCCCTCATCCTGCTGCTCGCTTTTGCCATGCTGGCGCAACGGCGTCTCCTTACCCTGATCCATCTCCTCGCTTGGCAGGGAGTAGTCCTCGCGGCCGGCACGGCGCTGGTGGCGCTCCTGACCGGGCAAACGGAATTGTGGTTTTCCGCAGCCCTGACCCTGGGGCTGAAGGCCATTCTGATCCCGACGGTACTGCATCGTCTGTTACGACGCCTGCAGGTGCATGGCGATGTGGAGGCAGTGCTCAATATCCCCATGACCATGCTCGTCGGCATCGCGCTGGTCATCTTTGCTTTCTCCCTTGCCGCCCCCATCACCGCCCTGACCGGACCCGTGACCCGCGGCATGGTCGGCATTGCCCTCGCCGCCGTGCTGCTCGCTTTCCTGATGATGATCACGCGGCGCAAGGCCATTTCTCAGGTGGTGGGTTTTCTGGCCATTGATAACGGCCTTTTCTTCGCCGCCACCAGCGCCACCCTGGGTATGCCGATGATCGTGGAACTGGGGGTGGCCCTGGATGCCCTGATCGGTTTCGTCATTCTCGGCGTGTTCTTTTTTCACATACGGGAGACCTTCGACAGCATGGATCTCCAGAATCTGGAACATATCCGGGAGGAATGATGCTGATTCTGCTGGTTCTGGCTTGTGCGGCGATGGGCATCCCCTTGCTTGCCCTCTGGGGCGACGGACGCCGGGGGGCAGCGCTGTTCATCGGCTTCAATACGCTGACGCTGCTGGCCATCCTGGCCCTGGCCGTACAGGTGCTGCAAGACGGCGCATTTACCGCGGGCGGCGGGGAATTCATGGTGGATGATCTCAGTATCGTGCTGGTACTGGTGGATGGCGTGGTGGGACTCAGTACGGCGTGGTTCTCCCGCAACTATATGCTGCACGAAACGGCGCACTGGTCGCTCTCCCGCCGG
>DAIEIW010000148.1:0-2155 GCA_027351205.1 Acidithiobacillus sp.
GTCGGTATTGGGCGAACCCGCTTACCCGAGCGTGGAGGCCAAGGCGGCGCACCTGCTGTATTTCGTCATCAAGAACCACCCGTTTTCCGACGGCAACAAGCGCAGCGGCGCGTTTCTGTTCGTGGACTTTCTCAACCGCAACGCCCGACTGCTGGATGGTACCGGCAACCCGGTGATCAACGACATCGGCCTGGCGGCCTTGGCACTGCTGGTGGCAGAGTCCGACCCGGCGCACAAGGAGACGATGATTCGTCTCATTATGTCTATGCTGGCGTCAGGGGGTAGACCATGAACGAAGCCGAAACCCCCTTGTCGGCGCCAGATGCCTGTTAGGTTTATACTGATTAAATGATGTTCTTTCAGCGCAAACCCAAAGCCGTCGCCTCAACGCCGTTTTCGGAGTTCATCCGCAACGCGTCTTCCGCTGAGAAGAAGCGCGTCTACAAAAAATGCGTACTGGAAAAGGCCTCCAAGCGTCAGAACCGGGTTCTGGTCCGGATCGCTTCCGCCAAATAGATAGACTGTCTTGACCCCATCGGGATCGAGCCCTCCCAATCTTCACCGGTTAGCGGCTACTATTACCCGTAAGGTACCCAGGGAATAACAGGCCGTGAACGAAGCCGAAACCCGCGCCGAACATATCGACCCCGCCCTCCAGGCGGCCGGTTGGGGTGTGGTCGAGGGCAGCCGCATTGCGCGCGAATATGCCATCACGCCCGGGCGCATCGAAGGCGCCGGCCGGCGCGGAAAAGGGCTTTCCGCCGACTATGTGCTGATCTACCGCAACACCAAGCTCGCGGTGATCGAGGCCAAGGCCTGGGACAAGGCCGTTACCGAGGGTGTGGCGCAGGCCAAGCAGTATGCCGGCAAGCTCGCGGTGCGCTTTACCTACGCCACGAACGGACAGGGTATCTACGGCATCGACATGGAGACGGGCACGGAAGGCGAGATCCCGCACTATCCCGGCCCCGAAGAACTGTGGAAGCGCACGTTCGCCAAGGCCGACGCCTGGCGCGACCGCTTCGCCGCTGTGCCGTTCGAGGACAAAGGCGGCACCTTTGGAGGCCGCTATTACCAGGACATCGCCGTCGAACGCGTGATGCAGGCGATCGCTGGCGGCCGCCAACGCATCCTGCTCACCCTGGCGACCGGCACCGGCAAGACCTTCATCGCCTTCCAGATTGCATGGAAGCTGTTTCACAGCCGCTGGAGCTTGAGCCGCGAACCGAAGCGTCAGCCGCGCATCCTGTTTCTCGCCGACCGCAATATCCTCGCCGATCAGGCCTATAACGCCTTCTCCGCCTTCCCCGAAGACGCGCTGGTGCGCATCGCGCCGGACGACATCAAGAAGAAGGGCCGGGTACCGACGAACGGCAGCATCTTCTTCACCATCTTCCAGACCTTCATGAGCGGCCCGCCGAAGGACGGCCACCCCAGTCCGTATTTTGGCGAGTACCCGCCCGATTTCTTCGATTTCATCATTATTGATGAGTGCCACCGCGGTGGCGCCAACGACGAGAGCAACTGGCGCGCCATCCTGGATTACTTCGCCCCCGCGGTGCAGCTGGGCCTGACCGCCACGCCCAAGCGCCGCGACAACGTGGATACCTACGCCTACTTCGGCGAACCGGTTTATGTCTATTCGCTTAAGGACGGCATCAATGACGGTTTTCTGACCCCGTTCCGGGTGAAGCAGATCGCCACCACGCTGGACGACTATGTTTACACCCCAGACGACCGACTGGTCGAGGGCGAGATCGAGGCAGGCAAGCGATACGAAGAGAAGGATTTCAACCGTATCATCGAGATCAAGGAACGCGAAGCCAAGCGCGTCAAGATCTTCATGGACCTGATCGACCAGCGCGAGAAGACGCTCGTATTCTGCGCCACCCAGGATCACGCGCTGGCCGCGCGCGACCTGGTCAACCAGATGAAAACCAGTTCTGACCCGAACTACTGTCAGCGCGTCACGGCCAACGATGGCGCGCTCGGTGAGCAGCATTTGCGTGACTTCCAGGACAACGAAAAGTCCATCCCCACGATCCTGACCACCTCGCAGAAGCTCTCGACCGGCGTGGATGCCCGCAACGTACGTAACATTGTACTGATGCGCCCGATCAACTCGATGATCGAGTTCAAGCAGATCATCGGCCGG
>DAIEIW010000167.1:0-13308 GCA_027351205.1 Acidithiobacillus sp.
CCAGCATCATCACTTTCTGTTTCAGCAAATTAACTGCCTTCATCCTGGGCAATGCCCTCTTCACGGGGTGACGGGGTAAATAGCAAGAGCAAAGCCGGGAGCACGATCAGAATGCACAGCAGCACGATGGCCAGCGCGAGGCTCAGCGCCTCGCCCAGGCTGGCCATACCCGGATCGCGGGAAACCGCCATGCTGCCAAAGGCGCTGAGGGTCGTGAGCCCGCTGAAAAAAACGGCCATGGGGGTGGATGTCCCAAGCAGATGCGCTACATCCACACCGTTGCGCCAGCGCACCACGATGTAGATGGCAAAGGCCACACCGAGACCGATGAGCAGAGGCAGAACGATGATATTGCCCAGATTGAAGCTCAATCCGAACAGAGACATGGCCGCCACCGTGAACAACGCCGCCAGCAGCAGTGGAATCATGATCAGCAACACATCCCGGTAGCGGCGCAAGGCCAGGAGGAGCAGCAGGCTGATGGCTATCAGCGCAATAAACGTAGCCTCCTGAAAGGCGCCGAGCACCGCCTCTCCGCCTTGCACCAGCATCACCGATGTACCCACGGCATTGGGCTCCACCTTCAGCACGCTTCGCACAAAGGTCGCCATCGCCTGATTACTGCTTAGATTGGCCTTGGGAAAAATCTCCACGCGCGCCTGGCCCGAGGCTGCCACATAACGGTCCCGCAGGGACTGCGGCAGGGTCTGTAGGGTTACCGGCGTGGCGGACAATGCCATGCCGAGGCGTTGCAATTCGCCGGGCAAAGTGCCCATCACCCGCGTTTGTAGATCAGCGATCGCCTGAGCATCCTTGCCGCGAGTCGCCAAAAACTGCGCGAGATGGCCAGCCAGCGCCGCCGCCGCCTGTCCGTCGGGTGTATTCTCGCCGTCTTTTTGCGCGAGGGCCCGCAGCTTGATTACCAATTCCCCAAGATTTTTCTTGGTATCGGGCGTCGGCGGCTGCAAACCGGCGGGCATCAGCAGCGAAAAGGGTGGCACGAGAATCTGCAGGTTCTGCAATATGGCCAGCTTCTCGGCTTGATGTTCCGGAATATAGCTGGAAATCGTCAGGGCCTGCGCCACGGTGGGCAGCCGCGCCACCCGCGCAGCAACGACCTGCGCCGCTGGAATATCCGGAGTGAGCACCTCCATACGATAGGGCGCCGTCTGTGGATCGGCGAGGAGCTTCTCGAAAATGCGCACCCCCTCCGCATGGCGGTCGATCATATGCAGTGGATTGAAGTCAAAAGAGGCACGCAATACCAGCGGCACGGACGCCAGCGCCAGCAGGGCCACCGCGCCCAATACATAGTAGGCGTAGCGGTGGATGGGGTGACGCACCAGGGTGGGAATTTGGCGCAGATGGGGATAGTACGTCGGTCTTGTACCCGTGATCACCATAGGCCAGAGGGTCAAAAAAGCGGGCAGGAAGGTGAGGGTCATGAACAGGGCTACCAGCATGCTGGTGCCGGAAATCAGTCCGAGATCGACGATGCCGGCGTAGCTGGTAGGCACGAAAGCAAAAAAACTGAAAGCAGCCGCCACGGCGGCAAGGCTCAAGGCGCCACCCATACCTTGCGTCACCCGCTGCATGGCCTGTCGGTGAGCTGCGCCGTTAAAAACTTCTTCCCGATAGCGCAGGCAGAACTGAATGCCAAAATCGACGCCCAGGCCGATAAAGAGAATGGCAAAGGCCACGGAAATAAGATTGAAGGGACCGATAAAAAACAGTGCCCAGGCGGTGGTCAGGATCATTCCGGCGATCAGCCCCATCAGCACGCCGGAAACCAGTTGCAGCGAGCGCAATGCTATGATCAGCAGAATGATTTCGAGTGTGAACGTCAGCGCCAGAGAAACAGCGGCACCCTGGCTCACGGTTTTCAGTTGTTCCGCATCCAGTACCGCACCGCCGGTCACCCCTACGTCCACCCCGTGGGCGGCATTCAGGTTGAGCGAGGTAAGGCCAGCGCGCAAAGTATGTATAGCCGCGGCAGCAGGCTCCAGAGACTTGTAATTCAGGGCAGGCTGAATTATGACGAAGCGTTGCGACGGCCCCATTCGGGCCAGATCTCCGCCCATGAGTGTACCCCACGAAACGGTATAGGATTTGCCCTGCATCTGCGCCGTGAGCGCCCGATCCAGGGCAGAAAAAATAGCCGTCAATCCGGGCAGTTGCACGCCATTGGTCAGGCGTTGCCCAATGGCCATGCGCAACAGGCTGCTGAGGCCGTTCAGGCTCGGTTCGGCAGAGAGCCTGGCGATGAGCGGCTGCGCGTCGGTGATGCGGTTGGCAAAGTCCTGTACTTCTTTGGGGGAGAGATACAGGAGGCCGTTACGCTGAAAAAAAGGCCCGCCGCCCGGCACATACACGTCGTGGAAAGATTGTGGCCGGGCGCGCAGCCAAGTGCTGAGGCGATCGACGGCTGTATCTGTAAGATTTCGGTCAGCGCCCTGGAGGACCACCACAATCGTGTTTTTATCCTGCGGAAACGCCTTCTGGTAAGCCACTTCGCGCTTCTGAAAAGGCAGATCACGGGACAAGGCATGGCTGGTATCGGTATCCACGGAAAAATGACCGACCGAGTAGCCCAGGGCGAGTAGTGTCGCCAACACGATGGCGGCCAGCATCCAAGTGGCGCGCCGCACCGAGAGGTCCACCAAGGCCACCAAGCTCTGGGAGACACGCGCGCCGGTGCGCTGAAGAAAACGGTCAACGAGCGACAAAATCACGGAAAGTACCCTTCGCGATGTCCTGATCGCGCAAATAATCTTTTACCCGGGGGCTCATCAGCGCCGCCCACTCGGCGTGCGGTTCATAGTCCGGCATGAGGGCGTGCAGCGCCGCCGTCTGCACCATGGCCGGATGCAGATAAATCTCCGTAACCCCCGCCGCCGGCAGGCAGCGGAGCATCCGGAGCAGTCGCGCCTCGTCCATGTGGCCAGTGGCGTCCAGGCCGTAGAGCTGGTCGTTATGCATGATCCGGCGGCGGTCCAGTTGGCGGCGCATGCGCGCGAGCCACGGCGCCAGAAAGATGGACCAGAATGCCGGCGCGACCCCCCTGGCACCGCTGCAGCGTGCCGCCCGTAGAGGCTCTCGGGGCAAACGCACCGCCCGCAGGCCAAACTCCTTGCCGATATCCAGCATCTGTATCAGCACCGTAGGATGCAGATGCAGATGTTTATGAGCATTGGCATGGTCCAGTTCCAGGCCGGTGGCCGCAAAGGCGGCGAACTGGGCACGGATCTCCGCCGCCAGTTGCCGTCTGACCTGTGGCAACAAGAAATAGCGCACCCCGCGCCGCCAGAGATCCGCAGCAAAACGCCCCTGTTCATCGACCAGATCCGGCACCTGCTCCGCAGGCAGCAGAGGCGTGCCGTCCACCAGGGTAAGATGCAGCCCTACACCCAGGCGGGGCAACGCCCTGGCACGGGCGACGGCATCCGCGGCGGCCGGAGCGGCGACCATGAGGCTAGCGGTGGTCAGCACACCGTCACGGTGTGCTGACTCCACCGCCTCGTTCACTGCCATGTCCAAGCCAAAGTCGTCGGCGTTGAAGATGACCCGCCGGCCGCCGCCATGCCCCACTTCAGCCGTGGCGCTGTCGGAGGAAGCGGACGAATTCCACGCCTTCGCGCAAACGACGTTTCATCATTTGCGTGCTCTTGAGCATCTCACCCGTAATTTCGGCAATCTTGCCGGCGCGGAAGTAGAAACGCTTGTACATCACCTCCACGGAGTCGAAGATTTCCGTATGGTTGAGGTGCGGGTAACTCATGGGGCTGATCTGCACGCCGCGGTCATTGACCAGATGGGCCTCATCTTCGTCCGTCAGCCAGCCTTCCTGTTTGGCCTGATTGTACAGGAAAGTGCCGGGATACGGCGCCGCCAGCGACACCTGAATGGTATGGGGATTGATTTCCTTGGCGAAGTCGATGGTCTTCTGAATGGTCTCCTTCGTCTCGCCCGGCAAGCCGAGAATAAAGGTGCCGTGAATCACGATCCCCAACTTGTGACAGTCGGCCGTGAATTTGCGCGCCGCCTCGACCTTGAGGCCCTTCTTGATGTTGTTGAGGATCTGCTGGTCGCCCGATTCATAGCCCACCAGCAACAGACGCAGGCCGTTCTCGTGGAGCACCTTGAGGGTATCGTAGGGCACGTTGGCCTTGGCGTTGCAGGACCAGGTCACACCCAGCTTGCCCAGACCTCGGGCGATTTCTTCGGCACGGGGACGGTCATCGGTAAACGTATCATCGTCAAAGAAGATTTCCTTGACCTGCGGGAAATTCTTTTGGATGTAGCGCACCTCTTCAATGACGCTGGCAGCACTACGGGTGCGATAGCGATGGCCACCCACCGTCTGCGGCCAGAGACAGAAGGTGCACTGCGAACGGCAGCCGCGCCCGGTGTAGAAGGAAATATAGGGATGCTTGAGGTAACCGATGAAGTAGTCCTCGATGTGCAGATCGCGCTTGTACACTTCGGAGACGAAGGGCAAGGCATCCATGTCTTCGATCATGGCGCGATCGGGGTTGTGGATGATCTGGCCATTGCTGGAGCGGTAGGTGATGCCGTCCACCTCACTCAGGGGCCGACCTTCGGCTATCTCTTTGAGGGTGTAATCGAACTCCTCGCGGGCCACGAAGTCGACCGCCGCTGCGGCCTGCTGCAGGGATTCCTCGGGCTCCACCGCCACCTTGGCGCCGACCAGGCCGATGAGCAATTTCGGGTAGTGCTCCTTGAGCACTTCAGCCATACGCACATCGGAAGGAAAAGACGGGGTGCTGGTGTGAATGATGCAGAGCTCATACCCCGCGGCAACCTGCAGGGTTTCTTCGACGCTGACATCTGCGGGGGGGGCGTCGAGCAAGCGGCTGCCAGGGATCATGGCGGCGGGCTGGGCCAGCCAGGTGGGGAACCAGAAAGAGCGAATTTCCCGCTTGGCCTGATAGCGCGAACCGGCACCACCATCGAATCCCTCAAAGGAAGGGGCTTGCAAAAACAGGGTTTTCATCGTCATCGTTTTGCTCCGTCATGGCCATCCATCCGCCCGTCGGCGCCGATGGCAAATTGCGACCCCTGCCAGGCGACGTGCCGTGCGAAAAGGGCGTGAAACCAGATCCACAGGCCCAGAAAATCCCCCAGCAGGGCCACACCAAACGAACCGTCTGCACCAAGTTTGTGCATAATTTGCCTATGGTACACGAGGCGCAAGAGGAGAACCACACCCAGCGGCACCCAGCCCCAGAGACCCATCCAGGGCGCGAGCAGCAGCACCAGGGGCAGCGGATAAGTCAAAAAAGAAAAGGTGTAACCCAGCGGCTGTACTGATCGCGTGGTACGCGACCAGCGCAGCGCATGGTGGTAAAAGGCGCAGAAATTCGCCTCCCGGACCTCGGTATCCACCACATAGTCCGCGAGAAGGGTGGCTTGCCCCAACTGGCGGCTGTAGGCGCCGAGCCAGTAATCGTCAGCCAGTTGGTTCGCCAGGCGCGGCAGGCCTCCGACGGCCTCCAGCGTCCGGCGACGCAGGGCCATGGTCGCCCCGCCGCAGAAAATGTTCGGACCCAGGCGCGCCGCCAGCAGCACCGAAGGCAGAAAGAGACCGTTCACCTGACCGGCCAGCACCCGCGACCAGAAGGTGGCTACGGGCCTGGCCCGGTAGAGGCAGGTCACCACACCCACATTCCTGTTTTGCAGGGAAGCACAGATCTGGCGCAGATAACGGGGGCCGACGGAAATGTCCGCGTCGCTGATCACCAGGGTGTCGTAACGACAGGCGGCGAGGATGCCCGCCAGATTATTGACCTTGGGATTGCTGCCGATACGCGTTTCCGTACATACCCAGCGCAACGCTAGGGCCGGGAATTCGGCCTGCAGCCGCTGCACCACGGCGACGGCCGGATCATCGGGGTGCTGCACGCCAAAAACCATTTCAAATGCCGGGTAGTCCTGCACGCAAAAACTGCGCAGGGCGGCGTAGAGATCACCCTCATCCCCATGCAGGGGCTTGAGCACACTGACACCGGACCCGTCGCACAGGATATCTCCGCTGACGGCCGCGTCGCGCTCCCGCAAGACCGGATGCCAGCGCGCGATCGCCCGAAGCGTCAACAGCAGATAGACCACGGCGGCCAGGGAAAGCAGCGCCGCAGGGCCGCCTATCCACCAGCACATAAGGCCTCCGCGGCGGCAACCGCCAGACGGCGGGCCAGCAGACTACAGATAGTGATGCTCAGCAAACCATCGTACCGCGTCCCGCAAGGCCTCCTCCGCAGGACGATGGGTGTAATGCAGGACCCGCTCCGCCCTGGCAGACGAAAAATACATCTTGTGGGCGGCCATGCGCAGCTCGTCCACCGTTACCAGCGGCGTCCCACTGCCCCGCAGGCGCACCACCTGCTCCGCCCCCCAGGCCAGGGGATAGAGCAGGCGGCGGGGGATACGCAGCCACGGCGAACGATGCCCGGTCAGACCGGCAATACGGGTGAGAATCGCCGCCAAGGGGAGGTTGTCGCCACCAAGAATATAGCGTTCCCCGACCTCACCATCCGTAAAGGCCTGCCAGTGGCCCATGGCCACATCATCCACATGCACCACGTTCAGACCGGTATCGACATACGCCGGCATGCGGCCCGCCGCAGCATCGCGCACCATCCGCCCGGTGGGGGTCGGCTTGCGATCTGCCGGACCTATGGGCGTCGACGGATTGACGATGACGATGGGCGCACCTTCCTCCCGGCAAAGGGTCCGCAGGACCTCCTCGGCAAGATATTTGGAGCGCTTGTAGTGGCCGATCATGTCTTCCAGTTGCGCAGTGGTGTCTTCATCGGCTTCCCGGCCATCGGCGTAATGACCGAGCACGGCAACGCTGCTGGTATAGACGATGCGCTCCACCCCGGCGTCGAGCGCCGCGCGCACCAGACGTTCGCTGCCGCCCACATTGGCGGCATACATGGCGCGCGGATCGGGTACCCAGAGCCGGTAGTCCGCAGCCACATGAAAAACCGCCTGACAGCCAGCCACCGCGCCATCCAGGGCCGGGCCGTCGGTGAGATCCCCGACCACCGACTCCACGTCCAGCCCTTCCCAGTTGGCCGGATCGGCACCGGCGCGGTAGAGCACTCGTACCTCCAGACCTTCGGCGAGCAGGCGGCGCAGCACCGCGCCACCGACAAAACCCGATGCCCCGGTCAGCAGGGCTTTCATACCGCCCTTCCCGCGTGAAGAAGGCCCGGCGCCACCGTGCGGAGCGTTCTCAGCGCCTTCTGCATCTGCCAGCCCAAGCCCAGCAAAGCGAACAACTCGGCAGGATGGCGCAACAACCCGCGCGCCAGGCTGAGGGCCTGCGGCCGCCCGTAGGCATCGACACTCGCCGTGGCCACCGCCGGCAGCGACCGATCCGCAGGGTCCACGACACTGCGGATGACGATGAAGGGGGTATCCGCCCCATGCGCGGCGGCGGCAATGGCACCACTTTCCATATCCACCGCCTGTGCCGACGGGTAATCCACCAGAAAGGCAGCCTTCGCAGTCCTAGAGCCGCAGGGCTCATCCACCGAAAGCACTCCCCCGGCATGGAATGGGATGGACAGCGATTTCGCCATGTTCCCGCGCCATGCCACATCCACCGGCCAGCACTGCCCAGCCCAGAATACGGTTTCCGGCAGGAGCAGATCCCCCGGCTTCCGTTCCGACCGCAAGGCGCCCGCAGTGCCCCAGGAAACCAGCCCGTCAACACCCGCAGCAATCAGCCTATACGTTGCGGCCGTCGCCCGCTCCGGCCCCATGCCGGAAACACACAGCAAGATCTGCTCACCCACCTCTATCAACGCATCGTGCGACAGCGCGCCCGCGAGGGAAAAAACACGCGCCTCCGCGTCCAGCGCCGCTACCACTCCTATTCGTGGGCCATGCATCCCAAGTTCCGGTAGCGGGCCAGCGCCCAGAGCGGGAAATAAAACGCATATCCGTGATAAATCAGGTAAAAAACCTTCGGGAACCCCGGTGCGTTAAAAAAGGGCGCCTGCCAGCATCCGTCTCCTTCCTGATGCGCCTGCAGCCAGGCTATGCCACGATGCAGGGCGACACTATCCCGGTCTCCCGCTGCCATCAGACCCAGGCAGGCCCAGGCCGTCTGCGCCGCGGTAGAGGTCTGGCCCACTCCGGCAAGACCGGGGTCACTGTAGGAATCGTTGCTTTCGCCCCAACCGCCGTCGCTCTGCTGTACCGCACGCAGCCAGTACGCCGCGCGTTCCATGGTGGGCTTCAGGGAAGGATCATTCAGTTCGGCCAGTGCCATGAGCACGGACCAGGTCCCGTAGATGTAGTTGGTTCCCCAGCGCCCGAACCAAGCGCCCGAAGATTCCTGTTCACGCAGCAGATAAGCCACAGCACGCCGCAGCACATCGCGGTCCCGTGGCCGGGCCAGATGCGCCAGAAAGGCCACCACCCGCCCGGTGACATCGGCCGTCGGCGGGTCCAGCAGGGCCTTGTGGTCAGCAAAGGGAATTTCGTTCAGGTAGTAGTGGGTATTGTCCACATCATAGGCGCCGAAACCGCCGTTTCTGGATTGCATGCCCGCCAGCCAGTTCGCCGCCCTCTCGATACTGTCACGATCCTCCGCACGCCCGGCCCGCGCCAGGGCCCAGCCCACTGCCGCCGTGTCATCCAGATCCGGATAATACGGGTTGGCATATTGAAACGCCCAGCCACCGCCCGCCAAATGGGGCCGTGACTCCCGCCAGTCGCCGGGTTCGGCACCGATCTGCCGGTCCTTGAGCCAGCGGATACCGTTTTGCACCGCCGGAGAGACTTCGCCATCCTGCTCCAGCAGGGCATGGAGCGCGAGACAGGTATCCCAGACGGGTGATACACAGGGCTGACAATAGGCGTCGTTCGCCCGCTCCACCACCAGCTTGCGCAGCGCCGCCCCGGTTTGCCGACGATAATCATGATCCGGCGGATAACCGAGCAGCTCCAGGGCCTCGTGGGCGTTCACCATGGCCGGAAAAATGCCGTTCAGGCCATCCTCCCCATTGATCCGCGCGGTGAACCACGCCTCCGCCGTCTTCAGGGCACGGCGCCGGATACCGCACGGTATCCAGCCCTCCATCAACCGCCAGAATCGATCCAGAGACAGAAAGAAGTGTGCCACAATCCCTTGCCGGGCGGGGCTGAAATAATCCGTAATCTGTTCCGGCGGTCGACGGAACAACTCCCGGATATGCACCTGCAGGGGATTTTTGGCGCGCGCCTTGAGGCTACACAGAATAAACAGGGGCACCATCACCGTGCGCGACCAGGAAGCGACTTTGTAGATATGAAAGGGAAACCAGCGCGGCAGCAGCATGATTTCCACCGGAATGAAGGGCACCGCCCGCCACGGCACCTGGGCAAAAAGCGCCAGGGTAATGCGCGTGAACACATTGCTGTGTTCCGCTCCGCCATGGGCGAGGATCGCCTCCCGAGCGCGCCGCATGTGCGGCAGTTCGGGGTCATCGCCCGCGAGTTTCAGGGCGTAATAGACCTTTACCGACGCACTCAGGTCAAAATGGCCGCCGTAATAGAGGGGCCACCCCCCGTGATCCGCCTGCTTGCCGCGCAGATAGACAGCGATCCTGGCCTCCAGAGCCTCGTCCCGCTCATCCATATAATGCTGCATCAGAATATATTCGGCGGGGATGGTGCAATCGGCCTCAAACTCGAAACACCAGTGACCATCCTCCGCCTGCCGACCGCCCAGCGCCTGACGCGCCTGCGCGATCACCCGATCCAGTGACGAACGAAAAATGCCCGCGCCAGAGCGCACCGGTTGCAGCATACGATTCATGGTTGCGCGACAGCGGAAGATAGAGGCAATGGTTTAACGCCCACCCGGAAACTCCACTGCAGGAGCGCATCGGAGCGATGCAGGAGACGCGACAAAAATACCACCCGATGTACGCTGCGGCGGCTGATTTTCACCTCGCTCCCGGAGGCGAAAGCCGGATTTTCGGCAATTCGTCGCAGGGTCAGCACCGCCATGGCAATGGCCCAGAGGCAAAAATCCCGCATCCCCGTCTGCCCGGCCGGTATCAGCAGGGTATAGCGCAGGGCATTTTGCAGATGGTCCGCGGCAATGCCCAGCAGTTCGGTGAGACCCGCCTGGAACGCGGGGTCCCGACTACCGGGCCGCACCCCGGCAATATCGCAGCCATGGCGCTGAAACAGCGCGCGTGGCATCCAGCTCACACCGCGCTGCCAGTCATCCCAGATGTCCTTGAGAATATTGGTCATCTGCAGGCCTTGCCCGAAGGACACCGCCAAACGCTGCATCTGCGCATCATGCTCCGCCAGCTGCGGCTCAAACTCGACAAAAAGACTGGTGAGCATTTCACCGACGACACCCGCGACCACATAGCAGTAGCGATCCAGGGCCGCCATGTCCGCCAGCCCCTGCAACGAAGCATGCTGCTGAAACTCCGCCATTCCCATCCCCATGATCCGCACGCAGCGGGACAACGCCGCCTGCTGGGTGGGGTTGAGGCTGTGGGTGATGGCGACGACTTCCGGAGTGTGGCGAATCAGATCGTGCTCGGCTTCGGGCATCGCCGGTGACAGGTCCGCGCCCAATGCCGCAGCAAAGGCGGCGGGATCGCCCGCACCCTCCACCACCCGAAGAAATTTCGCCTGCCAACAGGCCTTTTTTTCCCAGGGCATATCCGGATCGTCTTCAATGGTGTCGGCAATACGGCACAACAGATAACCGTTGCCGACCGCGTCCCGGAGCACCTCCGGCAACTGGGGGATGGTCAGGGCAAAGGTCCTGGAAACAGCCTGGAGGCTTTGTGCCTGGTACGCCAGGGCCCGCTCCAACGCCGCCATCAACGTGCGGTCCTGTCTGGTGACATCCAAACTCCTTATTGTGTTTGTCCGGGTGTGCACAAACACCCTGTCATCTGGCGGCAATGTAACGATCCCGGGCCCGTTCTGCAAGTCTTGCAGCCCCATGTGCAGCCTTATGCCGCCCACCTAGGTTGGCGCACCGCGACCCATCGCCGTCACTCGGTCCTGGCGGCACCCCCAGGGACGCCGTCATCTGAAACATGCAACTCGGAACGCAGGGCGCGGCGCATCAGCTCATCGCTTGCGACGCGCGGCGCGGCGCCCTCGAACAGCACGCGATAGACCTGTTCGGTAATCGGCATATCCACCCCCAGGCTCCGCGCAAGCTGAAACAAAGCCTGCGCCGTGCGTACCCCCTCGGCCTCCTCGCCAATCCCCCGCAGCACCGCTTCCAGGCTCAGCCCGCCACCCAGGCCCAGCCCCACCCGCCGGTTCCGCGAGAGATCGCTGCAGGACGTGAGGATCAGGTCACCGGCACCGGCCAGACCCATGAAGGTCTCGGTTCGCCCCCCCAGCGCCGTTCCCAGGCGATGCAACTCTGCCATCCCGCGGGTGATGAGCGCGGCACGGGCACTGTCGCCATTGCCCAGACCATCGGAAATACCGGCGGCAATGGCCAGCACATTCTTGATCGCCCCGCCCAGACAGACGCCCGCTACATCATCACTGGTGTAGACCCGCATCTGCGCACTGCCAAAGGCCTCGGCCACCCGCTGGGCATGGCTCGGATCGGTAGACGCCGCCGTCATCGCCAGTGGTTTGCCGAGCATCAGGTCATGGGCGAAACTCGGGCCGGAAAGCACCACCAGAGGCGCCTCCGGCAAGATTTCCCGCAACACCTGGTCGAGGCGCAAGGCGCTCGGCACTTCCAGCCCTTTGCTGGCGAGGACGAGCAGTGCGTTGGGCGGCAGACAGGGGAGCAGATGCGTCAGCAGGCCACGCAACGCATGACTGGGCACCGCAAGGACAATGCCCTCGCTGCGCTGTACCGCAGCGGCGAGGTCCACCGTGCAGTGCAATCCTTCCGGCCGCGCGCACTCTGGAAATACGGGAAAAAGGTCCGTCCGGGCGGGCTGACAGGGCAAGCGCTCGGCGCGCCGTCCCCAAAGCTGCACGATATGCCTCTGGCGCAGCAGATATACGGCCAGCGCCGTCCCCCAGTGACCGCCGCCCAGCATTGCCCAACGCATGGATTATTGCGTCGTATAGTTCTGCTGCTGGGTCTGCGCCTGCTGATACAGGGCCTCGAAATTCACCGGGTGCAGGTGCAATGGCTGGAAACCACCGCGACCGACCAGATCTGCAACCACTTCCCGCGCATACGGGAACAGGATGGTCGGGCAATGCACCGCCAACAGGGCGGGCATGTGCTCTTCCGGGATGTTCTGAACCCGGAACAGACCCGACTGCTGAACTTCTACGGCAAAGTAGGTGCTCTCACCCGCCTTGGCCTTGACGGTCACCGTCAGCGTCACTTCGGTAAGTCCTTCCATCCCTTCCACGACGGTACTGGCGGTGTTCAGCCCCACATCTACGGTCGGCGCCTCGGTCTGCACAAAACTGAGGGGCGCGTTGGGCGACTCAAAAGAGATGTCTTTCACGTAGATGCGTTCGATCATGAAAACTGCTTCCTGTTCGTCCATAAGTCCTTCTTCTTGGGTTGTGGGTAGCCGTAGTCTAACTGAATTCCCCCCCGCCGGGCTACGTCCCCCACGGCCCAACGTGGATTTGTGCCGCCCGTCAGTACGCCCTGTCCCGGAGCAATACCACATTGACGGTACGCAGCAGGATGACGATGTCATACCACAGGGACCAGTTCTTCACGTACTACGCGTCCAGAGAGGCGCGTTCGGTGAAGGTGGTCTCAGAGCGACCGCTGGTCTGCCACAGGCCGGTGATTCCGGGATGCATCTGGCGATAGAGGGCAAAACCGTTGCCGTAGCACTCCAGCTCCCGGTCCAGCAGAGGACGCGGGCCCACCAAGCTCGTTTCGCCCCGGAGCACGTTGAACAATTAGGGTAGTTCATCCAGGCTGGTGCGGCGCAGAAGGCGCCCGATGCGTGTCACGCGGGGGTCATCACGCAGCTTGAAATGCGCTGATACTCGGCGTGCAACTCGGGGTGGCTGGTAAGATATTGCCGCAGACGGCTTTCGGCATCGATGACCATGCTGCGGAACTTGTAACAGGGAAAGGGTTGCCCACCCCGCCCTACCCGTTCCTGCACAAAAAACACCGGCCCACCATCGTTCCGGCGAATCCGCCACGCCAGAAAGAGCAGCAGGGGCGACAGGAGCAGCACCAGGATGCTGGCCGCCACCAGATCAAAGGCCCGTTTGATGATCCGCGGCCCAGGGCGGGCGAGGTTGTCCCGCGAGCGCAGCATGAAAATCTCATGGCTGAAAAAGTGCAAAGTTTCCAGC
>DAIEIW010000170.1:0-6045 GCA_027351205.1 Acidithiobacillus sp.
GCGTACGTCTGGTCTCCTTTGCGGTGCATTGGGTCAAGGCGGAGATTCACGAATTCATCCTGCGCAACTGGCGTATCGTCAAAGTGGCCACCACCAAGGCGCAGCGCAAACTGTTCTTCAATCTCCGTTCCAGCCGCACCCATGCTGGCTGGATGAGTGGCGAGGAAAGCGCCGCCATTGCGGACGATCTGGGCGTTACCCAGGCGCAGGTACTGGAGATGGAAGGGCGGATGTCCGGTTACGACTACTCGCTCAACCTCGAACCGGATGAGGAACGGGAGGGCGGACGTGTCCTGGATCTGGCGGATCCCGCCGGGTCGCCCATAGAGCAACTGGTGGAGCGGGACTGGGATCAGCAGCAGCACAAGGCCTTGCATACGGCGTTGTCGGCCCTGCCTCAGAGGGATCGCTACATCATTGAAAACCGCTGGCTGAGCGACGACCCCAAGACCTTGCAGGTGTTGGGCGATGAACTGGGTGTTTCGGCAGAACGGGTGCGGCAACTGGAAAAAAGCAGTATGGGCAAATTGCGTCAACAGATGCTAACGACGGTGGCGGTAGCTTGAGCGCCGTACTGCTTTTCCACGTTGACGATGCCGGGCGCTGGCCTAATCTGCTGGCCAATCTGCGTAATGCCCAGGCAGCGGCTCCGGCGCAAAGCCTGCGGGTCATCGCGAATGGTCAGGCACCCATGTCCCTTTGGGCAAAGGGCCACTGGCGGCGCGAGATCGAAGAGCGCATCAGTGCCGGGGTACAGGTCGATTTTTGTGAAAACAGCCTGCGTAACATGGGGTTGAACCCTGACGACCGGCCTGCGGGCAGCCAACTGGTCGCCGCTGGCATCATTGCCATTGCGGATGCCCAGGAGGCTGGCGCCCTCTACATCAAGCCCTGACCCCGCTGTACAGTCACCCCATCACAAAATATAACGAGACAAATCCTCGTCCTGCGCCAGATCTTTCAGACGGCTGTCCACATAGGCGGCGTCGACCTCCAGGGCCGTAGTGCTGCCGTCCGGCGCGACAAAAGCCACCTCTTCCAGCAGCCGCTCCATGATCGTATGCAGGCGCCGGGCACCGATGTTCTCCACCCGTTCATTCACCTGCTGGGCAATTTCGGCGATACGCCGCACGCCATCCTGGGTAAAGTGTAAAGCCAGCCCGTCGCTGGCCAGCAACGCACTGTATTGCCGGACCAGCGCATTCTCCGGCTCCTGCAGTATCCGCACCAGATCCGCCGCACTCAGGGCCTCCAGCTCCACGCGGATAGGCAGGCGACCCTGCAGTTCCGGGATCAGATCGGAGGGCTTGCTGAGGTGGAAGGCGCCGGAGGCGATGAAGAGGATGTGATCGGTCTTCACCACGCCGTAACGGGTACTCACATTGGAGCCCTCCACCAGCGGCAGAAGATCGCGTTGTACTCCTTCCCGAGAGACATCCGAGCCCTGCTGAGTGCCAGAGCGCACAGCCACCTTGTCGATTTCGTCGATGAAGACTATGCCGCCGGACTGTACCCGTTCCAGTGCCAGTGCGCGAACTTCCTCTTCATTGACCAGCTTGGCGGCTTCGTCGTCCGTCAACAGACGCTGCGCTTCGCTCACGGTGACGCGTCGTGTGCTGGTCTTCCCTGGCGCCATGTTGGAGAACATCTCGCGGAGCTGGTTGGTCATCTCCTCCATACCCGCCGGGGCCATGATCTCCACCCCGCCCTTGGGGGCGCTCACCTCGATCTCGATTTCCTGCGCATCCAGCTTGCCTTCGCGCAGCATTTTGCGGAACTTCTGGCGAGTGCCCTCGTCGCTGCGCGGTACGCTGCTGTCGCGCGGACCGGGAATGAGGATGTCGAGAATCCGCTCCTCGGCCAGTTCCTCGGCGCGCTGGCGCAGCGCGACCTGCCGTTCGCTGCGGATCATGTCGACGGCGGTTTCGGTCAGATCGCGGATGATGGATTCCACATCCTTGCCCACATAGCCCACCTCGGTGAATTTGGTGGCTTCTACCTTGATGAAGGGGGCATTGGCGAGTTGCGCCAGACGCCGGGCGATTTCCGTCTTGCCCACTCCCGTCGGCCCGATCATGAGGATATTTTTTGGGGTGATTTCCTGATGCAGCGGCGGCGGCACCTGCCCGCGTCGCCAGCGGTTGCGCAGGGCGATGGCTACGGCGCGCTTGGCCTCCGACTGGCCGATGATGTACTTGTCCAGCTCCTGGACGATCTCGCGGGGGGTCATTTCAGACATGCTCATAGCTCTTCGATCGTATGTTGATGGTTGGTATAGATGCAGATGTCGCCGGCGATGCCCAGTGCGCGTTCGGCGACATCACGGGCCGACAGATCGCTGTTTTCCAGTAGGGCACGCGCCGCCGCAAGGGCGTAGGGTCCCCCGGAACCGATGGCGATGATGCCGTATTCGGGATCCAGTACGTCGCCCTGCCCGCTGATGATCAGACTTTGTTTGTCGTCCGCGATGGCGAGCATGGCCTCCAGGCGGCGCAGCACCCGGTCGGTGCGCCACTCCTTGGCGAGTTCCACGGCGGCCTTGGCCAACTGGCCGGGGTGGGCCTTGAGTTTGGCCTCGAAACGCTCCAGCAGGGTAAAGGCGTCGGCTGTGGCGCCAGCGAAACCGGTCAGTACACCGGGATCTATGCGGCGCACCTTGCGAGCATTGCCCTTCATGACCGTATTGCCGAAGGTCACCTGGCCATCTCCGGCCATGACCACGTTGGCGCCCCGCCGCACACAGAGGATGGTGGTGCCGTGCATTTGTTGCGAATCCGTCATGCTTTTCCCTCAAAGTGTTTCGTATCCTGGTCGCCACGTCGCGACCGCGGGTGCGTCTGGTCGTAGACCCGCGCCAGTTGCTGATAATCCATGTGGGTGTAGATGGCGGTCGTGCCAATACCCGCATGGCCTAAATATTCCTGCACCGCGCGCAAGTCGCCGGACGACTGCAGCAGATGGCTGGCGGCGCTGTGACGCAGGGTATGGGGATGCAGCGGCTGCCCGAGCCGCGCATCGCCGAGTTTTTTGACCCGCACCTGAATGCTGCGCACCGTGAGCCGCTGGCCGTGCCGGTTGACGAAGAGGGCCATCTCGCCGCTGGCCGCCACGGCCGGTCGCGCCGCAAGGTAGGCGCGGAGCGCTGCCCAGGCGGGCCGTCCTACCGGCACGATACGTTCCTTGCGCCCCTTGCCCAGCACCCGTACCGTGCCCGCGTGACGATCCAGATCGCCGAGATTCAGTCCCGCCAGTTCGCTGACGCGCAGGGCGCTGGAATACAGCAGCTCCAGGATCAGTTGATCCCGCAGCCCGGTGAAATCCTGCGGCGCCGCTTCTGCGTCGGATAGGGCGGCGGGTTGCATCAGCAGGCGGGCCTGATCCACCGTCAGCCAGTCGGGCAGGCGCTGCTCCGCCTTGGGCATGGCGAGCCCCGACACCGGGTTGCGCAGTTCGGGCGCATCCTGCTGCAGATGGCGATAGAGGGCGCGCAGCGCCGCGAAATGCCGACGCAGGCTGCGAATGGACACCCCGCGGCTGCGCTCCGCCAGGAGGTAGGCGCGCAGGCTGCCACGATCTATCTGCGCGATCTCCGTCTGCCCGCGCTGCAGCGAAAACCGCGCCCAGGCATGCAGGTCGCGGCCATAGGCGCTGATCGTGGCCGGACTGGCCCTGCCGCCCTGCCGGAGCGTTTCGATGAATTGGGCAATGGCGGTTTCGATCAGCATGGGGCCAGGCAGCGATCCAGTGCCGCCGTGACCAGGCGGGCAATCTGGTCGAGCAGGTCGGCCCCGGCGTCCTCGGCATAGCGGCCGGGGTGCTGACTGCCGAGCAGAATCCCCCCTTGCAGATGCTGACCGGCAAGCGGGATCAGGGCGAAAGACGCCAGTCCCGCCCCTGCCGCGCCGAAGAGGGTGCTGCGCAGGGTCGGGCTCAGGGTCAGCCCGGTCGCGGCGCGCAACAACGGTAGGCCATTCAGAATCTCCTGAAAATCGGCCTGTTCCAACGGTAGGAACTGGGGTAGTCCGGCTACGGGTGCGCGGGCGATCAGGGCCATTTCCTCAACCTGAAAACCCTCCCGCAGACGGGTGATGACGGTATTGACGGTCGTGGTACAGTCGGGTGTCTGCAACAGTTCGGTAGCCAGGTCGGAGAGGTGCAGGCCGAGTGCGGCATTCTGCTGGGCGGCACCCAGCAGCGCGCTGATACGCTGATGCAGCCGGAGGTTTTCTTCGCGCAGCACCTGCGCCTGCCGCTCCAGCAGGGACGAAGCGGAACCACGTCCGACATGGGGCAGGGTCAGGGTGTGGAGCAGGTCTTCCTGGTCCCACAAAAATTGCGGATGCCGACGGAGATAGGCTAGGACCTGATCCGCCTGTGTTTCCAGTTCAGGCTCCGTGGCCACTCAGTCATCCTCCCAGTGGGTATCACTGTAGCGTTCCGAGGCGCTGTGGACCTCCAGCGCGGCAATCAGGCGCGCCAGCGTTTCACCTTCCTCATCATCGAGTTTGTGCAGAAAGGCCAACGCGGCCGTATCACTGTTCAAACCCTTGGCAACCGCCGCCAACGTCGTATCCTGCATGTCATGATCCCTCGTCAATGTGCTTGATCTCTGCCGGTAACGGCCAGACCCCGTCGAAAACCACCTGCGCCGGACCGGTCATCATCACGGGATGTCCAAGGCCTGCCCATTCGATCTCCAGAGTGCCCCCGGGCAGGGTCACCGCCACCGCATGATCCAGTTCATCCCAGCGGATGCCCGCCACCACGGCCGCGCAGGCATTGCTGCCGCAGGCCAGGGTTTCACCCGCGCCGCGCTCCCAGACCCGCAGTTGAATATGGTTGCGGTCGCGGATTTCCATGAAGCCCACGTTGCAGCGCTCGGGGAAGTCCTGGTGTGTTTCGATGCGCGGACCCAGGGTGGCTACCTGGGCCTCCGCCGCGCTCGCGACACGCAGCACTGCGTGGGGGTTGCCCATGCCGACGGCGGCGATGCGCAGGGTGTGGTTCCCTGCGGACAGCAGGTATTCGGGGGATTCTTCATCGGCGCGGAAGGGGACATCGGCGGGGACGAGTTGCGGAACACCCATATTGACGGTGATATCTCCGTTCCCCCGGTGATGCAGGATCAGCCGTCCCGCCCGAGTCTCGACGGTGATGATGTCCTTGTCCGTGAGCTTGGCGCGGCGCACGAAGACGGCAAAGCAGCGGGCGCCATTGCCGCACTGCGCCACTTCGCCGCCATCGGCATTGAAGATGCGGTAACGGAAGTCGCAATCGGGGGATGCGGCGGCCTCCACCAGCAGGATCTGATCGCAGCCGATGCCGAAGTGGCGGTCGGCGATGGCGCGGATCATCTCCGGGGGTAGATCGACGCGCTGATGGATACCGTCAAAAACGACGAAGTCGTTACCCAAGCCCTGCATTTTGGTAAAAGGCAGGGCGGGCAACGCGGAATCCGTATGGGAATGGTTCATGCCATGAGTTTAGCAATGTCTGTCCAGGGAGGACAGTGCGCGTCAGCGTTTTTATTTGGCTGGGGGACGTGGATTCGAACCACGGTTAGCGGAGTCAGAGTCCGCTGTCCTACCGCTAGACGATCCCCCAAAACAGGGGCGAATGATAGCTTTGGCCGACTATCTGTGTCAAACGTGGACCTCGATAAGCATATCGGTGTATAAAATTGGCGGCGCGTTGCAAAAAAGGTGTTGTGGAAATGTTGCAACGTGTTCGCACCGGTGCTATAACTTGCACTGTGGTATTTGAAACACTGCTCTCGAGGAGGAGCCTAGTCATGAAGAAGAATCTCGTAGCTTTGGCCGTTGCAGCGGCTTTTGTGGTCCCCGGCGTTGCTTTCGCCGCGGACACTTCCAACGCGGACACCGGTCCGGTGGTGTTCGGTTACGCCCAGATCACCGGCGCCCAGCAGTTTGGCACCGGCCCCGGCAGTTCCAATGGCCTCGTTTTCGGCGCCAACCGCATCCGTCTGGGTTTCAAGGGCGAAGCGGTTCCCGGCGTGACCTATTACATCCAGGGCGCTTATGATGA
>DAIEIW010000218.1:0-5595 GCA_027351205.1 Acidithiobacillus sp.
CCGTCATCGGCGGCATGTCCATCATGCCCAGCAGGATGCCTGGTAATACGCGGAGCAGCCGCTCCACATCCTCCGACCGGTTCATGCGTCCAAAGGAGAAACGCAGTGAGGACAGCACTGCCGTTTTAGAAAAGCCCATAGCCGTGAGCACATGGGAAGGTTCCTGCCCGCCAGCAGCACAGGCCGCACCGGCCGCAGCCGTAATGCCCTCCTGTTCCAGGCGATAGAGCAATTCTTCACCGTCGAGAGCGATAAACCCAACATTGCTGGTATTGGGTAAACGCTCGGCTTCCTGTCCGTGGATGCGCGCACACGGCATGAAAGCCAACAAACCTTGTTCAAAATAATCGCGCAATTCCCGCAAGTAACGCGCCTCGTGTTCGATATTGGTGAGCAGACGGGCAGCGGCCGCAAAACCGGCGATGGCGGGAACATTCTCGGTGCCGCCCCGCCGTCCCCGTTCCTGATGACCATGAAACAAGGGTGGTAAGGCAATGCCTTTGCGGACGAACAATGCCCCCACGCCTTTGGGGCCATGAATCTTGTGCGCCGAGCAGGATAAAAAATCCACGCCGGAAGCGGCGGCATTCACAGATAGCTTGCCGAGCGCCTGGGTCGCATCCGTATGGAAAAAAGCCCCCGCGTCATGCGCCATGGCAGCCGCTTCAGTAACAGGAAAGAGCACACCCGTTTCATTGTTTGCCCACATCAGCGAAACCAGGGCGGTATCCGGACGCAAGGCAGCGCGCAGGTCTTCCAGGTCCAGGCGTCCCTCTTCATCCACCGGGAGGTAACTTACCTCTATCCCGAGACGTTCCAGATGCTGACACATCAAAAGAACTGAGGGATGTTCCACCTGGCTGGTAATCAGATGGCGTTTGCCTTTGGTCAGGGAGAGTGCGCCCAGGATCGCCGTATGATTGCTCTCCGTCGCGCCACTGGTAAAAATCAGTTCCGCAGGTGAGGAGCCCAACAATTTGGCCACTGCGACCCGCGCCTCACCCAAAGCTTTCTTGACACTTACACCCGCTTCGGAGGCGCTGGAAGGATTGGCATATTCTGTGGACAAATAAGGCAGCATGGCATCCAATGCCGCCGGCGCCAAGGCCGTTGTCGCGTTATTATCGAGATAAATGCTGCGCGTTATGTTCATGGCTTCTGCCCTTCGACGGGTAGAATTTCCTCTTCCAGGCAACCGACCACCATGCCATTGGCAAACTCCACGAGGTAGAGCGGCATGTTGCTCTCTTCGTGATGTCCTACCCGCACGATTTCTCCCGGACTATCCTTGGCTACCAGCAAGGCCCCTTCGGCCTCCCCCGGATAAGTGCCATCATTAAAAATATCATTGCAAGCCCATACTCTTAGGCCCCAATCAAATCGCGGCAGACGTAAATCCATCATGGGATTCTCTCCTCCTGAACCAGATTGCTTTCGATCAGATCCAGTTCACGGCCCTTCATGCCGACCAGATGACCACGCTCATAAAAATCCACGCCATAAATATAAAATTGCTGCAAGTAGGTGCCGATACTGATGATAAAACCGATATCGCCTTTTGTAACAATCACCTCGCCAATTTCCGCGCCGGTGAATGTCCCATCATTTTTCACATGTTTGCGAGAACGGACTTTATCCCCATAATTGAACTCGGGTTCTGCGCCAAGCTCCACGGTCGCACTGTCTCTGCTCATACCGGCCATGATTCATCCTCCCCTGGCAATCGTTGTCTGGAAAGCGGTTCGCCTTTCCCCACGCGTTCCGCAGCGCAACGACGTACCTCATAATCCTCATCTGCCAACAGGCGGATTACCGCTTCCTGGCTCCCGCGCGCCGCCACCTCGTAGCGAATACGCCAGTCCGCATCGTCCACCAGTGTGGAAAGGATCGACACCGGTACCCGTTCAATGGCATCAAGACGGACCCCGGGATCATCGTCCTGCAGCATTTTGACCAGAACATCCACGCCGATACGTTTGGCCACAACGCGCCGAACCTCCACGTCGGAATCATGCATCATGAGCGGCAATAGACCTTTGGGCAGGCGACGCACCACCTCCAGACGCACGTAATAATCCGCGTCGCGCATCATGGCAGACAGATTACGTTCATCCAGCCGCGCAGCTACCCGGATACGCACTTCCCGATGCGGATCGTGGATCATCCGCAGCAGATAGCGTTGCGGAAGCCGCTGCGCTACTGCCCAGCGCACGGTTTCATCCGGATCGTTCATGAGTGCCGGCAGATGAAAAATATCCGCATAACGCGCGGCGCAAGCCCGCACTTCAAAGTAGCCGTGTTGCAGATAATCCTTGGCGATCTGCGGATTCCAGCGAAAAAAACGATCCACCCTTTTGGCGTAGCGATCATGCATACAGGCATGCAACGGCTCGCACTTCAGCCCCTGGATCTTGCGCTCAGGACAAGCCTCACAGGAGACGGCGCAGCCCTGCCAGTCAATGGCCTCATCCGGATCACTCATCGTCGTCCTCCTCTTTTTTTTGCAGGACTTCCAGCAGCACCCGGGCCTGTATTTTATCCGTCGGGTCCAGTTCGATGAGTTTGTCCATGATTTTGCTGCCCGTAGCCAGATGACCCAGACGCAAATGCAGATAACCATAGGCCTTCAGCACGAACATATAAAAACGTGCCCGCGGTGCGTCAAAACTGCCAAATTCCGCCTGCCGCTCCCTTACCTTGCGCCAGTCCGGGTCAATACCCAAGTCTGCGGCGCTGCGCTGCAGACAGATGCGAGCCGTAGCCAGCGCCTCGTTCAGTCGACCTTTATAGAAATAAAATTTGTACAATCCCAAGTAAACGACCATGTGTTCGGGCGCGATGGCGATGGCATCCATCAGATGATCCTCGGCGCGCACATCGTCCGCATAAGAGCGCGCCGCGAGATGCAGATGGCGTTCCGCCGCCTCCGGCAGGAGGCCTTCATAGTAACGGCGGTTCAACCATTCATCATCCCAGATATTGCTCATGCCGCACCCTTATGCTTCACGGGATGGAGCAGCGCCGCTTCGCACTCCTCACAGCAGGCATAACTGCTGTAAGCCTGTGCGAGGTGACGCTGCTCCCTCGCGGGTATGCGGGTAAATATCTCCGCACCGCGGAAGTCGAGATCGTCGAGATGCGAGGGAAGTGCTGCCGTATTCGCTGCGCAACGATGGATAGTCGTATTCGTATGATGAACGATCCAGGTTTCCATGTTTTCCTCCCTCCAATCTCGACGTTTCCGGGATCCGGCTTTATTCCTTGGGTGTAAATGAAGTTCCGCAACCACAACTGGCCGCCGCATTGGGATTGGTAAAGACCAGTCCGGTATTCATCAGGCTATCCTCGCAATCGACGACGACGCCGTTGAGAAAAGGGACACTCTTCTGTTCCAGTAGCACCGGAATGCCATTACTGGTGATGGCCACATCGCCGGGCTCCGCCGCCTCGACAATGCGAAAATCGTAGGAGAGGCCGGAGCACCCGCCTGGCTTTACCGCAAGGCGGAAAGCACTGGAAGCATTTCCACCGCCAAAGGTGATCATCCGCTGGATAAAGCGTTCCGCTTTAGGCGTAAAGGTGAGTTCCATGACAGACTCCTAAGCGACGTAACGGGGATAGTTGTTGTCAATGATGCAGGTGTCATCCACCGGACATACCGCCACACACTGCGGTTCATCGAAATAGTTTATGCATTCCGTACACTTGGCCGGATCGATCACAAAGGTGCCATTCTTTTCGGAAATGGCCATATTCGGGCATTCCGGTTCACAGGCCGAACAACTGGTGCATTGGGAACTGACGATTTTAAAAGCCATGATGTTTCTCCTTTTCACAAAAATGGGGGAGGAGATCTCCCCCAATAATAACCTTACGCAGCTACATACGCCCCCTGCCGAATCTCCGCATCTCCGCGCTGGCCATGGACGATGGCCCCACTACGGATGTTATCGAGATAATCCCGATAGTAGGCAATGACTGACTGCTCGATATATTCAAAAGCGTAGCGATCCACCGCATCGATTCCGGCCGCCTCCAGCGAGGCTTTCGGACAGCCACCGATCTTGGCCACAAAAACTGCCGTACAATCGTTGATCGCGCGGATGATGGTGGTTTCCAGGGCTTCCTCTTCGCCATAACCGCCTTGGCAATAGAGGTCCACGCGACGGTGGCCAACAAACTTCGCCCCGGACGCACTCGCCTCATAAATCTGAAACTCGGTGGCATGACCGAAGTGCTCATTGACCCGCCCGCTGCCTTTGGTCGCCACCGCGATGAGAATTTTGACATCGGATTGCTCGCCGGCCAGGGTTTCCAGTTCCGCCCGCTTGGCGTCCGCCGTCGCCTGACGTTCCTGCTCCACCAGCGACTGATAGGCCTTACGCGATTCCAGGTCATATTCCACATCCATCGCCATGACGGCTTCGGTCGTGAATTCTGCTGAACGATCTTCGCCCAGCAGACCCACCGCGTCCGCCCGGCATTGCCGACAGTGGCGCATCATGTTCATTTCGCCTTCGCAACTGTCCTGCAGGGCTTTGAGTTCCTGCGCCGTCGGGCCACGCTGGCCGTTCAAACCGAAAACCGTGCCATGTTCAGGCGCAGAAATCAGGGGCATGATGTTGTGAAGGAAGGCTCCGCGGCTCTTGACTGCCCGGTTGACTTCCACCAGATGGTGATCATTGATGCCAGGGATCATGACCGAATTCACCTTACAGAGAATGCCGCGCTCGGTCAGCATTTCCAGTCCCTGCATTTGCCGGTCGGTAAGTATCTGCGCCGCTTCACGCCCCTTGTACCGCTTGTTCTTGTAATAAATCCAGGGATAGATCTGTGCGCCCACATCCGCATCCACCATATTGATGGTGATGGTGACGTGATCCACATTAAAACCGGCAATGGTATCTACATGGTCAGGGAGGGTCAGGCCATTGGTGGACAGGCAGAGTTTGATATCCGGCGCTGTTTTCGAGATCAGTTCAAAGGTCCTGAAAGTTTTTTCGGGGTTGGCCAGGGGATCACCCGGACCAGCAATACCCAAGACAGTCATTTGCGGAATGGTGGAGGCCACGGCCAGCACCTTTTTAGCCGCTTGCTCCGGCGTCAGTTTTTCACTGACGACACCCGGCCGACTTTCGTTGGCGCAGTCATATTTGCGGTTACAGTAATTGCATTGGATATTGCAGGCGGGCGCCACCGCAACGTGCATACGGGCGTAATGATGATGCGCTTCTTCGCTATAGCAGGGGTGATTCTTGACCTTTTCCCATATCTCCGGTGCCAGATCTCCCTGCCCCGCTCCGGTGCCACAACTGGCCTTGCCGGAACCACCGCTCGTACCACAACCTTGGTGTTCTGCCTTTTGCTGCATGATCTCGTCCAGATCCACCCCGTTATTGGGTGTGGCAATACTGGAAAGAGAAATTATTTGGGATGCCATGGGCGTAATCCTCCATACGGATCTTCAGTGAACGATGGAAAACCGCGCGCCTCATGGATGTATCGGCTTGCTCCTAAGAAGCTGACGCTTGCATTACCTTTAGCAAAAGTGATGCCAGCATATGCCGCCTTTGTTTTTCAAGATATTAGATTAAA
>DAIEIW010000183.1:0-2843 GCA_027351205.1 Acidithiobacillus sp.
GGAGGCAGCCACCCATGGCTGACATCACCATCTATCAGGCCGAAAACGGCACGGTAGAAGTCCGGTTGGAGCAGGACACCGTGTGGCTGCGGCAGGAGCAGATGAGCGAGCTTTTCGGGCGGGAGCGTTCGGTTATCACCAAGCACCTGCGCAATGTCTTTGCCGATGGGGAACTCGATGAAGAAAGCAATGTGCAAAATTTGCACATTGCCGGTTCGGACAAGCCGGTCAGGTTTTACAACCTCGATGTCATCATCTCGGTGGGCTATCGGGTCAAATCCCAGCAGGGCACCCGCTTCCGCCAATGGGCCACCCGTATCCTGCGCGAACACCTGACCCGGGGTTATACCCTCAACCGCCAGCGGCTGGAGACCAATGCCCGCGAGCTGGAAGCGGCGCTGCTGCTGGTGCGCAAGGCCGCGCACAGCCCGGAACTGCTGGCCGACACCGGGCGCGGGCTGGTGGATATCGTCACCCGCTATGCCCAGACTTTCCTATTGTTGCAACGCTATGACGAAGGGTTGCTGACCGAACCGCCGGAGCAGCGCGGCGGCACGTTACCGACCCTGGCCGAAGCGCGGGCGGCGCTCACGCGCCTCAAGGCGGAATTGATGGCGCGGGGTGAGGCCACTGATCTCTTCGCCCAAGAACGCGGCGAGGCGTTCCAGGCGCTGCTGGGCAACCTCGACCAGTCGGTATTCGGTGAACCCGCTTACCCGAGCGTGGAGGCCAAGGCGGCGCACCTGCTGTATTTCGTCATCAAGAACCACCCGTTTTCCGACGGCAACAAGCGCAGCGGCGCTTTTCTGTTCGTGGACTTTCTCAACCGCAATGCCCGGCTGCTGGATGGTAACGGCAACCCGGTGATCAACGACATCGGCCTGGCGGCCCTGGCGCTGCTGGTAGCGGAGTCCGACCCGGCCCACAAGGAGACGATGATTCGTCTCATTATGTCTATGCTGGCGTCAGGGGGTAGACCATGAACGAAGCCGAAACCCCCTTGTCGGCGCCAAGTACCCGTTGGATTTATACTGATTCAATGATGCTCTTCCAGCGCAAACCCAAAGCCGCCTTCTCAACTCCATTCTCAGAGTTCATCTGTAACGCGTCTTCCGCTGAGAAGAAGCGCGTCTACAAATGCGTACTGGAAAAGGCCTCCAAGCGTCAGAACCGTGTTCTGGACCGGGTCGCTTCCGCCAAATAGATAGACTGTCTTGACCCCATCGGGATCGAGCCCTCCCAATCTTCACCGGTTAGCGGCTACTATTACCCGTAAGTTGCCCAGGGAATAACAGGCCGTGAACGAAGCCGAAACCCGCGCCGAACACATCGACCCCGCTCTCCAGGCGGCCGGTTGGGGTGTGGTCGAGGGCAGCCGCATTGCGCGCGAATATGCCATCACGCCCGGGCGCATCGAAGGCGCCGGCCGGCGCGGCAAGGGGCTTTCCGCCGACTATGTGCTGATCTACCGCAACACCAAGCTCGCGGTGATCGAGGCCAAGGCCTGGGACAAGTCCGTTACTGAGGGTGTGGCGCAGGCCAAGCAGTATGCCGGCAAGCTCGCGGTGCGCTTTACCTACGCCACGAACGGACAGGGTATCTACGGCATCGACATGGAGACGGGCACGGAAGGCGAGATCCCGCACTATCCCGACCCAGAAACACTGTGGAAGCGCACGTTCGCCAAGGCCGACGCTTGGCGCGACCGCTTCGCCGCTGTGCCGTTCGAGGACAAAGGCGGCACCTTTGGAGGCCGCTATTACCAGGACATCGCCGTCGAGCGTGTGATGCAGGCGATTGCCGGCGGCCGCCAACGCATCCTGCTCACTCTGGCGACCGGCACTGGCAAGACGTTTATTGCCTTCCAGATTGCATGGAAGCTGTTTCACAGCCGCTGGAGCTTAAGCCGCGAACCGAAGCGCCAGCCGCGTATTCTGTTTCTCGCCGACCGCAATATTCTCGCCGATCAGGCCTATAACGCCTTCTCCGCCTTTCCCGAAGATGCGCTAGTGCGTATCGCGCCGGACGACATCAAGAAGAAAGGCAGGGTACCGACGAACGGCAGCATCTTTTTCACGATCTTCCAGACCTTCATGAGTGGCCCCCCGAAGGACGATCACCCCAGCCCGTATTTTGGCGACTACCCGCCCGATTTCTTCGATTTCATCATTATTGATGAGTGCCACCGCGGTGGGGCCAACGACGAGGGCAACTGGCGCGCCATCCTGGATTACTTCGCCCCTGCGGTGCAACTGGGCCTGACCGCCACGCCCAAGCGCCGCGACAACGTGGATACCTATGCCTATTTCGGCGATCCGGTTTATGTCTATTCGCTTAAGGACGGCATCAATGACGGTTTTCTGACCCCGTTCCGGGTGAAGCAGATCGCCACCACGCTGGACGACTATGTCTACACTCCGGACGACAAACTGGTCGAAGGCGAGATCGAGGCGGGCCGGCGTTACGAAGAGAAGGATTTCAACCGTATCATCGAGATCAAGGAACGCGAAGCCAAGCGCGTCAAGATCTTCATGGACCTGATCGATCAGCGCGAGAAGACGCTGGTGTTTTGCGCCACCCAGGATCACGCGCTGGCCGTGCGCGACCTGGTCAACCAGATGAAAACCAGTTCTGACCCGAACTACTGTCAGCGCGTCACGGCCAACGATGGCACGCTCGGTGAGCAGCATTTGCGCGACTTTCAGGACAACGAAAAGTCCATCCCCACGATCCTGACCACCTCGCAGAAGCTCTCGACCGGCGTGGATGCCCGCAACGTACGTAACATTGTACTGATGCGCCCGATCAACTCGATGATCGAGTTCAAGCAGATCATCGGCCGG
>DAIEIW010000194.1:0-3091 GCA_027351205.1 Acidithiobacillus sp.
CATCCCATTCCTGGCGGGCGGCATAGGCTGCATCCTTCTCGGCTTTCAGATCGGTATGGGGATAGACCCACACTTCTTTGCCGTCCCGCTCTTCCAGCTGATATCCCGCTGACAGGTAGGCCTGACGCAGATTCGCTTTCGTTTCTTTATCGGTTCGTAACCATTCCGCGAGATCCAACAGCTTCTGCCGCCGAACTTCACGCTCGGCCTCAATGTCAGACTGCCGCTGGGCCTCGACACGAGCGCGGGCTTCGGCCTCGATGCTCTCCCGCTTGGCCCTGGCCCGTGCCTCCGCCTCGCGCCGGGCCTCGATGGCGGCCAGACGGACCTGCTCTGCTTTCTCGCCGTTCCTCACCCAGCGCTCATTCCATCGGCACCGTATATCCAGTTGCTCCAGCATGGCCAGCTCGGCCACACGGTGGGCCACGATCCGGGCGGTCAGGACCACATCGGGGCGCGCATCCCGATGGGAGGCTTCAAACTCCCGCCGCGCGGCCTCCCGGCGCTCGCGCCTCTCCCGCTCAGCTTGCAGGTCGATGATCTCCGCCGATAACCGCGCCCGTTCCTCGTTGTTGACGCTGACCTCGCGGTTGCCGTCGCCCCGGTCGGATTCCTTCCCTCGCCGCTCCATTTCAGACGCTACCGGACCTAGGTGCTGTGTCGCCTCCTGGTCTACGCCTTGCGCCTGGAGACTGCGGGCGTCGATCCGGGCATCCACTCCCGCCCGCTCCAGCGCGGCATTGGCGGTGTGCTCCCAAAGTTCACGGACGGCCTTCACTTCGTCGGCAGCGGCCCCCAGGCTGCGCTCCCGGCGGGCTTTGTCGGACAGCTCTATATGGGCCTTGGCACCCAGAACCAGTCCGCCATCGGGGGCGCGGCTGACCTGCCGGGTGGTGGTGAGAAGATGGGCATGGTGGTTGCGGTTGTCGCCTTCCCGGTCGGGAGCGTGAATGGCCAGGTCCGCCGCCACGCCATAACGCTCCACCAATGCCTGCGCAAAATCATGGGTCAGATCACGGCGCTGCCCGGCATCCAGCTCGGCAGGCAGGGCGACGATCCATTCTCTGGCCGTCCGAGCGTCCTTGCGCTTCTCGGCCAGTTCGGCGGCGTTCCAAAGTGCATTGCGCTCAACACCAAGACCGTCCGGCGTGAGGATCTCGGTCAGCTCCACTCCGCCCTTGCGGGTATAGTCGTGAACCAGCCCGGTGCGCGCATCCACCAGCTCAACACCCGCACGATAGGCCGCTGCGGCGACGGCGGACCGTCCCGCGCTGCGCGCTATCGGTTTGGTGCTGGCGTGATAAATGGCCACTTTTCGGATCCTCTGTTTATGGCTTTTTCTTTGGCCCCGCAGGGCGCTCTGACTTGCGCAGCAAGTCGTAAGTGCGCATTTCCGTACTCGCTGCGCTCATCCGGTGCATGATAGTATGCCTGCTTCAACCGCATGAGGATAGCACCATGGCGCAGACGCTGGATCAGAAAATAGCAGAGGCAGAAGATAAGCTGGCTCGCCTCCGGGAACAGAGCAGACGCACGGAAAACGGCCAGAAAATCATCCTGGGGGGCATGCTGATTCACGCCGCCCGGAAGGATGCCAAAATCCGGGCATGGCTATTGGCAGAAGCCGAGAAGTCCATCAGCAGGGAGACCGACAAAAAACGTCTGGAACCTCTGCTCGACACCCTGCGCATGACGCCAGAACCCAATCAGGAGAGCGAGAAGGAAACCGTCTCCGAAGCCCTGACCAACATACTGAGCGATAACGCCATGCGCGATTAACGGCTCACAGAGTTCCTTCAGGGAATCCCATCAGGGATAATGGCCCGTCACAGTGACTTGCCTGACAAACCGATCCGCGCGGCGATTTCCCGGAGCAGCCCCAGGGCAATGGCGTTGCCCTGCCCCTCGCGGGCCTTCTGGCAGGCTATTGCCAGTTGTTCGATCAGGGCGGTATCACTGATCTGGGATTCATCCCCCTCGCCCCAGACCATGCCGCGATCCCGCGCCCGCTTCCACCGCATCCGTTCCGCGCTGGTTGTTGCCATGAATCTACCCTCACAAGCCGTCACAGTGACGGAGCATAAAACAGCCACATCCATGCCGTCAATCACGGCCAAGCACATCCACCCACGGCAATAGCCCCGTCAAGGCCCCAAATTTGCCCTACAGCGCACGCAATTGGTGTAGGGGATAGTTCCCATACCCCCAATCGCCAGAAACGCGATTTACGCGCCCGCAATGCCCTTTCAACCGCGACGGCACCGCACGGACCCCCAAGGAGTGCCCGCTTGCCACGCCTTCGGCGTGCCGGGCACGGATGGCTTTCGACCGTGTAGGCCATCGCGTAGTACTCCGTAGCAGGCATTCCGCCCTCTGGGCGGTTGCGGTAGCGTCGAACGATTTGCAAGCAAATCGCCCGCCACTCCTCGCTGTTCTTTGCCCCTGCGGGGCCGGAAGCTAAAGGTTTTTCAAACCATTCCTAACTGAAAAACCAGAAAGGGGGAGCCGCTGCCGCAGGCAGTGGGGGACAAAGTCCCCGGAGGGGGTCGATCCGGCGAAGGAGCGGAGCGACTGAGGACAGGGGGACCAGCAGGGTCCCCGCCGGGAATGGTTTGTGGGCGGCACGGCGAAGCCGTGGCAAGCGCCCACTCCTTGTGACAGTCACGCCCTCCAAGGAGGCCTCAGAGATCATAGAAAGGGGAATTTTTTAACGTATTGATTTTATATATGGTTTTTATTGGGGTGCGGAAGCCAGCTATTTCCGGGGGTGCGGAAGCCAGCTATTTCCGGGGTGTTCCAAAAACATGCAATATAACGCATAATTCTAGAACAGATTATTGGAAAAGAATTTCTGAAAATATGCAACGAGATTCCTCACCCCAGGAAAAAATCGGCACACCTGCCGCCCCCAAATATGGCCAGTGGGTCCAAACTGAGCGAAAAGCACATGAAGCATGGGCAAATTTACTCACCAGAAAGCCTCGTGCTGGCATTCTCTTGCACCTCCTCGTCGCTCATATGGGGCACCAAAACGCGGTTGTTATTAGCCAAAAGACTCTCGCCAAGCTCATGAACGTCACCGACCGGACCG
>DAIEIW010000201.1:0-5083 GCA_027351205.1 Acidithiobacillus sp.
CCCCGACCACATTGGCCGCGACGGCACCCCCGATGATATGCACAAAGCCCTTGTCCGAAGTCTCCCTAGTGGTGCCGTCCCCCACCCGCTTGAGGATCACCAGGCCGCGCGCGATGGCGATCCAGCCGATGAGCTGGATGAAGTTCTCGATGCCTTCCACCGCCAGGGCCATTTGCTGGCCGCCCGGACCGGTATAGGCCAGGGGTGAGGGCTGCCCCTGAGTGAAGAAAGTCCCCACCATGTGGAAGGTGAAGACCGGCAGGGCCATGAGACAGGCGCCGGTGGTTGCGGTGATCAGGATCCGGCTTTTGTGAATGCGCGGATCCTGGCTGGTCCGCCAGAGCAGAAATATACTGTCGGCGGCATAGTAGAGCCCAATCAGAAAGCACATTCCCACGGTCAGGACGAAGAACGGTCCCAACTGGCTCGCCGCCTGGGTGATCATTTCGATGGCGGTCATGATGTGTCTCCGGACTCAGTACCCAATCCGGCCACGGGTCGTCAGCACCTGGTCGGGATCGACGGCCAGCACCCGGAAACCGTCCAGCGTCGCCCCCGCCTGCACCACATGCGTATTCCCGGAGGGTCCCTGAATCCAGGCCTGCCCCGCGCCAATGGATTCCACCGACCAGCCCGGCAGTGCTTTTGCCTGCCTGGTCCCCCTGGCCATTCCTGGAAGGACAGCCGGCGATCGCGCCCTGCAGGAGGGAGGCGCCGATGAGCCAGCCGTAGCGATACAGGGTATGGCGATTGACGGAGGTCGCCAGCGCCGTGCGCGCAGTTGCCAGGGTGATCGCCGTGGCCGTGATGGGGATGGTGCGATGCCGCCAGTTCATGGCGTTGAATTTGACAGCACCCGGTCATGCATCCGCGCGAACCCCCCCCAGCAGGCGTGCGCCCGCGAAACGGCCGGTTGCGATGGTCGCCAGCACCGGCCCGGGTTCGGTGGATTTGATGCTCGTATCGAGCACCGCGAAGCTGATGTGTCCGGCGTTGGCAAGCAACCGGGCCGGCGGGGTATAAGGCCGGGGTTCCGCTGAACCGTTTTGCGGTATAGCTTGGGCGCTGACCTTCAACAAGTCCGGATTGGGCAGGACCTGGTAGGCCGATACCGTGGCGGCCGTGTTTTCGGCCATCAGTGCATCGATTTCGGACGCAATGGCCTTGGCGTTGGGATTGGGGCCGTAGCGCACGGGCATGGGCTGTGCCGGATGGTGGACGGGCCGCTGCGGGTTCGGCGGCGGCTTGGCAGGATGCACCTTGTGCAGTTGCCCCAGGGTGGGCAGCTCGCTTTAAAGTGGCCGCACCGATGACCAGCGGGCGCTGATGGGGATCGGTCAGGATCCGGCGCAGGGCACCCTGCCCGCGAGGTAGTGGGGGATTCCCGGTGCCGTGGCAGAATGGCTGGAAGAGGCTTCAGAAGAACATATCCACGAAATTCTGGAGTATGTCGTCAAGGCAGGTACCTGGCATCTGAACGGTGCCGTCATTCAGGCGATCCGGACCGTCCAACGGGAAATGGGCGTGGCCAAATTCATCAAGTGTGGATGTGACGACCTGCGCAGCGCAATGTAACCAGCGGTTTGGTGGATTGGGATGCCGGAGACAGGTCCCTCTAGGCGCGGAAGCGGTGTTGATCTGCACAATGGCCCCGCCATCGGGGTACACCGAAAATGGGTCATGAGAGCGCGCAAAATCTTTTTCTCAATCCCCCGATAGTACCCGCTCTGGCTCATCACCAATTGTTCGGTCGCCCTTATAACCAAGGCGAATGGTCTTGAGCAGGCGGGCAGTGCCCGCCAAAGGAGTCTTTATGAAACTCATGAGGCTGGATCGATTCCGCAAACTATACTTCGAGAAATCATCAGCTCCTGATCCTCGCACAATTAGAGGGTGGATCGAGAGTTGGGCCATCCCTGGGGTGATGATCAACGACTCAGCCTACTATATTGACCAGGAGAAGTGGGAGGCGCTCATGATCGCCAATGGGGACCAGGAGATTGATACTCTGATAGGAAAAGCACTTGACAATGGCGCCACGGCCACGCACTAGATCGCGAAAGCTCCCGGCCAACCTGACGGCCGAGGCACGGGACGGAGCCGTTTATTACCGGTATCGCAGATATCGTGCTCTATCTGGATAAGCACATGGAGCAGATCATCACCGACACGGTCGGTCTGCCCCTGGCAGTTTGCCAAAAATAACCCAAAAGTTTACCAAAGGGTTTTTGTTCGGCCGCTTTGTTGCGAATAATACTTTGTTTACTATACATAAATTGGTCGGGGCGAGAGGATTTGAACCTCCGACCACCTGAACCCCATTCAGGTGCGCTACCAGGCTGCGCTACGCCCCGCAAGAGGTCGTAATGTACTGCGGAAACGCTGCTTGGGTCAATGCCTGCGACCGCATAAATCCAACAATTCCGATAATTCCTGGCGCAGGTATTGCCAACGTTTGCGGACCTCGATAACACTGAAGGACGAGCCCGCGACGTCCAGACTCAGTTGCCGCTGATTTTTATCCGGGGACTCGTAATGCGGGGAGCGCGCCAGCCCCTGCAAACGCTCCCGCGCACCGTGGATGGTGTACCCTTCTCCATAGAGAAGGGTGCGAATCTGTCTCGCCAACAACAGATCGTGGCGCTGGTAATAACGCCGGTTACCCTTTCTTTTGAGTGGACTAAGCTGCGGAAACTCCTGCTCCCAGTAACGCAGCACATGTGCCTTCACCCCGCAGAGCAGGGCGGCCTCGCTGATGGAGAAATACCGTTTTTCCGGTATATCCGGGAGCGGGGCGAGGTCTTTGCTCGCCTTTTCCCTATGTGTTGTCTGATTCGCTACCATTCACGTAGGCTTTGAGCTTCTGGCTCGGATGGAACGTCACCACGCGCCGCGCCGTGATGGTAATCTCCACACCGGTCTTCGGGTTACGTCCGGGGCGGGGGTTTTTATCGCGTAACGTAAAATTGCCAAAGCCAGACAGCTTCACCTCCTCGCCTTTGGCCAGATTCTCACGGATACCGTCGAATAGGGCCTCGACGATACCTTTGGCTTCCCGCTTGTTCAGACCCATACTCTCAAACAGCATGTCTACAATTTCAGCTTTGGTAACGGCCACATTATTCTCCCTATGCCCTGAGTTCGATGGAACCGAGTTGCCGCACGGCAACCAGCAACCGGTCCATTTCTGCTTGTACCTCTGTATCGGTCAGCGTCCGCCCCACGTCCTGAAGGAGCAGCGCAAAAGCCAGACTGTACGTTCCCGCCGCCAGGGAAGAACCCTGATAGCGATCAAAAATGGTGATGTTCCGCACAATACCCGATGCAGCGGCCCGCATGGTATCGAGTACCGTTCCCGCCAGGATGTCATTCGGGATAACCAACGCTATATCCCGCCGCAACGCCGGAAAGGGCGACAGGGATGCAAACCTAGAAATGCTCGTCAGATTACCCAGCCACTCCACATCCAAGTAGAAGAAAAACGGTGACTTGTCAAGGTCATACTCTGCGGCCTGGGTTGGATGAAGCGCACCGAGCACGCCCACCCGCCGATCTTCCACACAAATTTCTGCAGCCTGTCCCGGATGCAGGGCCGGGTAGGCGTCCAGCGGCCGGAAGGTAAAGTCCGTACCCGGCCAAAGCGCGAGCAAAGCACTCACGTCGCCTTTCAGGTCATAGAAATCAACCGCGCGCAGGGGTTCCGCCCAGCTTTCCCGATCCGCTGTCCCGACTATACAGCCGCCCAGGACGAGGCGCTGTCCCTGGGCGGAAAATACGCGCCCCAGTTCAAAAATGCGTACTCTTTCCTGCTGCCGTTTCATGTTGAATTGAAGCGCCTGCATCAAACCCGGCCAAAGACTGGCGCGCATGACAGCCAAATCTGCGGACAGGGGGTTGAGCAGCGCTGGTGCGTCGGCATCCGGTGTGAACAGATTTTGCGCCTGACGGGAGATAAAACTGTAGGTGATCACCTCATGATAATCACGCGCCTGCAAAACACTGCGTAAAGTGGCTGCCTGCGGTCCCCGCGTCATGGGCAGGGGTTGCAGGGTGCCCTCAGGGCGGTGGGCGGGCAATCGCTCATAACCATAGATCCGTCCCACCTCCTCAATCAGATCCGCCTCGATGCGCAGATCAAAGCGGTGACTCGGGGGAATCGCCTGCCAGCCATCGGGGACCCTGTTGACATGCAGCCCCAGACGGGTGAGGGCCGCTTCGACCACATCATCCTCGTAATCCATTCCCAGGATGCGCGCCAGTCGGGCACGGCGCAAGGAGATCGGCGGATGCTCCGGCAACTGGCCCAGAACTGAGCAGGATCGTTCTGTTCGCAAATGTGCCATACCTAACGTGGCGAAAAGCTGCAGGGTACGGCTGGCCACCACCGGCCCCAAGGTGAAATCGACGCCGCGTTCAAAGCGCATGGCAGCATCCGTCTGCAGGCCCAGGCGGCGTGCGCGCCCCTGGATAGCCGCGGGCTGAAAAAAAGCAGACTCCAGAACAATGGAACGCGTCTGTGCTGTCACCGCAGTACGCCGCCCACCAATAATACCCGCCAGAGCCACCGGACCTGCGTCGTCCGCAATCACCAACATATCGGATTCCAGCGGCAAGTCGCGGCCATCCAGAGCATCGAGAATCTCCCCGGTCTGCGCCCAGCGCACGGCGAGATCCCCTTGCAGAGTTTCTGCGTCAAAGGCATGTAGAGGCTGTCCCGTTTCGAGCATTTGCAGATTCAGCAGATCCACTACAGGATGGATACAACGCTGCCCTGCGCGACGCAGACGCTCACGCAAATAGTCCGGCAACCGTTCCGGAACCCCCTCTATCCACAGGGTAGTGTAGGAACGACAGGCGTTTTGCGCATCTGCGGCGATATGCGGAGCAAAGCCTCCATTACCGGGGACCACATCGCCCGGGTGCACGATCGCCCATGCCGGTTCCGGGATAGCCGCCGTGGGGAGGGACAACGCTTCAGCCCCGAGGGCAAACAAATCCCTGGCGACTCCGGTTACGGACAGCGCATCGCCACGATTCGGTGTAATCCCCAGGGTCAGTATCTGGTCATCCAGACCGAGGTAAG
>DAIEIW010000206.1:0-11486 GCA_027351205.1 Acidithiobacillus sp.
GTGCGACTGTCGTCGCGAACACTGTTCCAACAGCGCAAGCTGCTCCGCTGGAAACGGCCAGCGGGCCGAGCCAAACGTTAATGCCAGTAGCCTCGGGGGTAACGTACCAGCACATCGGCCGATGGGAAGTCTCGCGTCTGAACCATATTCTCAAAATCGAGGCACCAGCCTTCACCGGCTTCAAAGTGGATTATAAGCCGGCTCGAAATGCAGTTGATCTATTCCGCGTTATGTACCCGTCAGTAATACCAGAGCGAAACAATAAGCCGACGATGACCTCCGGTCTGATTGCTATTCCAGTTGATATCAGAGCTTCAGCGCGGCTCGTCTCATATCAGCACGGAACAGTTTATGGAAAGCATGAAGTTCCCTCCTTTCCGGAGCAGTCACCGGAAACTCAGTTGATGATCGCTGCCTTTGCAGGGCGTGGCGATATCCTACTAGGGGCTGATTACTTCGGTCTGGGGCTGTCTGATGAGCCAGAAAGCTACATGGTTTTAGGCAGTCAGCAACAGGCTACGGCCGATATGATTCGTGCTGGACAAGCGGTGCTGGCAGATCGTGGCATTCAGAGCAGTGATTTATATTTGGCTGGATGGTCGGAAGGCGGGTTTGTCACCATGGGCCTGCTGGAACGTTTAGAAGGCGAGGGCATAGCAGTAAAGGCGGCAGCAACGGCTTCGGCCCCTGTTGATCCTTTTTTGGCGCTGAGCGGATTTCTTTTTTTTCCGCGTCCCAATGATGCGCCTTGGATCAATTCCATCTTTGTGCTCTCCGCGTTTTCCTATGAGTATTACTATGATGCACCAGGCTTGGCAGAATCCATATTTGATCAAAAATATATCGATGAATGCCGTAATTTCTTTCTTAGGAAGCCAGTCAATATCACAAACGTTCCGGTGGACCTGCATCGCCTGATTCGTGCTGAATACTTTCGTCCCAATTATTTTATGCAGTCGGAATATGGGCGTCTTATTCATCGAAACCAAGTGTTTCGGTGGATTGTTGAAACTCCAACGCGCAATTATTATGGTGAGGCGGATGAAGCAATTACTGTTGGTTTAGGGAAGTTGGCAATGCACTATCAGAAGGCAATGGGTAACACAAAGGTTAACGCAATTTCAGCTGGTCGTGACGCGACGCATCGTGGAACGTTTGCGCGCGCAGTGCTGGGATGGAGCAACTGGTTTGATGAAATGAGCAGACCAGCTTGATAATCGTGGCGAATAATTCAGGATCGTGATCCAATGTCGAATATCAGCAACATCATCAGCGATGATGCAAGATCTGGCATAAATGTCAGATTTCCATTGCTGCCTGATATTTGAAAATATCTGTGTCTGACGCAGGGCCCCGTCAAAGTCTTCCATAACCCATTGATTCTCGTAAGCCCTATGCATCCAGAATTCACCGCAACTCCATGAATGTGCGAAGAAATCGTCGAAAGGGGTTGCATAGAGCGTAAAAGATCGGCTATATACCATTGTAATCAGTCAGATAGCTTCATACATGACGTAGCCCTGGTGTCTGACGTGCTTTTTTCGGAGAACGTTATGAGAGACCTTCGGCGCTTTACCCGAGCGTCTGCTTACGCTGCAAAGCGACCCTTCGCAAGGATATAAGCAATATTTCCAAAACCCGATTATCGAGCCTCAACTCTTGGGCATATGAGCCTCACGCATTAAGGAGAGCAGTTGATCACTAGAAGGCAATGTTGCGCCTTCTCCACCGTCGGTGAGCACACCTTCGGCCAAGGCACGTTTTTCATGGTGAAGGGCGATGATTTTTTCTTCCAGCGTCCCTTGTGTAACCAGACGATAGACGGTCACAGGTCGATGCTGACCAATGCGATGCGCACGGCCCGCAGCCTGATCTTCGGCGGCGGGGTTCCACCAAGGGTCGGCTATGATCACATAATCGGCGGCTGTGAGGTTGAGCCCAAAACCACCCGCTTTGAGGCTGATCAGAAAGAGATGGCCTTCACCCGCCTGAAATGCTGCGACGCGGCGGTCGCGCTCTGCAGCTGGAGTACCGCCATCCAGATATTGATACGCAATATTTGCATCATCCAATGGCGCCCGCAACAAGGTCAGAAAATCGACGAATTGGCTGAATACCAGCGTCTTGTGACCATTCTCCGCGAGTTCCGCGGCTAGTTCCGCGAATGCTTTGACTTTGCCCCCAACGATGCCGAGATCCGGACTCACGAGGCGCGGATCACAAGCGGACCTGCGCAGGCGGGTCAGTTGGGCCAGGATGTGGAATTGCGCATGGTTCTCTCCGCTTTGCAAGGCGTTTTCAGATTCGGCAAGGGCCTGGCGGCGCAGGGCTTCATAGTGCGCGGCCTCTTCGGGATCTGGAGTCAGGGTCAGGGTCATTTCGGTACGTGGTGGAAGGTCCTGCAACACCTGACTTTTGGCACGTCGGAGAATGAAGGGGGCGACCAGTCGGCGCAATAATCGTTGAGCATCGCGGTTGCTGTCCCGTTCGATGGGTACCGCGAAGCGCTCGTTGAAACGGGACAGCGGTCCCAGAAGACCGGGATTGCAGAAGCGCAGGATAGACCAGAGTTCTGTCAGGCGGTTCTCCACCGGCGTTCCGGAAAGGGCCAGACGAAAATCCGCCTGCAAATCAAAGAGAGCCAGGGAGCGTTTGGTTGTGGCGTTTTTGATAGCCTGTGCCTCGTCCACGACTACGCTGTACCAGCGGCGTGCGGCAAATTGCGTCTGTGCCTGTTGCAGCAGGGTATAGGAAACGATCACCACATCTCGGGGACCGGCCGTTTCAAGGATCGTACTGCGATCCCCTGCACCATAGAACATGACATGGAGACTGGGAGCGAAGCGCTCCAGTTCTGCGCGCCAGTTACCGCAGACTGAGGTGGGTGCCACCACCAGTGCGGGACCGCTGGACGCTCGGGCGAGGAGTACGGCAATGGCCTGCAAGGTCTTCCCCAACCCCATGTCGTCGGCCAGGCAAGCACCGAAGCCGGCCTCGGCCAGACGCATCGCCCAGAGATACCCTTCTTCCTGATAGGGGCGCAGGGTGGCCTGCAGATTAGTGGGGAGTTCCGACTGAAGGCCTTGTGCCGCCTGCAACTGTTTTATCCGGTCCCGAAAGCCACCATCCATTTCTGCTGACGTGCCTGCCAGGAGATCGTCGAGCCAGGATGCCGCCAGAGGCGGTACGCGTAGCCCGCCTTTTTTTTCGGGTTCCGCGACTGCCGCGAGATCATTCAGTCGCTCTCGCAACTCACGGGTCAAGGCCGCATAAATCCCCTCTCCCATAGGGATGAAACGACTATTGCCCTGTGCCGCCTCCATGAGAGTTTTGAGATCCAGCACCAGCCCCTCATGCAGCGTGACCGTACCCTTTACCGAAAACCAGTCCTGACTGCTCCCCACCGCCACCTTCAGATGGGGCACATCGATCGTTTGCACGCGAACCGGTTTCCCCCGAGGCCAATCGATGGCTGCGACCGCCTCCAGGTGTGGTAAACGCTCGACCAGATTCAGCGCTTCTTCGGGGTCGTCCACCACCCATTCACAAACGATATCGGCGCGTCCTGGTGGTGGTAGGAAAGGCAGGGCATCCAACACGGCGTTGAGATAATCTTTTTCTAATCCGAGTTGACGGCGGGTACCCACTGTCTCACCCTTTATCGCCGCCATCACCTGTTGGTGTCCATGTCCGGGCATGAAGCGAGGACCTTCCGCGCCCAAAGGAGCCACCACCAGACGCAGCATCAACCCGTCACCTACTGGAGAGAGTTCTGCGCGCAGTTGCGACTCGGCGGGGATTTCCCGCGCCGCTTGGGCATGGTCTGACTGGACCTGAAAGTGGCTGGCCAATACCTGGAGAGTCTGTTGCAGCTCGGGTTGCGCATCTGCCGGCAGGATGAGCCGGTCGGCAATTAGCTGCGCGGCCCGGCGCTGGGCGGGCGTCAGCCGGATCACCCGGAGCCGTTGTGGTGAATCACGCAATACCGTAATCAGGCGCAAGGCATCCCACTCACGTTTTTCGTCGCTGCTGAGCCCGTACCCATGGGCGGCCTCATTGCCGTCCCTCTGCAGCATGGGCTCTACCCGCATCACATAGCGATCGCCTTCCCTGGACACGGTGATTTCCGGGGTGCCTTCCACCACGTCTACCAGAATGTCGGGGTTCTCCTGGAGAATAACCCCCGGGTGGCCAATGAGGGCAATGAGGGCTGCAGCACGGTCCAACCAAAAAGACCGGGCGAAGTGAGGGTTCTTGCGGATGGCACGGATCACTTGTGCATCCCAGGGCGCCAATCGTTCATTACCCGCGATTTTCGCCAGAGAAATCGCTTTGGGTTTGCCCCAGCCGCGTTGGCCTCGTTTCTGTTCCAGAGGCTCGATGGTCTCGACGGTACCTTGTGGCCCCAAGTGAACGGACCAGAGCAGGCGGGTTTCATGGGCATCCGGCGTCAGCGCGATATCGGTGGCCAAGGATTGCAGGGAAGTCAGCACATTCCGCCAGGACTCCTGTCCTCCGGTTACGAAAAAAGAGATGCCTGGATCCTCGTTGCGGAAAGCCTTCTCGGCTGCCGCAAGTTGCGCATCGAGCCAGGTAAAACCGCAGTCCTGAAAAGCCTTGCGGGCATTGGTCACCGCTGTGGCGTGATCGGAATCGGGTGTGAAATGTGCCGTGGGAGCGCGCAGTTCCGGGCGCAGCCAAGCGCGCAGAATAGCGCGCTCGAAGTGAACCCAGGGGTGCTGGATTCTGGTGAAGGCCTGAAACGCGTCGGGCTCCAGGGTCGCGTCTCCCAATCGCACATTGACGGCATGCACCCAGATTCCCCAGAAGTCATGGGCCGATGGCGTGCGCGATCCGGCCTCGCCCAGGCAGAATTTGCGGGCGAGATCCAGGTGTTTGGGGGTTTGCTGAGCCAGCAAAGACAAGGGATATATCCAGGTCAGGCTGTAGGGTAAAAGTCGCGTACGTATGCCCATGGCTTTGCGCAGTATTTTGAAAGCCGCTTCCATTTCGGCCTGCGCCGGGGCCCATTGGCCCTGCTGTATGCGTATCCCCGCTCGCAGCACATCGGCCGCAGCATCTTTTTCTATTGGCTTGAGCACATCTACCATTTGGCTGAATTCGCCTCGATGCAGCAGCACTTCGGCCAATTGCAATCGTAGTGGTCCTGGGATGGCCTCTCGTCCGGTCTTCACCTGTTCCATGGTCCAGTGGAAAAAAGGCAAGTGTTCTGGATCTACTCGTTGACACAGATTACCCAAGGCGCCCGTAGCCATTCGCCAGCGCCATTCCGGAGTGACCCGGTCCATCAGTACGGGGTCGAAGGCCTCCATGCACGCCGCATAAAAAATGGTGCCCCAGTCATTACGTCCGGAGATCTCTTTCTGCATGGCCTCCAGATCGCTGATCGGTGCGCCGGAAAAAACCGCCAGACGCAGTATGGCGATGGTGTCTGCATCCTCCCAAAGCGGCCAGCCGTAATGGCTGCGGCTTGGGTCATAGTTCGCGCTGCGATGGAGGGCGCTGCGTAACTCGGCAATCGGATGTCGCGTCAAAAGCTCCCGATAAACTTGACCGCGTATCTTGTCATGCAGTTGGGCGTAGCCTTGGCGCCGGGAATGCTCCACGAGCAGGCCAGCGCGTCGGAGCTGCTCCCACGCATCCTTGACGGCCATCTGCGTAAAGGCTTTGCCGGCGTGATTTTTTAAGCCCCACTTCTGGATCAGTTCGTATACGGCTGTTCGGGGGCGCCAGGTCCAGAGCAGTACCATGGCATCTGCTACAGTTCGTGTATCGACATCAAGAGAATGGAGATCTTTCGGGATCAAGGCCAACGGTAGGGTATCCTTGGAAATCAATATAGCCGAAGCATACCAAAATCTGCTGTAGATGGCTGACGCATTTATTATGCCTTCATGGGCAACAGTGCCGGAAGCAGCGCATTCGGATGGAACAATAGCCCTGCATGGTATGGTGAAAACGCTTGATCAAAAGGTTGAGCGAGTTTCTGCTGTTAGCAAGCGTAAGAATTGCTTATACTGAACTGGCTAGTCACGCCAGAAGTCTGGAAGGAGGTCTGCCATGAATACTCAGTGGCCTTTACAGGAGGCGCGCAATCATTTGAGCGATGTTGTGAAGCGTGCCCGCAACGATGGTCCGCAAACCATTACCTTACATGGTGAGCCCGCAGTTGTAGTGCTCTCCGTAGAACAGTTTCGGACGTTGACACGGCCGAACCAGACGTTATCGGAATTCCTCGCGAACTCTCCACTGCGAGGGCTCGATCTGGAAGTCGAACGAGATCGTCACGATGTGGGGCGCGACGTCAGCCTGTGAGATACCTCCTGGATACCTGCGTTCTGTCAGAGTTGGTCAAAAAGCATCCTGATCCTCGGGTCGTAACATGGGTAGACGCACGGGAGGCTGTGGGGTTTCTTAGTGTGCTCACACTGGGAGAGCTCCAAAAAGGCGTTGCCAAACTTGTTGACGGCGACAAGCGAGCAATGCTGCAGGATTGGATAGACGTTGATCTGCGATCTCGTTTCGTCGGACGTATACTTCCTGTCAACGAGCATATCGCCAGTGCATGGGGAGGTATAACAGGTGCCGCAGAACAACGCGGAGAGAAGTTGCCAGCGATAGATAGCTTGCTGGCAGCCACGGCGCTGGTTCACCATCTCACAGTGGCCACGCGGAATATTGTTGATTTACAGCGATGCCAAGTTCCGGTGGTCGATCCCTGGAATCAAACGTAGAGCGGCAATTGGGTTGTTTCAAGCAAATTAATGCTGGGGGCGCTTATTCGTGTATGAATGAAGCACAAGTGGGGCGGAATTCGTGGTCTGCCGTTCTCGATGGCGGAAAGAGACTGTAAGCGGACGTATGAATAGGCTAGAGTTGTCTTGTGCTTACCAGGGTCTGAGATGGAGAATTTCATTGTTTTGTCTCATGTGGGCCTGTCATCATAAAGGTTGTAAATACAAGCAACTAGGCTCTGATTTGAAGGTGCCGCATGGGACACAATGATCCCAATTGCCTTGTTGGCAACGGCACCTGTTGCACTTCAAATTTGAAACCGCCGCCTCTACCAGCATGGCACCACGGTTAATGCTCATCATCTGCGTCTCCCGCCTTAGGGTTGCTGTTACCATCAGCCGCTGGCTGGAGTTTTGGCCATGAGGGAGTTGCATCTCCCCTCCCCGGACCTACGGGTAAGATCGTCCCAGCTCGTGCTTTGGAACGCCGAGATCCTCTTTGCCTACGTTGCTCTCACCGCTGTCACTCTGATCTTGGCCATCAGATACCAACCCCAAGATCATCACGTTTGGCCCCTTTGGCCTGCTGCAGGATTGGCCGCCTTTGTCGTGATGCGTTTTGGAAAATGGGTGGCTCCTAGCATATTTCTCGGATCCATGGTCGCCAATATGCTCCTGGTCGGAATGGCCCCCACCCTTGCTCTCTGGGCCTCCGTGGGGAACACTTCCGCCCCCCTCATCGCATTGGCTATGCTGCTGCGGCTACATCCTCGATGGTCCGGTTTCCATTACGTACGGGATGTAGTTGCTTTCATAGCAGTGATAGGCATGCTCAATGGAGCGGTCAGCGGCTTTTGGGGAGCGCTGGGAATGGTTGGCTGGGATCATTCCCGCATTAATACATTCGACAAACTCTGGTTGACTTGGTCCGTAGGAGACATCTGCAGCGTCCTAGGCTTCACCACAACATTTTTGCTTTGGAAGATGCAACGTCCTTTGCACGACGACGCTGCAGGACAATGGCGTCTGGGGCTAACCGCCTTCTTGATTCTGGGGCTCACCGGTGGATTATTTCTAATTCATTATCCCCCACGAAGTATCATAGAAGGGGTGGTCGGTCTATTAATACTGCCCTTTCTCTGGGCCTTGACACGCTTTCCCATGGAGGAAGTGTACCGTATTGGACTGATGTCATACATCATTGCTGCCACAGGTACCGCCTTCGGTCTAGGACCTTATCAGGCGGTCACTTTTGTCCAACCAGAGACCATGATGCAGATGGTAGCTATTGGGTTAGCGTGTGTCGCCCTTATAGCCGGTGCCATGATCGCCGAAGGCAGTCGTACCAAAGTTGCGCTGCAAGCAGCGAACCATACTCTTGAGGATCGAGTCCGTGCACGCACAGCCGATTTAAAGCAAAGCCATCAAGAGTTACTGATTCGTGAATCTCTATTGTTATCTCTGAGCGAGATCAATCGTCTCTTTGCCAGCGCCACAGACCGTGAACTAATGCCCGTATTACAGCAATTTTGTGAGATCATAACAGATCGTCTAAATCTGCAAGCCGTTTGGTTAGGGAAGGTGGCAGCGGGGGAAAATGAGGTCGAAATCCTTGCCAAAGCCGGGCCACTGGCACAAGCGCTCGAACAGGTGCATATTTCCGTGAATTCGAATCTTCCGGTGGGCGGTGGGCCTACGGCTCAGGTTTTCATGACGGGAAAGGCGATGCTCTTTGATGCAGACGACCCCCACTATGATCCTTGGCGTCCTTTGGTCGAAGCCTACCAATTGGGCGGGAGCGCCCACGTACCGCTACCTTGGACAGATGGCGGCCGAGGCGTGATCACCCTATATCGTGGCAAGGGAAAGTCCTTCCCTCAGGCGATTACCATACTTCTCAATCGTCTTGCCGAGGATTTGGCAGTTTTTCTTGAGCACCGAAAAGTTGCCTTTGCCCTTAGCGCAGCGCAGACGCTTCAACGGGCCATGATTTCTGCGGGAGATATCGCCCTGAAGGCCCGCGACGAGCAAAGTATGTTGGATAGCATCTGCCAGGAACTAATCGACAGCGGACTTTTTGTCGCTGCGTGGATTGCCAAGCCGGATGCAGATGACTGCTTTGTTCCACTTGCTGCAGCCGGAGAGAGCGCGGCCAATGCATTGAAACATCGGTGGCCTGCGTCGACCGCTACACCAGAAGGTTATACCGTAGGTGCCCGTGCGTGGCGCAGCGAGGCGATGGTCTTCCAGCAGGATTATCTCAGCGATCCGTTGATAGCCCCCTGGCGGGATCAGGCTATGACATACGGTTGGCGCGCCGTAGCAGCCACTACCATCTTCCGGCAAGAGTCGCGGTGGGCAATCTTAGCGGTGATCGGTAATCAGGTAGGTATGTTTACTCCAGAAGTTCGCGAGGTCTTATCCCGCATTGCCGAGTTGATAGGCCATGGTCTGGATGAAATCTTCCTCAAAAATGCCTTGACCGAGGAACAACAGAAACAGAGTTATCTGGCTAGCCATGACACGCTCACCGGCCTTCCCAACCGCCGTGGGTTGACCGAATACCTGCAGAAGGCGTTGCTGCCGGCACAACGGCACCAAACGCTCCTCGCCCTGGGTATTCTCGATTTGGATGACTTCAAGCCGATCAACGATGTCTATGGTCACGCTGCCGGGGATCTGCTTTTACAAAATATCGCCGGACGGCTGCGCAAGATCCTTCGCGCTGCGGACTTTGTGGCCCGCCTTGGAGGCGACGAATTCGTACTTGTGATGGATAAAATTCAAGACCGGAATGCCATCCCTTTTCTACTCGACAAAATATACGATGCCATTGTTCAGCCCGTCGCTCTCGCTGACGGCACACTGGTGAAGGTGGGCGTCAGCCTAGGTCTTACCATCTATTCTCACGATAATGCGGACACCGACCTTCTGTTGCGTCATGCCGATCACGCCCTCTATAAATCAAAAAAAGAAAAAGGCTCGCGTGAACGTTTCTGGGCCATCTATCCACCTGATAAGAAGGATGTCGCAGAAAACCATTTACCTCATGTGCTGCATTTGCTTTATCACGGAGGGCTACGCGTACGCTATCAGCCTATTCTTGAACTTGGTACAGGAAAAGTAGTGGGTATAGAAGCTTTGGCCCGGTTGAGTGACACAACCGGCGAGATCGCTCCTGATGATTTCTTACCCCAGCTCCGCAATGGCGATCAATGGGCGCTGACCTCTGGCGTAATTGCACAGGTTCAGAAAGACATGCAAAACGGGGTTGGTACCGGTGATGACATATGGGTATCTATCAATATATTGCCAAAATTTATTTGCAATCCTGACGATCGGAAAAAGCTTCTCGCCCTTCTAACCGCCACGAACATTCCCCCACAGCGCGTCATCCTGGAACTGCTGGAAAGCAGCGATTTCTTCTCTCAGGATCTGGCCATATCTGGCATCGCAGATTTCAGGAAATTGGGTTATCGTGTTGCCCTGGATGATGTTGGCAGTGCCTATGCATCCCTCTTGCGCCTCAAGAACTTACCAGTAGACGAAATCAAGATTGATCAGGCCTTCGTACGTCATTTAGGTCGCAAACCAGAAGATCTGTACTTCATCAAATCGTTGCTGGACTTGGGCAACGCCATGCATGTGGATGTCATTGCGGAAGGGGCGGAAAGCGCCGAGATCCTCGGCGCCCTGAGCGCTATCCATGTTCCCATGGCACAAGGTTATGCTATCGCAGCCCCTATGCTCATGCCTGAGTTGCACGTTTGGCTGAATAAGCAGACGTCGCCATGCAGTATCGCTATGCCCCAAGGGCTCCTTAGCCTTTACGCACATAGTGTATCTTACCATTCAGCCATACAAACTCTCGTCGTCCAAGCCCCTGAACTATTTATAAAAATTGCTCCATGGACATCTCAGAGTTGCCCTGCTACCGCCCGCATCAAGGGCCTGGGGCTCGAAGGCAGCGCAGTTGATATTGCCCATACCGAATACCGCCGCACTTTAGAAATCATCGGTAAAAAAATCATGTGCGGCGAATCCAGTGATCAGATGGTTTTACAGTCGTACATTAATCGGTTTCAGGAAGCATTAAGAGAGGCAATTAATGCTTAATGCTACGCGCAATACTATGCTCCCAGTGGTTGGCGTTTTTTATAGTATTTATTTTACCATGAAATGCTCTATTAAGCAGGCTGATTATTTTGTTATATACGACTTGCTGAGTAACGTTAAAAAATGAACGTTTTTTGAACACCCGGTTTCTGGACACTGACAAGCTCCGAAAAGAGGTTCCCTTTGCCCAGAAACCGATCTGGTTATCAACGTCCAGGTAATGGTACGGTCTTATCCACTCAATGTCCGCTCCCGCTGCTTATGTGTACATACACATAAGCAGCGTTATGCATACCTCGCGATTATGTATAGTGCGCATGTCGTGCTGGCTGTAAGCCCTGTTAATGCTGGCCATTTGGTATGTGCGGTATCATGATGCTATACATAAAATTGGTCGATTCGGTGTGTAGTCACTACGACAGCGCTCCGCATACGCCACAAATTAACACCCCAGCTACCGGTCTGATCCATGGCCACAATGCTGATCAGAGATCTTTGGATCACCATTAACTTACTGCTCGGGAAGGTGGTTGCCTGTGAATCCTAGCACTCCTTCCGATCCGAAAGCCTGACACCAATATTCGGCACCGCCGGTAGGCAGTCATCTTGTCGGGG
>DAIEIW010000223.1:0-6087 GCA_027351205.1 Acidithiobacillus sp.
CTCGTCTGCTCCGCCGTGCCGACCTTTACTCCAGACCCGCTTGTCGTGAAGGTCGCCGCCTGTGAGGTTACGTTTGTCCCATAGGGCACGGTCACCGCAATTGTCTTGGCGGATTCATCCACGGTCCCGGTAGCCCCGGCAATGGAATAAGCGGTTACAGCCTTGTTGGAGTTCGGAACAACGGTGTCATTGCCTCCGCACCCGGCCACGGCGGTGATCAGCAGCACTGCCAGACACAACATCCTTGAAATCCCTTTACATACGATCATAGGTGTCCCCTCCTTAGGGACTGTGAACAGTTGCGATGATGCGGCTAAAGTCAGACAGACAGCCGCATCCTTATATTGTTCCGGCTAACTCGTGCTTGAAGGATTGGTCATGACGGCGGTCAGTTAACCGGCAGGCAAACACACATAGGCTTAACTAAAAAAAGACCGGGCAGCGGACTACCCGGCATTACAAGAAGGAGACACTTGTTAGTGTCTGGTGTAAGTATCTACACGTACCGTGCCATGAATTAACTGCAATTTTTTATCGACACAACAGTCGGATAATATTGGAAATATTAATAAGACGGATAAAATCCGCATAAAATCCATCAATAAATCGCCGCCGTATTTAACGAAGCCATCACATATGACGGCTTGCTGCGTACCTCCGGATACACATGAATTGAATTGCAGATAAACACGTACGGCACAACAACGCCCTTCCGGAATGTTCCGGAAGGGCGTTGTTGTGCAGGCCTGTATTACTTGGGGCGTCTATATTACTCGCAGGTAAAGTTTGCCACGATACGGCGGTTTTTTGCCCTGCCGGCCTTGGTCTTGTTGCTGGCGACCGGTTTGCTCTCGCCATAGCCTCTGGTGGTTATGCGGCCGGGATTAACCCCGAACTTTGTGCTGATGTATTTCTCGACATTTGCCGCACGACGCTCGGAAAGATCCTGGTTATGCGCCTTGCTGGCGGTGCTGTCGGTATGGCCGGAAATTTCGCCCTTGGCATTGGGAAAATAACTGAGGAAGTCGCCAACGGTCTTCAGCTCATCATGGTACTCGGGCTTGATGTCGGTCTTGTCGCTGTCGAAATTGATCGCCAATACAGCCGGCTTGCTGCAGAATCTCTTGGCGGCCGCTGCCTTCACATGGGCCGGTACGACAACCACGGGTGGGCAGCCGTCCCTGTCAACGACAACGCCAGCAGGTGTGCCGGGACATTTGTCGAGATAGTCGGGTACGCCGTCCTTGTCGGAATCGAGCGGACAACCATTCATGTCAACCTTGACACCGGCAGGTGTACCGGGGCACTTGTCGAGGTTATCGGTTACGCCATCATTGTCTGAATCAAGCGGGCAGCCGTCCTTGTCAACGGCAACACCGGCGGGGGTATTGGGGCATTTGTCGAGCGAATTGACCACCCCGTCACCGTCGCTGTCCAAAGGAGATGCGGTCTTTGCCGACTCTCCACCGAATGCAAAGACAACCCCCAGGGTGGTTTCTACATTGTGGATATGCTCATCAAAAATCATGTTATCTCTGACATCGCCTCTGAGCGCGATATTGTCCGTCATCCAGAATTTCGCCCCTACTCCGACGTCAACCAGGGACATATTTTTGTTATTGATCTTTGGGCTGTAGTGATTGACTCCGTAACCGGCAACGATGTAGGGGTTGAAAACACCCTCGGGTATAAAGTGATAGATGAGACCAAGATTGAACTGGGTAATATTCACGTCGCTGGTGGGACGTGCAAACTGCCCTTGCCTGGTGGCACCTATTGATTTGTTATCAACGTAGGTTTTCATGAATTCCCAGGTGCCTTCGATACCCAGTCTATTCGTAATATTATAGCCCAGCCGTCCGCCAACCACCGGGCTGTCTTCCAGATTCTGCTGCCTTTCGAAGAAGTTGTAACCTGCAAACGGTGTCAGTTCAACGCTGCCTGCCTTTACCTCGGCGCGGGCAGACAAGGGGAGCAGAAAGACAGAGGCCAGCAACACCGGCGCCATCTTCTTCATGATAGAACTCTTTGAAAATACTTTTCCCATCTACTACCTCCTTTTATCGATAAATAATTTGTGAACTTGGTGTACGTGGCTTTTTCATCCAATTGAATTGTCACAAGGTGGAAAAGGGAGCCAGGCCTGACGGTCAGCTGCAACCTGTCTCCCCTTTTCCTGCCCTGCGTTCATATCGGGCAACTCATGCCTTAGGGTGCAGGCACGTTAACGGTAGTGTTGTCCAGGGCAATCGTGCCGGCCAGGGTCGCTCCGGTCAAAATCCTGCCGCTAATGACGGCACCGGTCTTTGCAGTGGTATCCCTGCCAGCCACAATGGTGCCGGAGAAGTTGCTGCCCACTCCAACCGTCGCATCCAGGGTAGGCACCCAGAACACGTTCTTGGCCAGGACACCGGGTCCCAGGATAACATTAGCTGTTGTTGTCAGCGAGGAACCGATCTGGAAGATCCAGACATCGGTGGCGCTGCCATTGAGTGTGAGCGGGGTTGAAACCAGCATCGTACTGCCGGAGGTATAGGTACCCGGGGGCAGAACACCGCCAGGATTCAGTGCGCCCAGGTCAGCACCGCCGGAGACGGTCGTTCCCGGTGGCAGGTTCTTGGCGAAGTTGTAGGCTACCAGCAGGTCGGCCCTGGCCTGATGAGACACGGTGTCATTGATGTGTGTCGCACCGTTGACAACTCCCGGGGGGAATCCAACCATGGAGGAACCCGGCTCCAGGGAAACATCGCCATTTATAATGGAGTTACCGGTATTGGTGATCGCGGCGGTTGCCATGATCCCGAAGGTGCCGGCCGAACCGAGCGGTACCGGACCTGCTGCGGGGACAACTATGATATTTGCCGTGGTAAAGGTCCATGGATTGGGTACAAGCCCGGCTGCCAGTGCATTACCTTCCAGGTCCTTGGCCCCGGTCGTGACCGTGGCGGTATACTTGGTATTGGGCAAGAGATTGGCGGCTGGTTTCAGGGTTGCAACCTTGGACAGAGCATCATAGGTGACCTGTCCTGAAACCGAAGCGGCGCCATTTTTCAGGGTAAAGGTCAGGGTGCTGATCGTTAACGGATCCATCGACTTGTCGAACGTTGCGCGGACCACGCTGTTGACCGTTACACCGGTAGCCAGATTAGCAGGACTTTCAGTAACTACCTTGGGCGCGGCTGTATCCAGCGTCGCACCTGTGGTCCAGCTCCAGACATAATTGCTCGCCAGTGAATTGCCGGGCACTGTCAGGTCCTTGGCGCCGGTCGTGATCGTTGCGGTATAGACGGTGTTGGTCAGGAGGTTGCCGGCCGGGGTGAATACCGCATCCAGACCGGAGTAATCTACCGTGCCCGGGACAGGCGTTGTACCTTGCATAACGGTAAACGTTGTGGGGGTGATCGTCGTGGAGTCCATCGGCTTGCTGAACGTTGCGCCGACTTTGGTATTGAGCGGCACATTGGTGGCGCCGTTGGCATTAATGGTACTGGTTACCGTTGGCAGGGTGTTGTCCACCGTGGTACCGGTAGTAAAACTCCACACGTAATTGCTTGCCAGCGCCCTGCCGGCCGTGTCCTTGACCCCGGTGGTAATCGTGGCGGTATAGGTAGTGTTGGCTGTGAGATTGCCGCCGCTTGGGCTGAAGACCGCCGTAACGGGAGTGAAGGTCACCGTACCTGCAACCGGAGTTGCCCCTTGCCTGACAATAAAGGTTGCCGGGTTGATCGTTGCCGGATCCACCGCCCCGCTGAAGGTGGCGTTGATCTTCGTGTTGAGGAAGACACCTGTTTCAGCATTGGCAGGGTCTGTGGAAGTTACCGAAATAGAACTTACCGGTTCATTCCAGGATCCACCTCCACCCCCGCCGCATCCTGGCAGGATACTGATAAAAACACCCATAATTAACATAAAAACCAGATACGCTTTGTGTGACTCAAAACTTTTCATAAACCCTCCTTTCGAAAACTGTTACCATCACTATTATTGACAAACCCTCTACTGCATAGCTCCGCGTTCTTCCCGCCGGCGGAATAAAAACACAACCATTCCAACAGATACGTCCTCCTTGCCGAGATAATAAGAAATTACAGTGGCGTGAATTAACCAGAATCTTATGGCAGTAAAAGCAAGTAGTCGGCCAACAAGCGAATAAACAGCGAAATGGTATAATCAGTAGAATTAACGGTGTATTAGATCTACAGGGGAGGAGCTTCAGGCAGTATCAAGCGGTGCGGGCCCCTCAGCATGTGGTGGAACCTCAGCATACTGAGGGAGGCGTTGCGGATAACAATCTTATTTTTCACCCCCTGTTCATGGTGCAACATGCCGACATTTCGGCATTCGGCCCCTACCGCCGGTGACCGGGCAGGCTATATCCCGGTACAGTTAATTTTTGTGGCCACAATATAATTAGGGTAATAGGTAAAATACTGATATTCTAGCCTCATGAGACATCAAACAAATCTCGCTGACAGCGACAATAAGCAGGCCAAGCCTTCTGCGGAAGCGTCAGAGTTCGCTCCCTTTCCGATTGTCGGCATCGGCGCTTCAGCCGGCGGCCTGGAAGCGCTGGAACAGTTCCTGCGGCATGTGCCCGAAGGGTGCGGCCTGGCCTTTATCATCGTCCAGCACCTGGATCCGACCCACAAGGGGGTCATGCCCGAACTGCTCCAGCGGGTCACCGGGATGGAGGTATTCCAGGTCAGGGACCGGATGCGGGTCAAACCGAACTGCGTGTATGTGATTCCTCCCAACAAAGATATGTCCATTCTGCACGGCGTGCTGCACCTGTTCGATCCGGTTGCCCCCCGCGGCCTGCGCCTGCCGATCGATTTCTTTCTTCGTTCGCTGGCTGAAGACCGTAAAGAGCTCAGCGTCGGTGTCATCCTCTCCGGCATGGGCTCGGACGGCACGATGGGACTGCGCGCCATCAAGGAAAAGGCGGGAGTAGCGCTGGTTCAGGAGCCTGCCTCTGCCAAGTTCGACAGCATGCCGAGGAGTGCCATCGATGCCGGGTTGGCCGACCTGATAGCCCCGGCGGAGCACCTTCCCGAAAAAATCATTGGCTTTCTCAGCCACGTACGCACCATCACCACAACCGAGTTGACCCTGGAAGATAAAGACCAAAGCGGCCTGGAGAAGGTCCTGATCCTGCTGCGGGCCCGGACCGGCCAGGATTTCTCCCTCTATAAGAAGAACACTGTCTACCGCCGGATCGAACGGCGCATGAGCATTCACCAGATCAACCGGATCGCCTCCTATGTCCGCTATCTGCAGGAAAACCCCCAGGAGGTGGAGCTCCTCTTCAAGGAACTTCTGATCGGTGTGACCAGTTTTTTTCGCGACCCGGAGGCATGGGAGCATTTACAGAAAGATGCCATCACGGCGCTACTGAAAGGACGACCGGCCGGCGTGGTTCTGCGGGCCTGGTCGGCCGGCTGTTCAACCGGCGAAGAGGCATATTCTCTGGCAATGGCCTTCAAGGAAACGCTGGATCAGGTGCGACCCGAAGAAAGCTTTTCGCTGCAGATTTTTGCTACCGACCTGGACCGGGATGCGATAGACAGGGGCCGCCTGGGCGTCTATCCGGCCAACATCGCCGCAGACGTGTCGCCCGAGCGCCTGCGGCGTTTTTTTGTCAAAGAGGATGACCGCTACCGGGTCGGCAAGGAGATCCGGGAAATGGTGACCTTCGCCACGCAGAACGTCATCATGGACCCCCCGTTTACCAAGCTGGATATTCTCATCTGCCGCAACCTCCTGATCTATCTGACTCCGGAGCTTCAAAAAAAGCTCATGCCGCTGTTTCATTACAGCCTGACCCCCGGCGGCGTCCTGTTTCTCGGGAGCGCGGAAGCGGTCGGCTCCTTCACTACACTCTTCGCACCACTGAACGCCAAGTCGAGACTGTTCCGGCGACGTGAGACCCTGATAGCGACTTATCCGATAGCCTTTCCACCCGCGTTTACCCCTGCCATGTCAGGGGGTACCAAGGAGTTACTGATGATGAGACCTGCAGTCAATCTCCAGTCGCTCGCGGATCAGCTGCTGCTGCAGCACTTCTCCCCGCCGGCCGTGCTGGTCAGC
>DAIEIW010000239.1:0-7284 GCA_027351205.1 Acidithiobacillus sp.
TTTACCCTGATCGGACTGCTTTTGGGGTTTACGCTTTCGGGTGCCGCTACAGGCTTCCAGCAGCGGCAGGTCCTGATTGCTCAAGAAGCCAATGCCATTGGAACCGCCTATCTGCGCCTGGACCTGCTGCCCAAGTCCGCCTATTATTTGGCGTGGCGCTGATAGCCGCCCTGCTCGCGGGCTACGGCATGGCCTCCAGTCCCAAGATATCCTGGTTACAGACCATTCTCTTTGCCGCGGCACTCTCAATTACTTTGTTCACCATCATGGATATGGAATATCCCCGGCTGGGTTTTATCCGTATGGATTTGGCGGATAGGGTACTCGTGGATAGTCTACAAGGGATGCGGGATTGACCGGGTCTCCTTCGCAGGGGGGCGTGACACGGGAACACCAGTTCAAACCGTTCGTAGCCACGTCCGCCGCTCTCGGCTGGATAGCCCTCGCGCTGCAGTTCTATCTGGGTGAAAACGATGGAAAGCGGTTCGCGCAACTAATGGTGTAGGAGAGACATTTATGTTGACACTTTACGGGGCATCGGTCGTAACGCTGATGATGTTGTTTTATGCTTTTGAAGCGCGGTCATCCTGGTTTACTCTGGCCTTCGCGTTTTCGTGTTTAGGTTCTGCTGCATACGGCTTTCTTGCTGGCACTTGGCCATTTGGTGTGGTGGAATCTATTTGGAGTCTAGTGGCATTACGCAAATGGTATATGCTTTATCCGCATAAGCATGACTAAATACTGGAAGCGTTGATTTCCCTTCATCGCAAATATCGAACGGCAGATCCCGCTGCTTATGTATCCATTACTTTAGTCGCTGCCTCACCGACGATGATAAGATTCATAATTACAGCTTGCTGAGTGCGCTTGTCATTTATGAAATCAATTTTATCCATGCCTTCCACAAAGCTACAGGCATCTGTCGCTGCTTGTTTTATATGATCAAGGTAGTCAGGAAGCCGATTCTCGGTCATACAGGTTGCGCTTCTTCGAGCACTTTGGCGCGGAAGCTCAACGGCAAGTCAGCGGGCGTCAGCAGATCGACGTGGACGCCAAGCAAAGACTCAAGCTCACATTGCAAGCCACCTAGATCGAACAACGTTGCACCTGGCAGCGCATCGACCAGTAGATCGAGGTCGCTGCCGTCTTCATCAGTACCACATATTGCTGAGCCGAACACACGCGGATTCGTTGCGGGAAAGCGGCTTACAGCTTCGCGCACAGCATTGCGATGAAGTTCTACGGCGAGGGATGGGCGCATATTTTCTCTCCGATCCTCAATGTCACCTAGTAAATGAGTATATGGCATTTTCATCCAAGCGCAATCCAACTAGGCCAAAGAGCCTCAATGGCCGCTTCCGCTGCATAGCTTCCATTGAGAATGTGCTGCCGGAACCCTTAAAGCTATTACGCCGATCGCGTCAGTTTATTCGTGCCCACACTCTGAAGTATCCATGTCGTCATTGAAATCGGGCACAGACTCCCAAAGCGGTGGGACGGGCATCCCAGCAGAATTCATCGGACACTCTGCCCACAGGTGGTCAAGTGATACCAGTGTATGATCTGCATATTCTTCAGGGATGGCATACCAGTCAGCCGACATATCTTGCGGCTTGCTGGTAGGCATTCCCACCCGGTCCCATTGTTTGCAGCCTCTCGAATCGATGATGCCTCTCGCCAGCCTGGCAGTCCAACAACCACCTGGGAGGCGCGTTTCTTTTGGTAGCGCAGCCTGTTTGATCATGAGAAGGCGCATGCACCGGCTCCAAAAATAATGAATGTTTTAGGCGACTTTTAGCGTCGGCTGGTGATGCAATCTCAATAAGTCGTGTTCTGGAAGTCCCAAGAACGCATATGCCTCCCCATTAAGGTTGGCGAATTCCACCAAGTATTGCCCCGGCGCAATCGTTTCGACAATGGTACCCACCTGTCCACGGTGCAAACCGTTTTGTGGGTCCTCCCGCACTAGCGCCACCACATCCAGAACCTTCATCAATCACCCCAGAGTGCCGATTTGTGCACATAACAACTGACTAAACGAGGAAATTCCTCCATCTGCCGAACAATCCAAACAGACCTTACCGTAGCGGACTTGTCGCTAAGGCACATCACAAAATCCAACAAGTACATTGTGCCATAATTTTTTCCTCCCGCCACCTCAACGGTCTCATGCTCTACCGCATGAAGCAGTGCCTCTTTGAGTAGAGGCCAATCGCTTTGGCTGAGGCCCAAGGCAGAGTAAAACACCCGCGCTTTATGCCGTCCTTCTGGATGCTCAGGATTCAGGCAATACCCGACCAGCTTTTGGTCGTCTATATACGCATGTTCCGAGCCAGGGAGTTTCATCAGTGCCTCTGCAACATCATATTTCTGTGCTGAGTATGCTCCCATGCTGCCTCTTCGACAAACTGTCCTATGGCTGGCCATGATCTCTAAGGACCCCCAGTGTCAGATACCGTCTTGGACGGCATTATGCAACTCCCAATTTGGGGTTAAACGGTTTCCCCGACTTGAGGATGTCAAACAGCGCCAGTGATTGAACAGTTTCGGGGCGAAATCAGCATCGTAATTGACCACATTGACTAATAGCCAGCCCCCCGTGTTTCTGAAATAATAATAACTTGCTAGGATATCGGTAGGCCTTCCGTCATGTGTTCAATTTTAGGCGCTGATGGCTGTTCAGCTGACGACGCTGATTGACACATATAGTGATCTTACAGCGGTGGTGCCGATTTTTCGGGCAACGCACCGGGCACACCGTTTTTGCATTCCACGCACCAACCTAGTAACCTATCTACGTGATTCCGACATGGGGAGATTCCATGACCATCACCACCCTATCTAGCCGCGAGTTCAACCAAAAAGCGAGTGAAGCCAAACGGGCAGCAAAACGCGGGCCAGTATTCATCACGGACCGAGGGCTTCCGTCTCATGTTCTGCTGAGTATCGAGGAATATCAGCGAATCACCGGACAGCGATGCAATATCGCGGATGCGCTTGCCCTGCCTGACAGCGAGGAATTTACGGTGCCGAAGGTAAGCATCCACCTCCGTCCGGCAGACTTCGCCTGATGTTCCTGTTGGATACCAACGTGCTGTCCGAACGTGTTGCTGCTATCCGAGGACACTGCATCCCAAGCTATTGGAGGTCGAAACGATGGGGTTGTCCCACGGTCTTTCGACAAGGATACAGCTTGTACCTACCCCTAACGGCGCTTCGCCGACGTCCTCACGGACGCCGGCGCACGGCTCGAGGCCGATGTGGGTCGCCACTCCTTCATCGTAGTGGACTTGCACCCCCCACTCCTTACCGGTCTCCCGGTGCACCTGCGTGAAAACGCCAACGCGACGCAGGACCCCAGCCGGGGCTGGCACGGGCCAGTTTCGCAGCGTCGCGTTCGAAGATAAAGCTTGCTAGCCCTTGAGATATGCCTTCGCCGGTCGCCTTAATGTAGGCCTCCCCTAACGTCCAGAAACGGAAAAACATCCTCGCCTGCAGGGTCTCGTCTCGGCAGTCGTGCAACGCTGCCTGCATCTCGGGCGCGAAGGCGAGGCGGGCGATATCCATCAAATCCGTCGTCATGCGGACAGGTTCGACATCAATGCCCACTTGGCTGCCGGAAATAGCGATCGCCACTAAGCCGCGCGTGTGGCTCACGTTGAAATGGATCGGTGCCGATGGCAGGAGCAATTTGCCCTTGCGGCCAGAGACAAAACTCAGACTCTGCGGGGTCGCGCCCAGCATGCCGGCGAGCAGGGCCCGTAGGCCGGCACGTGCGGCGGCGCAGGTCCAGCGATTAGCCTCGTCATGGAAGCGAAATACTCGAGCCTGCTCGCCTAGGTCCAGATGTGGAAGGAATTCGTTAGACCGCGTTGCAAGCGGCTCGGCGAACCATAACCAAAGCTCGCCTGGTGTCGGGAGACGCTTTGGGACGGCAGCGATGGTGCGTAGCACCTGGGATTCCAGCGGAGCGGCCACATTGCGCTCCAGGGCCCATGCCCAGGCGATCCCAGCGGGCGGCTCGGAAAGGGTGTGGACAAGGCTATCAAGCTCGGCAGGCATTTAGGGCGATGTCCCGGAAATTGTTGCCTTAGGCTCAATACCTCCTCCATGGTGTCCTTGGCGGCTCACAACATCGGTTCTCCGATGGAATCTTCTATATATCAAACATCTACTGCCCCTCCGGCAGAGCCGGGAGATTTCCTGCTTTTTTGTTAACCTGACGGTGCCCGTCCAATCTCCTGCCGATCGCTTCCGCCAGCGTCTCGATGTTTGGCGTTTCAAAGAACTGGCCATGTCCACCGCTGACGATATCGACCGTATATCCTGCCGGATATGCGGTACGAAATATGGCGTCAGGGTCAGTGTTCCACTGCCTGCACTGTGGGCATGAAGCGCATGCCGATATGAACGCGGCACAGAACATCCGCGCAAGAGGACTGCGACAGGCGGGTAAATTGACGTCACTCGGTTTTTGGCATATCTTTTTGCTATGTATTGCATGGAGGCCCCATGGAAACGGCAAAAGTGTTCTGGTCTGGCAGATCGCAAGCGGTGCGTTTGCCCAAGGCCTTTCGGTTCGAAGGTGAAGTGGTGCGTATCCGGCGGCACGGCGAGGCGGTGATTCTTGAGCCAATCCCGACCGACTGGGCTTGGCTAGATGCGCTTGCCGGCACCTTGGATGCCGACTTTGTGCAGGCGGTTGCGGCCCAACCTGCTCCGCAGGAGCGGCAAGAGTTGACTGCACTTTTCCCCTGATGCGCTTCCTGCTCGACACCAACGCCATCATCGCGGTGCTCAACGAGCCGGCAGGGCTGGTGTCGCAACGCCTTCGCCGCTACCTGCCAGCGGACATTGGTTTGTCGTCCATCGTGATGCACGAGTTGTATTTTGGAGCTTTCAAGAGCCACCGCGTGGAGCGGAATTTAGCCATCGTCGATGGCTTGCGTTTCGAGGTGGTTCCGTTCGATCAGGACGATGCGCGTCGAGCCGGGGAAATTCGGGCGATACTTTCGGCGCAAGGCACTCCAATTGGAGGGTATGACGTCCTCATTGCGGGCCAGGCCAGCGCACGCAGGCTGATCCTGGTATCTAGAAATCTGCGTGAGTTCACCCGTGTGGAGCATCTCCAGGTCGAAAACTGGGAAGCCGATATTGCGCCATGACGGTACGGGAACAGATGAACCTGCGCTCAGGCCAAAAATGAATCACCACGTAAGTGCTTTCCGCAACCTGGTGCTCAACAGGGCACCTACGACTTCATCCATTCGTTTATCGTGTTTCAGCATATTCCGGTGCAGCGGGGCGAACGCCTTTTTGCACAGTTGCTGACGCGGCTGGCTCCCGGCGGCATCGGGGTGATCCACTTCAAGTACGGCGTTGTATCTTGTCGAGTATGCCCTGGAGTGGGTTCTCCGGCCTCGCATACGGGTTTTTTGGCAGCGCCCATTTTTTACCCATGTGCTGCAAGGGGGGATTTATTTCGCGCTCTATGGGCTCATCCTGGCCATAGTGGAAAGGCCATGGTTCGCGCTCACGATTACCACGGCCTTGCTTTTTCTGGTGGTTATGGTCAATAACGCCAAATATGAATCGTTGCGTGAACCCTTTACCTACCAGGACTTCGACTACTTTACCGATGCCATCAGACACCCGCGTTTATACCTGCCCTTTCTGGGCCTTGCACGGGGCATCGCCGCAATCCTGGCCTTTGTCCTTGCGCTTTATGTTGGTTTCACCTTTGAGCACCCTCTGCCTGAAAGCTTGGGCTGGATGGATTTTGGGGAGTATGTGGGCGCACTTTTCCTGCTTGCGGCGGCACTTATTTGGGTGGGGAACCGGAGAAAGCAGGACCTGAGCTATGATCCGATAGTGGACATGAATGCGCTTGGCTTCTATGGCAGCATCTGGTTCTATGCCAAGGAAGAACATGGTCCCTGCCATATCGCCACCCCGTTCGCAGATCTCCCGGTGCCAGCAATCGATCCGCCCAGGTTACCCAACATCGTTGTTGTGCAGAGTGAATCGTTCTTTCGTGCCGATCGTTTTTATGATCAGGTTCGCAAGAACCTTTTCCCAGGATTCGCGCAGATCGAGCGGGAGGCCATTTGGGCCGGAAAGGTGCAAGTGCCTGCATGGGGCGCCAACACAGTCCGTACTGAGTTTGGTTTTCTGTCGGGATTGGCCGAATCGGATATCGGCGTTCACCGTTTTAACCCTTACCGAAAGCTCGCCCTACGCGGCTTTACGTCCTTGGCAAGCCATCTGCAAAATTTAGGTTATGAAACCATCTGCATTCATCCATATCCGGCAAGCTTCTATAATCGCCACAATATCTATCCACAGAGCGGATTCAGCCGATTTGTCGATATTCGTGAGTTTTCACCCGGCGACAAGGATGGCCAATATACAGGCGATATCGCGATCGCCAATAAAGTCCGTGATATTATTTCGTCAGTTGTAGAAAAACCACTGTTTATCTTTTGCATAACCATGGAGAATCACGGCCCCCTGCATCTGGAGTCGCCACGTGAAGGTGATGCGGACTTGTTCTACGCCTCGAGCATCCCCGATTCGTGCCGGGATCTCACGGTCTATATGCGCCATCTGATGAACGCCGACCACATGGCTGGGATGATCCGGGATACCCTGGGCCGTGGACCGCGCGAAGGGATATTTGCTTGGTACGGCGATCATGTCCCCATCATGCCATCTGTGTACCGGCAAATGGGCACCCCGGAAAGTCTCACGGATGGCTTCATCTGGCGCACGCAGGCAAGTGCAGATACCGGTTCCATTGCGCATTCCGCCCAGATCACCTCTATGGGGGTAGAGTGTTTGGGGTGTGAAATTATTCGTTTGTTCCCTTCTGGACGGATAGCGGATCCTGGAATTCGAGTATCAGGGACCTCCGCCGAGATTCCGTAGAATCCGCCGAATGGGCGTGGGCAAGCCTTGTGTCAGGGCGTCTGCGGGGCGATACCAGCGCAAAGTGGCGGCCGAATCCGCAACAGCGCGATCCAAAACGCGCGCACGCGCACAGCGAAAACGTAACTGGAAGTGGGTAAAAACATGTTGCTGTTCTTCCTCCAGCGCCACCAACTGGAGATCCAGCCTCAAACGACGCGACCATGCCTCTTGCAAAAATTGTCGTACGGCGGGGGTGTCTTCCAGCGGAGGATGGGTATCGTTGCAAAGGATGGAAAATTCGCCGCCATCGGGCGCCGCCTGCGGTAGGCACCAGAGCCCGCCCCAGATACCCGAATCCGGCCGTTTTTCCAGCAA
>DAIEIW010000005.1:0-5560 GCA_027351205.1 Acidithiobacillus sp.
GAATACCCATGTCCTCCAGCGAGCTGTCGAGGAACATGGCGCTGTAGAAACCGGGGGCGTGGTGACCCACTTCGGTGACGATGTTGGTGTGACCGAGCATCACCAGCGCGGCATACACCTCCGCACTGGAGGCGAAGCCGCCAGGATGTCCGGAGGACTTGGCGGCGCAGATCTGCAAAGTGCAGTAACGCAGGGCGTCGGCCATGAGCAGGGTCTGGTAGACGGCTTCCATGGCCGCAGGATTGGGAATGGCCTTGTGTCCGGCGGCAATGGCGGCACTACGACCATACTCCGCGAAATTCGGCCAGGATTCACCAAAGTGGAACATGCCGGCGCAAAAGGCGGGGGCGCTGGCGGGCAAAGCGGTATGGGCGGTATGGGCGGTCATAATGCGATCATCCTGTGACAAAAAGAAATTGCATCCACTCTAAGCAAGGCCGTATGATTCCGCAATGGGCAACCGTTTCCACGATACGGAATATTTTATGTCAACATCTAACACCGACAGAAACTCCTCTATCCAGGTTATCGCCCGCCTGCGTGCTCTGCTGGACGCCCTCGCGGCGGAGGGTGGCAGCGCATCACTCAAAATACTCGCCGCCATCACCGGGCTCGCACCCTCCACCGCCTTCCGCATTCTGGCCTCCGCGCAGGACAATCAACTGATCGCCCGCGACGCTGGCGGCCATTACCGCTTCGGCGCGCGCTTGCAAGACTGGGCGCAACTCGCCCATGGCCGCAGCGACCTGCGCGCCATCGCCCGGCCCATCATGGCCTGGCTGCGCGATCAGGTGCAGGAGACGGTGAACCTCACCATCCAGGAGGGCGACGAAGTTGTCTATGTAGAGCGCGCTACCTCGTCGCGGATGATGCGGGTGGAGCAGGTGATTGGCAGTCGCGCGCCGCTACACACCACCGCCGTCGGCAAGCTCATGCTGGCACTGAATGGCGAAGCTGCTGTCCGGAGTTATGCCACCCGCACCGGCTTGCCGGCGCTTACTGTACATACCCTTTGCCATGCCGATGCCCTCTGGAAAGACGCTCAAAGCGGACTTGAACGTGGCTATGCGCTGGACAATGAGGAAGCCGAGATTGGCGTCGGCTGTCTCGGAGTGCTGCTCCGCAGCCAATTGCCCTGGAATGCCGGCCTCAGTATCTCCGCGCCTATTGATCGTCGCCGGGAAAGCTGGGTACCAATGCTACAGGACGCCGCACGGCGGATAGATAGGGCCCAACAGAAAAATTTAGTACCGTCAATTAAGTTGAAAGATATGTAGTTACGTAGCGTGATGGACAACGAGTAAACCCCATTGAAGAGCTTGAACAATATGGAGGAGTCTGACTTCTCTGGTCCATGCATCATCGGCTTCGGCTCCTCGCCCTCCCGATGCGGGCCACCGCCTGATGCTGCCAGCGGTGGTCAGACCAGAGCTCTCCTGGTTCCTAAACAAAAGGCGTATATGTTATGCCGGGTTCGCAGACCACGCCGAACTGCCTGCACATCATGCATTAGCGCATGCGGGCATGTTGCCTTTCGCAAGGGTGACAGCGTCGGCACTCAGTACTAACCCGTTTTCGTGACTCAATGGTTGGCCTACACGATCGGCATCCTCGCGGATACCTGAGCACGGCTCGGGGCCGATGTGGTTCGCTATATCTTCATAGTAATGCATTTGCACCATCTCCTCCTCGCGGGTTTCCCAGCCGCCCATTGGGTGACTCTTCCTCATAACGAAAAACTCAATCCTACTAGGTGAACACCCCGAGTTCAGTGGGGATAACTGCCGTTTTTAGATTGGAATACTGAGAGCGGTCAGTGATATCGATGGAGTTGGGAGCCTTTTGGGTCACGTTGCGTGAGGGGCGGTAGTCATGGCCCATCGTTTATTGTGATCATTTTAATGAGAAATTGTAGAACAGCACTCGCCTGACGGACTCTCAAAAAACTTGACCAGAGGACCATCGATTTGGCTGACCACACTCAAAATGCTCGTTGACGGGCATATCTAATTACATTTAATCTTTGTTAAATACAACAGTAAATATATTTAACTTTTAGTAATCATGCACCTTCCCCATACTGCACTCCAGTCAACGTCCTCTATGCGCACTGACGGATCCGATGAAGAGTATTTTTCCCATGTGATACCGGGTGCGAGCCATGAGGTCCCGTGACAAACGCAATTTGTGTTCCGGACGATCCGGTCTTGAATGGAGCAATGGGAGGTTTTATGTCGCTTTTCAGGCAGATGGTAAGACCCGCAGCAGATTTAAGGCTTTCGGCTTTCGAACTCGCTCAGGACATTGATGCCATTTCGTCAAAGGGGGCTCCGTCCCATGAAAAATTCAACGGCGCCCACGCACGGGCGGCAGGGCATTATGTCTGCGTACGTTATCACCATGATCAAGAGCCGTCTCTTCTTAGTATCTATGAAGCGCGCCGTTACTTGGCATGGCTCCGTGCCGGTCACGTTGGAACCCATTGGAATGTGGCGGATTGACCAAATGAAGTCGGGGTTGCCATGGCAACCCCATAGCCTGTGCTTTTTTGGGAGTCATGCCATCAAATGCGTGAGATAGAGCATGCAAAATATTCGCGTTTGAAAAACGCCATCTATAAAGGTTCAAACGTGGCCCTACTTACCCAGCACGGCAAGGAGAACGTTGTTGCTCCCATACTGGCCGCCGCCATTGGCTGCGAAGTTGCACTGGTGACGGGTTTTGACACGGACCAGTTGGGTACCTTTACCCGCGACGTCCCCCGTGCTGGCACCCAGATCGAGGCGGCGCGGAAAAAGGCACGCATCGGCATGGAGTTGGCAAATTTGCCCCTGGGACTCGCTAGTGAAGGCAGCTTCGGACCGGACCCGTTTACCGGGCTGTTTTCCTGGAACGTAGAAATGCTCGTCTGGATCGACGATACGCTCGAGATCGAAGTGGTGGGTGTTGCCTCGGGTAAGACCAACTTCTCTCATCTGCTCGCTGCCAACTGGGAGCAGGCCGAGGCATTCGCCCGTGCGACAGATTTTCCCGAACATGGGATCGTAGTGCGCCCGCGCCACGAAGATGACGCTCGCATTCGCAAAGGGGTTGCCGACTGGGAATCGCTGCGTGAGGCCTTTTTCTGGGCCTGCGGCGAGGCGGATAACGGTTGCGCCTTCCTGGAAACCGACGTGCGTGCGCATATGAACCCCATGCGCATGGAGATCATTGCTTCGGCTACGCGAGATCTTGCAGAAAAGCTTGGTACCCCATGCCCGGTCTGCAATACGCCCGGCTTCCAGATCGTGGAGCGCGCCCCCGGCCTGCCTTGCGAAGATTGCGGCGCCCCGACCCGGGATACCCGGGCGGATATCCACCGTTGTGGCAGGTGTGGCCACCAGGCCGCGCTGGAGCGTCTGGAGAAGGCCGCTCCAGCGGGTCACTGCGACTGGTGCAATCCGTGAATCCGAAATGGCACATGGCAGCCATGTGACGGCAGCCCGAATTGAGGCGTATCCCATTATGATGACAACGATTACCGAAGCAGTGTGGGATATTTCAATAACACGTCTGTTTCTTTTCGTTCGGAGAACAGACGACCTCGCCAGTGCCTGCCAGCAGGTCGAGGAATTTCTCGCGTTTTGTCGCTGTCGCCAAAGCGATGGCTTTGCCAATGAACGTTTCTTGGGCGCCTGGGTGGATGAGCACACAATCACCAGCCTTCCTCAAGAGTGGGTACGGCCATTGTCAGCCACTCAGACTCTTCTTCTAACGATGCGGGAGATTTTTGCCTTGTGGGGTATTTGGTCAGTCGCCTCGATTGAGGCGGTATGCCTGGAGACCAATGAGGGGATGGCGCTTTCCCATAACCTACTGCTCGATGCGCTGATTGCACTTACGCCGGGAGACACCGGAACCGTTGGTGTTTATTCACCGGTCTTCGCGCGTGGCACACCAATGGAACAAGTGCATGCAGAGATCAAAGAGCTGAATATTCTGTATCCGCTTCGGATCGCAGCCCCGATTTTTTGCGACCCGGATACGGGTGGTTTGTCGTTACAGGGCGAATGGTTGCACCATTGAGAAAATAAGGCTCAATGATGTACGCATTCGACTTTCAGGGGATAATAGAATCAATGAACATGCAGAAATCTGAAGAGAATGGTTACACATTGATTTTGTACGACAGGAAGGTGCTATGATTGGAGAGTTCAGTAGGAGAAACAATGGCATCTAGAGTCAATGACCCTTCGATATACGGCCACGCTGACCTGGATGGGCCGTCGGCACTGCGGGTGAGTCGACTGATCCTCACACGCCCCGACGACTGGCATGTACATCTTCGTGATGGAGCGGTGATGGCCTTGGCACTCCCCGACACGGCGAGGCGCTTTGCGCGCGCCATTGTCATGCCCAATCTCCAACCCCCGATCACGACGGTCGATTTGGCGCAGGCCTACCGCGACCGCATCCTCGCGGCACTTTCAGCAGATATGCACTTCGAGCCGCTCATGACGCTTTGTCTCACGGACAATATGTCGGCAGCAGAAATAGAGAAGGCAAAACACAGTGGTTTTGTGCAGGCAGTCAAGTATTATCCGGCCGGCGCGACCACGCATTCGGAGAGTGGTGTAACCAATTTGAAGCGCGTCTATTCTGTGCTCGCGGCGATGGAAAAACAGGATCTGCCGTTGTTGCTGCATGGCGAAGTGACCGATTCGACCGTGGACGTGTTTGACCGCGAGGCGGTATTCATTGACCGGCACCTCATGCCGTTGACGCGCGATTTTCCCGGCCTGCGCATGGTGCTGGAGCATATCACCACACACGCGGCGGTCGAGTTCGTCCAACAGGCGCCCAACACCATCGCCGCGACGATTACCGCGCACCATCTGCTGCTCAACCGCAATGCGCTGTTCGAGGGTGGGTTGCAGCCGCATCATTACTGCCTGCCGCTCTTGAAGCGCGAGGCGCACCGCGTAGCGCTCGTGGCCGCGGCGACGAGCGGCAACCCGAAGTTTTTTCTCGGCACCGACAGCGCGCCGCATCCGCGGCATGCCAAGGAATCCGCCTGCGGCTGCGCGGGCATCTACAGCGCACACGCCGCGATCGAACTCTATGCCGAGATTTTCGAGCGGGCCGGTGCGCTCGATCGGTTCGAGGCCTTCGCGAGCTTCCACGGGCCAGATTTCTATCGGCTGCCGCGCAACCGGGACACTCTCACCCTGGAGCAGCGGAGCTGGACGGTACCCGAGGAGCTGCGTTTCGGGAAGGAAACGGTCGTGCCGCTGCGCGCCGGCAAAACGATGGCGTGGACAGTGCTGGCATGAGTCGGCAGCGTGCCGGCTCTCAGAATTTTGTAAATTTCCGCTGCATGTTGCCGCGGCTTACACATACTCAGGAGAGTAATGATGTCTGACAACCGCAGAAGTAAGACCGTCACTCAGGGCGTGCAGCGCTCGCCCAATCGGGCCCTGCTGCGCGCGGTGGGGTTTGGCGATGAGGATTTCGACAAGCCTATCGTCGGCGTGGCGAACGCGCACAGCACGATCACGCCCTGCAATATCGGCATCGGTGC